>NZ_JBNHFW010000002.1:0-292736 GCF_059090685.1 Arthrobacter sp. Y3225209
GCTGTCGGCACCGACGGCGGTGGCTCCTCCGCTTGCTCCTCCGGCCCCTGCGGCCCCTGCCCCGGCCCCGGCGCCCCGCGTCGATCCGGTCAGGGTATCCGTTCCGGCCCCGGCCTCGGAAACGGCTGCTTCGGCCTTTTCCGCTTCCCGGGTTTCCCCGGTCATGCCAATAATCTCTGCCGGCTGCCAGACCCGGAGCATCAGCAGGACCGCAATCACCGTCACAACGGCTGCAACAACGTCGGTCAGCTCCACGATGAAGAAGTTTGAGGCCACGAACTGGGCCAGCCCGAAGGCCGCTCCGGCCACCAGTGCCACCGGCCAGGTCTGCCGCAGCCCGCGCTTCCCGTCCACCAGGAACACCAGGATCAGCGGAACCACCAGGGCGATGAAGGGCGTCTGCCGGCCGGTCATGGACGAAAGCTCCTGCAGCGGGATGCCCGTGACACCGTTCAGGGCGATGATGGGTGCCGCCATGGCCCCGAAGGCCACCGGTGCGGTGTTTGCGAGCAGAGCAACAACAGCGGATTTCAGCGGCTTCATGCCGGCAGCCATCAGCATGGCGGCCGCAATGGCCACCGGTGCGCCGAACCCGGCGAGGGATTCGAGCAGGGCGCCGAAACAGAAGGCAATCAGGATGGAGAGGATGCGCAGGTCATCCGAGATGGACCGGATGGTGCGGCCAAGGATTTCGAACCACGGGGTGGCGACAGTGAGTTTGTAAATCCACAGGGCGTTGATGAGGATCCAGAGGATCGGGAAGATCGCGTAGAAGGCGCCCAGGCCGGTTGCCGACAGGACCTGGCCCACCGGCATTTGCCAGCCGACAACCGCCAGGATGATGGACAGTGCCAGGCTGATCAGGGCCGCTTGGTACGCCTTCATCCGGAACACGCCCAGCAGGACGAAAAGGATCAGCAGCGGAAGGGCGGCCAGGATGGCCGAAATGGCCAGGGACCCGGCTACGGGATCGAGCGGTTGCTGGAATGCGGCGGCTACATGCGTCTTCACAAAAACTCCCTTGTTTTTGTTCCCACATCTCTAGGTTTCCTACCGCTTTCCTCCGCGCCGCTCTTCCGGGGCGAACTGTCACAGTGAGGATGGGTCCGACACTAGGCCCGGGTCACCGGCAGGGTCAACGGTTCATGACCCTTGGATCAATAGCCACTCCGGGCAAAAGAAACGTCCCTCCGATTCAGGGTGCGGCCCCGATACCGCATTTAACGAGGCAGCCGCCCGGATTCCCGCCTCAAAGGCGGAAGTCCGGGCGGCTGCCGTCGGAAGTGTGCCAGGCGTACTGCCCGGCCGGCCGAACCTGTCCGGCCGCACGGGCGGGAGTGGTTGGCCGGATGTGACGGGCTAGGCTCGGGCGGCCGGTGCGTCCCGGCGGTCACGGGTCAGGGCCAGGCCCGAACCAATCATGGCAACCGCAAGGAAGGCGTGCAGCCAGTTATCGGCGGTGTTCAGCGGCACGAAGTTGGCCGCGGAGTCGTGGCCGATGAAGAGCCCGTAAAGAAGCAGCAGAGCGTAGACCGCACCGCCCCAGATCAAGTAGTTCCGCGCGGCGCCAACACTGCGGGCAAAGGCGAGGCCGGCAATGCCGAACAGCAGGTGCACAATGTTGTGCAGCACCGAGACCTGGAAGATGCCCAGCAGGAGCGCGCCGGAGTGGTGGCCGGCAAAGGACAGCTGGTCATAGTCGCTGGTGATGCCGGGGATAAAGCCCATCACGCCGACCAGCAGGAATACTACGCCGAAGGCGAGGGCTGCCTTCTGAACATTGGTTCGCCGGGAGGTTGTGGTGGTAGTGCCAGGTTGGACATTGCTCATACCTATCTCTCGTTCGGCCCGCGGGGAAACTGCGGGATGGTTCGGAGATATGGTAAGCATACTTACTGTCTACTCGGCAAACTGCGCAATGGAAATGTTATGGGATCCGTCTGCGCTACTGCCGGGGATCCGGATTGCGCGGTTCATCGCCACCCATATCCGCCGCCCCAAACAGCTTTTCCGCGGGTGAATTAGTACCTTCGTTGGCCCGCGGCATCAGCTCCGGATGGTGCAGGTCCAGTGCCGGACGCTCCGAGCGGATACGGGGCAGCGAGGTGAAATTGTGGCGCGGCGGCGGGCAGGACGTGGCCCATTCAAGGGATCCCCCGAAGCCCCACGGGTCATCCACTTCCACTTTTTTGCCGTGGCGCCAGGTGATGTACACGTTCCAGAAGAACGGAATCATGGACAGGGCAAGAATGCCGGAACCGATGGTGGACAGCTGGTTCATGCCGGTGAAGTTGTCCTCCACCAGATAGTCCGCGTAGCGGCGCGGCATGCCCAGCACACCGAGCCAGTGCTGGATCAGGAAAGTGGTGTGGAAGCCGATGAACAATAGCCAGAAGTGGATTTTGCCCAGGCGTTCATTGAGCATCTTCCCGGTCCACTTGGGCCACCAGAAGTAGAAGCCGGCGAACATTGCGAAGACCACGGTTCCGAAGATGACGTAGTGGAAGTGTGCCACCACGAAGTAGGTGTCCGAGACGTGGAAGTCCAGCGGCGGTGCCGAGAGGATGATGCCGGTCAGGCCGCCGAACAGGAAGGTAATCAGGAAGCCGATGCTCCAGAGCATGGGCGTCTCAAATGTAATGGACCCCCGCCACATGGTGCCGATCCAGTTGAAGAACTTCACGCCGGTGGGCACCGCAATCAGCATGGTCATAAAGGCGAAGAACGGCAGCAGCACGGATCCGGTGACGTACATGTGGTGTGCCCATACGGTCATGGACAGGGCAGCGATGGCGATGGTGGCAAACACCAGCCCCTTGTAGCCGAAGATCGATTTGCGGCTGAAGACGGGCAGGATCTCGGAGATGATGCCGAAGAACGGCAGCGCGATGATGTACACCTCGGGGTGGCCGAAGAACCAGAACAGGTGCTGCCACAGGATCGAGCCGCCGCGTTCCGGATTGTAGATGTCGGCGCCGAACCGGCGGTCGGCACCGAGGGCGAACAGGGCTGCGGCCAGCGGCGGGAACGCCATCAGGATCAGGATGGCGGTGACCAGGGTGTTCCAGGTGAAGATCGGCATCCGCCACATGGTCATGCCCGGGGCTCGCAGGCAGATGATGGTGGTGACGAAGTTGACCGCACCCAGGATAGTGCCGAAGCCGGACAACGCCAGCCCAAAGACCCACAGATCCCCGCCGAGGCCGGGGCTGAAGGCCGTGTTGGAGAGCGGGGTATAGGCCGTCCAGCCGAAGGACGCCGCCCCCTGGGGCAGGATGAACCCGGCCAGGGCAATGGTGCTGCCAAAGAGGAAGAACCAGAAGGCCAGGGCGTTCAGCCGGGGGAACGCCACATCGGGGGCGCCGATCTGCAGCGGCATGATGGCGTTCGCAAACCCGGCGAACAGCGGGGTGGCGAACATCAGCAGCATGGCTGTGCCGTGCATGGTGAAGAGCTGGTTGTACTGTTCCTTGGTCTGCAGGATCTGCATGCCCGGTTCAAAGAGTTCCATGCGGATGATCAGTGCCATCACGCCCGCGAGGCAGAAAAAAGTGAAAGAGGCGATCAGGTACATGTACCCGATGGTTTTGTGGTCTGTGGAGGTGATCCAGTTGACGACGATGCGCCCTTTGGAAACCGGAACAACCCGGGGCGCAACGTAGGTGCCGTCCGGTTCCGCGGTGTATTTCACTGTCGACATGGATCTATCCCCATCAGCCGTTGGGTACTGCCCTGCCAGAAACGTTTCAGACCGTGTGCTTCGTATCGTAGGGCGGCCGCGGGCTGCCCGCCAGACCCCCGACCCTTCGGGACGGCTCCGCGCAGCCAATGGCTTCACGGGTTTTCACCGCGGGCAGGGAACAGGCGGAAGGTCCCGGTGGTGCACCGCCTGCGGACGGCAGGGCAGAATCAAGTCATGGACAAGGACACGCACAACATCCCACCAGGTGCCGCTGGCGCCACGCCCCGCACCGCCGTGGTCACCGGCGCCGGATCCGGTATTGGGCGGGCAACCGCGCAGGCGTTCCTGGCGGCAGGCTACCGGGTGGTGCTTGCGGGCCGGCGCGAGGCCGAGCTGCAGGAAACTGCTGCCGGCCACCCGGAAGCGCTGGTGGTGCCCACCGACGTCACCGTGCCCGACGACGTCGAACGACTGTTCGCTGCCGCCGCCGGAACCTTCGGGCGGGTGGACGTGCTGTTCAACAATGCCGGGGTCTTCGGGCCCACCGGCAGCATTGACGAACTGAGCATTGAGGATTGGAACCGGACCCTGGCGGTCAATGTCACGGGCACCATGCTGTGCGCCGCCGTGGCGGTACGGCACATGAAGGCACAGACACCCCGTGGCGGACGGATCATCAATAACGGTTCCATCTCCGCCCACACTCCCCGGCCGCTCTCCGCGGCGTACACCGCCACGAAGCACGCTGTGACCGGACTAACGAAGTCCATCGATCTGGACGGCAGGCCCTACGGCATCACCTGCGGGCAGATCGACATCGGCAACGCCGCCACCGAACTGCTCAGTGGGATCAGCAGCGGCCAGGGCGCACTTCAGGCCAACGGCACCACATCGGTGGAGCCGTCATTCCCGGTGGAGGAAGCGGCCGCGGCGGTGCTCTTTATGGCGTCGGCACCCGCCTCCGCGAACGTCCGTTCCCTGGTGGTTACGGCATCGGGGATGCCGTTCGGCGGCCGCGGCTAAGCGAATCAGTCTTTGCGGGCTTTCCGTGTTTCGCTCGCGTTGGCCTTTTGCAGGGCGTCCACCAGTTCGTCCTTGGTCATCTTGGAACGGCCGGAGATTTCCAGCTTGGAGGCCAGCTCGTAAAGGTGTTCCTTGGAGGCGTTGGCATCCACACCGCCTGCAGTGTCCTTGGAGGATCCCCGTCCTTCAGCCGCCCTGGCATCGGAAGGGCCTTTCCCTTCCTTTTCCTCCCAGTGGTCGCCCACCTTTTCATGGGTGTGCTTCAGCGAGGCGTAGGCAGTACGCGCGGCCCGCTCGGCGTCGTCGTACTCCTCCATGGCGGAGTCATACGTCTTTGCGAACGTGTCCTGCGCCTTTTTGTCCGAGCGCTGCAGAGTCGAGGGCAGTTCGTCCTTGATCGGTGAACCACTCTTGCCGGTCTTAGGCATTTCGGGCCTCCTTGTCCTTCGGGTGGCTGTTTCCGTGTGTCATGCCGTTCCTTCCGGTCCGTCGCTGCCAGGGGTTCTTCCGGTTTTACCACCGGAGAATCGGACGCCTCAAGCCTCTGCACGCGGCTCGCCCCGAACATTTCAGGCGTTGGCCTGGGCCTCTTTGATGTCCTCTTCATCGATGCCGAGCACCTCCAGCTTGCCGCTCCGGCGGTCCGCCAGGTACTGCTTCATTTCCCGCTTGATCACCGGCAGGAGGAGGTAAACACCCAGCAGGTTCACAAAGGCGCAGACAAACAGTGCCGCATCCGCAAAGCTGATGACCTGGCTGAAGGACAGCACGCAGCCGGCCACGGTGAACGTCAGGAAAATGACCTTATAGGTGGCTTCCCGGCGACGCCCGCGGCCAAAAAGGTACTCCCAGGATTTGAGTCCGTAGTAGGACCAGGTGATCAGGGTGGAATAAGCGAACAGGGCCACGGCAATGGAGAGGATCACCGGGAACCACGGCAACACTGTGGCGAAGGCATCCGAGGTGAGGATAACGCCGTCGGGGGCATCACCACCGCCCTGCACCTGGTCAATTCCGGCCTGCAGGCTGGGAGTAGAGGCCATGATGATGGTCAGGGCGGTCATGGTGCAGATAAGGACCGTATCCACCAGCGGCTCGAACATGGCCACGAAGCCCTCGCTGACCGGCCGGCGGGTCTTGACCGCCGAGTGCGCGATGGCTGCGGATCCCACGCCCGCCTCGTTGGAGAAGGAGGCGCGCTGGAAGCCGACAATCATGACGCCGATGATGCCGCCGGCAAAACCTTCGGGGCGGAAAGCGCCCTCGAAGATGGCGCCAAACGCCGCGGGCACATTCTCGATGTTCACGATGATGACGAACAGGCACGCCAGAATGTAGACCGCGCCCATGGCGGGTACCAGCTTGGAGGTTGTGGCACCGATGGACTTGATGCCGCCAAGGATCACCACCGCCACCAGGGCGGCCAGGATCAGGCCGAAGATCAAGGCTCCGCCCGCGCTGCCCAGGAGTCCGTCATCGCCTCCGGTGACGTTCTGAATCTGGGCGAATGTCTGGTTGGCCTGGAACATGTTGCCGCCGGCGACGCCAAAGATCAGGATGGCCACGGCAAACACGCCGGTGAGGATCTTTGCCGGCCAGCTGCCGAAGCGGGCGAACGCCACCGGCAGGTACTTGAACGGCCCGCCGCTGATGGAGCCGTCGGCATGCACCTCGCGGTATTTCACGCCCAGGGTGCATTCGGCAAACTTCGATGCCATGCCCAGCAGGCCGGCCAGGATCATCCAGAGGGTTGCCCCCGGCCCGCCCAGGGCCATGGCCGCGCCAACACCGGCAATGTTGCCCAAACCCACGGTGCCGGACAGCGCCGATGTCAGTGCCTGGAAATGCGGCACTTCCCCGGGGTCCTCTTTCGAGGAGAACTTCCCGCGCACCACTTCCACCGCCACTTTTAGGCCGCGGAACTGAATGAAGCCGAAATAGATGCTGAAGACTACGCCTGCCACGATCAGCCAGGCGACCACCACGGGAAAGCTGAAGTCACCGATGCTGACCGGAAAAAACACGATCGCGGAGAAAACGGCCGTTATGGGTTCGAAGAAGGAATTGACCGCGGCATCCACAGACCCGAGCCATCCGACTTCCTCCGACGCCGGAGCCATCGGAACTGCCCGTGCTGCACTCATCAATCGAACCTCGGTTTTCAGTAAGCATGCTGTCGAAGGGACACCATAGCCTTGCTTAAACCTCAGCTGTAACACAAATCACATCAGCCGGACGCAGCGCGCAGCGGTCAGCACTCCACCACGTTGACGGCGAGGCCGCCGAGGGCGGTTTCCTTGTACTTCGAACTCATGTCGCGGCCGGTTTCGCGCATGGTCACAATGACTTCGTCCAGCGAGACACGGTGGTCGCCGTCGCCCCAGAGCGCCATCTTTGCCGCATTCACGGCCTTGGCCGCTCCGATGGCGTTGCGTTCGATGCAGGGCACCTGGACGAGTCCGCCAATCGGGTCACAGGTCAGGCCCAGGTTGTGTTCCATGGCGATTTCGGCGGCATTTTCCACCTGCTCCGGACTGCCGCCGAGGATCTCGGCCAGACCGGCGGCCGCCATGGACGACGCCGAACCCACTTCGCCCTGGCACCCCACCTCAGCACCGGAGATGGAGGCCTGCTCCTTGTACAGCACGCCCACGGCACCCGCTGCGAGCAGGAACCGGACCACCACGTCGTCGCGCTGTTCGGGCGTGGCGCTGTCCATGCCGGGACCGTAGTGGGTGGCGTAGAACATTACCGCGGGAATGATGCCTGCGGCACCGTTGGTGGGTGCGGTGACTACCCGGCCGCCGGAGGCGTTTTCCTCGTTCACGGCCAGCGCCACCAGGTTCACCCATTCCTGCCAGAACTTCGGATCACGGTTGGGGTCTTCAGCGCGCAGCCGGGTGTGCCAGGCGGGGGCACGACGGCGGACCTTCAGCCCGCCGGGGAGCAGGCCCGTGCGGCGGATCGCGGAGTTTTTGCACTCCTCCATGACGTCGCGGATGTGCAGCAGGCCGGCACGGATATCCTCTTCGCTCCGGGCGGCCTTCTCATTGGCCAGCATGACTTCGCTGATGCTCAGGCCGTTTTCGGTACAGTGCCGCAGCAGCCCGGCAGCGGTACGGAACGGATACGGCAGCTCGGATTTGCTGGCTTCCAGCTCCAGGGCCGCTGCCCGTTCCTCGCCCTCGCGGACAATGAACCCGCCGCCCACGGAGAAGAATGTTTCGGCGTGCAGCACTGATCCGTCTCCGGCCAGGGCCGCGAACTTCATGCCGTTGGTGTGCCGGGGCAGCACCGTCAGGGGGTGCAGGACAATATCCGCCTCGCCGTATTCCAGTGGGCGGGCGACGGCGCCGGGCACCTCGCTGCAGAGCTGCAGTTTCCGGGTGGCCTCGATGTCGGCGAGCCGCTCCTCCACTTGTTCCGGCAGGATCAGTTCGGGGGCGAAGCCTTCCAGTCCCAGCAGCACGGCCGTCATGGTGCCGTGGCCGCGGCCGGTCGCCGCGAGGGACCCGTACAGGTCCACGCGGAGGCCGGCCACGGAATCCAGGATGCCGGCGTCCACCAGTTCGGCCGCGAACACGGCAGCGGCACGCATCGGACCCACGGTATGCGAGCTCGACGGGCCGATGCCCACGGTAAACAGATCAAAAACGCCGACAGCCATCGGGTGTCCTAACGGTGTGCTGCCGCCGGGGCCGCGGAGAGATCCGCGACATCGGTGTACAGCGGGTGGGATTCAGCCAGGACGGTGACGCGGTTGCGCAGCGGCGCCAGATCGGCGTCGCCAGCCGCAATCAGCGCCTGCGCAATGATGTCCGCAACCTCGCGGAACGCGTCCTCGTCGAAGCCGCGGGTAGCCAGGGCGGGGGTACCGATCCGCAGGCCCGACGTCACCATCGGCGGACGCGGGTCGAAGGGCACCGCGTTCCGGTTCACGGTGATGTCGATCTGCGCCAGCCGGTCTTCGGCTTCCTGCCCGTTGAGGGAGGCATTGCGCAGGTCCACGAGCACCAGGTGCACGTCCGTGCCGCCGGAGACCACCGAGATCCCGGCAGCAGCGACGTCGTCGGCCAGCAGGCGCTCGGCGAGGATCCGCGCACCGGCGAGCGTACGTTCCTGGCGCTCACGGAATTCCGGCGTCGCGGCGATCTTGAAGGCGGTCGCCTTGCCGGCAATAACGTGTTCCAGCGGCCCGCCCTGCTGGCCCGGGAACACTGCGGAATTGATCTTCTTGGCAATCTCCGCGTCATTGGAGAGGATGATGCCGCCGCGCGGACCCGCGAGGGTCTTGTGCGTGGTGGTGGTGACCACATGGGCGTGCGGAACCGGGCTGGGATGCAGTCCGGCGGCCACCAGGCCGGCGAAGTGGGCCATGTCCACCATCAGGTAGGCGCCCACCTCGTCGGCGACGCGGCGGAACGCCTCAAAGTCCAGCTGCCGGGCGTACGCGGACCAGCCGGCGACGATCAGCTTCGGCCGATGTTCACGGGCCAGGCGGGCGACGTCGTCCATGTTCACGGTGTGGGTCGTTTCGTCCACGCCGTAGGGAACGATGTTGTAGAGCCGGCCGGAGAAGTTGATCTTCATGCCGTGGGTCAGGTGGCCGCCGTCGGCCAGGGAAAGCCCCAGCACGGTGTCGCCCGGCCGGATCAGCGCATGCATCACCGAGGCGTTGGCCTGCGCACCGGAGTGCGGCTGTACGTTGGCGAAGTTCGCGCCGAAGAGTTCCTTGGCACGGTCGATGGCCAGCTGCTCAATGACGTCCACGTATTCGCAGCCGCCGTAGTAGCGGCGGCCCGGGTAACCCTCGGCGTACTTGTTGGTCAGCACCGAACCCTGCCCCTGCATGATGGCCACGGCGGTGTGGTTCTCCGAGGCGATCATCTCCAGGCCCTGCTGCTGGCGGCGCCTCTCGTTGTCGATCTGCTCGGCTACCTCGGGATCAACCTCGGCCAGCGGGGAATTGAGGAAATCGCTCACAGCTCGCCGCCGTTCTTCTCGGCGTACTCCTCAGCGCTAAGCAGCTCACCCTCGGCGGTGGCATTCACCGTGAACAGCCAGCCGGCGCCGTACGGGTCCTCGTTCAGCAGGGCCGGGTTGTCGATGGCTTCCTGGTTGATTTCCACGATTTCGCCGGATACCGGAGCGTAGAGGTCCGAAACGGACTTCGTGGACTCGACCTCGCCGCAGGTCTCGCCGGCGGTGACCGTGTCGCCAACGGCGGGCAGGTCAACGTAGACCACATCGCCCAGGGCGTCGGCAGCGACGGCGGAAATGCCGACGCGGACGGGACTGGAGGAGTCGACCCACTCGTGTTCGGCGGAGTAGCGGAGTCCTGCGTTTACTTTGCTCATCTGTTTGCCTCTCGGAAAGCTTGATCGTGGTTTGCTTCAAAGTTTAGGTTCCGAGGGCCCGCGGGGCGGCATTCGCCGCCCCTTAGCGTTCCAGATCCTGCCCTCCTCCTCGCAAGCTCGGAGAGGGAACCCTGGATCTTTCACTTCCTCGTCGTTCCTCGCTCGGCGATGCGGGCTACACAGAATGCCCCGCGTCCGACGCGTTCGTCCCGCCTTACTATGCTCACACCCACGTACCCACACGAGAGGCTCGCAAGAAGGTGACCGACAGCCGGCCCTCCGGCGCCGGCGTCACGAGAATCTTTTATTTTTTTGGTTTACCGCTTCTCGCGCTTATAGAACGGAAGGCCAACAACCTCGAACTGCTCGGGCTTGCCGCGGAGGTCCACGTCCAGGAGGGTGCCGGGTTCGGTGTAGGCGGCATCAACGTAGGCCAGGGCAATCGGGAAGCCGAGGGTGGGGCTGGGAACGCCGGAGGTGACTTCGCCGATCGTCTCCCCGTCCTTCAGGACCGGGTAGGAGCTGCGGGCCGACCGGCGGCCGGAGCCCTTCAGGCCCACGAGCTTCCTGGCCGGGCCGGTTTCCTTGCGGGCTTCGAGAGCGGTGCGGCCCACAAAGTCGCCTTCCTTGGACAGGGCCACCACCGGGCCGAGGCCCGCGGCGTAGGGGTCGGCGTCCAGGGTGAGCTCGTTCCCGTAAAGCGGCATGCCGGCTTCCAGCCGCAGGGAGTCGCGGCAGGCCAGGCCGGCCGGGATCAGGCCAGAGTCCGCGCCGGCGGCGAGCAGCGCGTCCCAGAGGGCCGCGGCGTCGTCGTTGGGCACGTAAATCTCAAAGCCGTCCTCGCCGGTGTAGCCGGTGCGGGCCACGAGCAGGTTCAGCGTCCGCTCCCCCGCAGTGACATCCACCGTGTCCGCGGCGTAGTACTTCATGCCGGTGACGGCTTCGTGCTGCGTTTCGGGCACGAGTTCCAGCAGGATGGCCTCGGCTGCCGGGCCCTGCACTGCCACCAGTGAGGTTTCGGTGGACACGTTGGTCACCGTGACGTCGAAGCCCTCGGCGCGGGCGGCCAGTTCAGCGGCCACCGTGTCCGCATTTCCGGCGTTGGGGACCACGAGGAACGAGTCCTCTGCCAGCCGGTAGCTGATCAGGTCATCAATGATCCCGCCGTCAGTGGTGGTGATCAGCGAGTACTTGGCACGGCCCGGCTTCACGGCGGAGAGCCTGCCCACCAGTGCGTAGTCCAGGAACGCCCCGGCGTCGGGGCCGGAGACCTCCACTTCACCCATGTGGGAGAGGTCGAACAGGCCTGCGGCGCTGCGCACGGCCTTATGTTCGGCCAGCTCGGAGCTGTACTTGAGCGGCATCTGCCAGCCACCGAAGTCGGTGAAGGAGGCGCCCAGCTGTTTGTGCGCCTCATAGAGCGCGGTGTATTTCTCAGTCACTGGAATAACCCCTAGTTCTCGAACTCTTCGATGGGCGGGCAGGAGCAGATCAGGTTCCGGTCGCCGGCAGCGCCGTCAATCCGTCCCACCGGCGGGAAGTACTTATCCATCCGCAGGCTGCGCAGCGGGAAGGCTGCCTGCTCGCGGGGGTAGGCACGGTCCCATTCGTTCCCGGCCACCACAACGGCGGTGTGCGGGGCATTGCGCAGCGGGCTGCCCTCCAGGCTGAAGTCCCCGGCCGCCACCTGATCGATTTCGGCGCGGATGGCGATCATCGCGTCAATGAACCGGTCAATCTCGCCCAGATCCTCAGACTCGGTGGGCTCCACCATCAGGGTGCCGGCCACCGGGAAGGACAGCGTGGGGGCGTGGAAACCGTAGTCCACCAGCCGCTTGGCCACGTCCTCGGCGGTAACACCGGTCTTCGCAGTGAGTTCACGCAGGTCCAGGATGCACTCGTGCGCCACGAGTCCGCCCTTGCCGGTGTAAAGCACCGGGAAGTACTCGTTCAGGCGTGCAGCCACGTAGTTCGCCGCGAGCAGGGCGTGCTTGGTGGCGCTGGTCAGGCCCTCGCCGCCCATCAGGTTCACGTAGGCCCAGGAGATGGGCAGCACGCCGGCGGAGCCGAAACGCGACGCCGAGACGGGGATGTCCTCGCCCTCGGTCCAGGTGGCGGCGTCGCCGGGCATAAACGGTGCCAGATGTGCCTTCGCGGCCACGGGTCCGACGCCGGGACCGCCGCCACCGTGCGGGATGCAGAAGGTCTTGTGCAGGTTCAGGTGGGAGACGTCGCCGCCGAAGTCGCCCGGCTGGGCCAGGCCCACCAGGGCGTTGAGGTTGGCGCCGTCTATGTAGACCTGCCCGCCGGCCTCGTGCACGGCTTCGCAGACGTCGCGGACGTCGTCGTCGAACACGCCGTGCGTGGAGGGGTAGGTGATCATGATGGCGGCCAGGTTCTCCCGGTGCGCGTCGATCTTGGCACGCAGGTCCGCGTGGTCAATGGCACCGTCCTCGGCAGTGGCAACAACTACCACCTTCATGCCGGCCAGTACGGCCGAGGCGGCGTTGGTGCCGTGCGCCGAGGCGGGGATGAGGCAGACGGTGCGCTGCTCGTCGCCGCGGGAGTGGTGGTAGCCGCGGATGGCCAGCAGGCCGGCCAGTTCGCCCTGCGAGCCGGCGTTGGGCTGGATGGAAACGGTGTCGTAGCCGGTGATGACGGCCAGCTTCTCTTCCAGGTCCGCAATCAGTTCGCGCCAGCCCTCGGTCTGGGAATCCGGGGCGAACGGGTGGATGGAGGCGAACTCGGGCCAGGTCATGGCCTGCATTTCGGCGGTGGCGTTGAGCTTCATGGTGCAGGAGCCCAGCGGGATCATGGTGCGGTCCAGGGCCAGGTCACGGTCCGAGAGGCGGCGCAGGTAGCGCAGCATCTGGGTCTCGGAGCGGTAGGAGGAGAACACCGGGTGGGTCATGAACTCCGAGGTGCGCAGCATATCCGCGGGCAGCTCGAAGCCCTCCACCGAGTCCGCCGGGGCGGCACCAAAGGCGTCCGCCACGTCCGCGATGACGGCCGGCGTTGTGGTCTCGTCGGCGGAAACACCCACGGTGTCGGCATCGACGAAGCGCAGGTTGATGCCCTTTGCCTCGGCCGCAGCCACAATATCTGCGGCCTTGCCGGGAACCCGGGCGGTCACGGTGTCGAAGAAGGTCCCGTGCAGCAGTTCGACGCCGGCGGCCTGGAGGGCGGCGGCCAGCGAACGGGCCGAGTCATGCGCCCGGCGGGCAATCGCCGTCAGGCCTTCGGGGCCGTGGTACACGGCGTACATGGAGGCGACAATGGCCAGCAGGGCCTGTGCGGTGCAGATATTGGAGGTGGCCTTCTCCCGGCGGATGTGCTGCTCGCGGGTCTGCAGGGCCAGGCGGTAGGCGGGGGTGCCGGCGGAGTCCTTGGAGACGCCGACCAGGCGGCCCGGCAGGGAGCGTTCCAGGCCCTTGCGCACGGCCATGTAAGCGGCGTGCGGGCCGCCGAAGAACAGCGGAACGCCGAAGCGCTGCACGGAGCCGACGGCAATGTCCGCGCCCTGCTCGCCGGGAGGGGTGATCAGGGTCAGGGCCAGCAGGTCAGCCGCAACGGTGACCAGCGCGCCACGTTCCTTTGCTTCGGCAATCAGCGCGGCCTGGTTGCGGACCACGCCGGAGGCACCGGGCTGCTGCAGAACGACGCCGGCCAGTTCACCGTCGGGGAGTCCGTTGGCCAGGTCCGCGACGATGACCTTGAAGCCGAGCGCCTTCGCCCGGCCCTTCACTACGGCGATGGTCTGCGGGAAGGCTTCGGAGTCCAGCACAATGGCGCCGTTGCCCTTGGACTTGTTGGACCGGCGCATCAGCAAAACGGCCTCAGCCACCGCGGTGGCTTCATCCAGCAGGGACGCATTGGCGATCGGCAGTGCGGTGAGGTCCTGGACCATGGTCTGGAAGTTCAGCAGCGCTTCAAGCCGACCCTGGGAGATTTCGGGCTGGTACGGGGTGTAGGCGGTGTACCAGGCCGGATCCTCCACCACATTGCGCAGGATTACCGGCGGGGTGTGGGTGGAGTAGTAGCCCTGCCCGATCATCTGCACGGCGGTTTTGTTCTTCCCGGCGATACGACGCAGCGCGGCCAGGGTTTCCTCCTCGGATTTCGCCGGATCCAGCACAAGCGGGAAGCCCTGCCGGATGGCGGCGGGGACAGCCATGTCCGCCAGCCCGTCCAGGGTGTCGTAGCCAACGGCCTTGAGCATGGTTTCGACGGCGTCGCCGCGGGCACCGATGTGCCGGTCCGCAAACGCGGCGGCAAGGGTGGAGGAGGACGGTTCTACAGGCATGAGAGGCTCCAGGAAAGGCAGACGGGGGTACGCCAACTAACGAAGGCTCCTCCCCGCTCTGTATTGGACCTGAGAGATTCCGCGGGTGTACTTCCGCTTGCACCGTCGGTGAGTCCCGGCCGTGGCCGGAGCTGCTTTCCAGAGTTGCCTCGCCATGGCGGTACGGGGGCCTGAGAGATTCCCGGGGAGGGTTTGCTCCTACGGCGCCCGGCGCGATGCTCGTGTGCATCCGGCGGGACTCTCCCGCCACGGCTGATAAAGGCATGTTCATTTGTGGGTGTCACACGCACGTGACACAGCAAACTCTAACCCGACGCCCGCACGGCCTCAACCCCTCGACACACCCGGCTGCGGGGGCCGTACGCAGCCCCACACGAGCGCTGTGACCTGCAACGTCACAATCCTGTAATTTGACGGGGCCAGTAGGCGGCTTCCAAACTGAAATGTCGGCGGCAGCGCCAACAGCAAGGTGCTGTCCCCTTCCGGGAGCGGCATAGGCGAGTACGGCGGTTAGCTGCCGGCGGGTGCCTATTAGAAGGATTTTGATGTCTGAGCGCATTACCCGCCCACCGAGCGACAGCCCTGTTTCAGCGCCGAAAAACAATTCCGCTGAGCCGCATCTTGCCCGCTCACTCTCCAGCCGCCACATCCAGCTGCTGGCTATCGGCGGAGCCATCGGCACCGGCCTGTTTATGGGTTCGGGCAAGACCATCTCCGTTGCCGGCCCGTCCGTCATCTTTGTTTACGCGATCATCGGCTTCATGCTGTTTTTCGTTATGCGGGCCATGGGCGAACTGCTGCTCTCGAACCTCAGCTACAAGTCCTTCAGCGATTTCTCTGCGGACCTGCTCGGCCCCTGGGCCGGCTTTTTCACCGGCTGGACCTACTGGTTCTGCTGGGTGGTCACCGGCATTGCGGACGTGGTGGCCATTGCCCACTACGTGACGTTCTGGTGGGGCAACGCTCCGCTGTGGATACCCGCGCTGGCCTGCATACTGGTCCTGCTCGCGCTGAACCTGCCCACGGTGAAGGCCTTCGGCGAGACCGAATTCTGGTTCGCACTGATCAAGATCATCGCTATCCTCACCCTGATTGTGGTGGGCCTGGCCATGGTCCTGACCGGCTT
Organism: Arthrobacter sp. Y3225209; assembly: GCF_059090685.1. NCBI lineage: Bacteria > Bacillati > Actinomycetota > Actinomycetes > Micrococcales > Micrococcaceae > Arthrobacter > Arthrobacter sp. Y3225209. The sequence goes on from NZ_JBNHFW010000002.1 coordinate 15,492, forward strand.
CACCCACGGCGACGGCGTCACGGCAGGCTTCAACAACCTCTGGGACCACGGCGGCTTCTTCCCCACCGGTCCCATGGGTTTTGTGGCCGGCTTCCAGATAGCCGTCTTCGCCTTTGTGGGCATCGAACTGGTGGGCACCGCCGCCGCGGAGACCAAGGACCCGGAGAAGAACCTTCCCCGCGCCGTGAACTCCATCCCCATCCGCATCCTGCTCTTCTACGTAGGCGCCCTCGTTGTACTGATGGCCGTGGTCCCCTGGGACGAATTCAGCGCCGATGAGAGTCCGTTCGTAGGGATGTTCACACTGGCCGGCCTGGGCACGGCTGCGGCCGTAGTGAACTTCGTGGTGCTGACTTCCGCGGCATCCAGCGCGAATTCGGGGATATATTCCACCTCGCGCATGGTTTTCGGCCTGGCGCACGACGGCGATGCCCCTCAGGCTTTCGGCCGGCTGTCCCGGCGCAAAGTGCCCCAAAATGCTCTGTTCTTCTCCTGCACCTTCCTGCTCGCCGGCGTCGTGCTCCTGTATGCCGGCGAGTCCGTCAGCGCCGCGTTTACACTCGTAACCACAATTTCCGCGCTGTGCTTTATGTTCGTCTGGTCCATCATCCTGGCCAGCTACCTGGTGTACCGGAAGCGCCGGCCGCAGCTGCACGAAGCGTCGAAGTTTAAGCTGCCGGGCGGCGTCGTTATGGTGTACGTGGTATTCGCCTTCTTCGCCTTCATCCTGTGGGCGCTGACCACCCAGCCGGACACCTTCCAGGCCCTGTTGGTAACGCCCTTCTGGTTCATCCTGCTCGCTGTGGTGTACGCATTCCTGCGCCGCACTCCCGTGCACCAGGCGCGGGTGGCGGCGCATCAGGACAAGGTGGTCCGCGAGCGCGCCGAAGCGGTGCGGGCCCGCTAGTACACCACGGTGCCCCGGGAGCTGACCCTTGCCCCGTCAGTCCGGGCGCCCGGTTTGCTGCTGGCGTCCACTTCGAGGCCGAAGGTGTTAAGCGGCACCTCCAGCGCCGTCACCAGATGAGGAACCACCTCGTGCTGGATCCGGGCGATGACCCCCTGCACATCCGCATCGGAGTTCACCGTGACCTTCATGGCCAGATCGGGTTCATCTGCCGTGCCCCGCAGGCGCACGCTGGAGGAGACCACTCCGGGCAGCTGTTCCGTCTCGTTGCTGACGGCGGCCGCAAGCACTGCCGGATCGCAGACCGTTATGCCGCGCGCCGGGTCTTCCTGCAGGCGGAAGGTCCCCGCCGTCCGGCTGCGCGGAATCTGGGCCAGGATCCACCAGAGGCCAAGAATGCCCAGCACCACGCCGGCCAGCAGTACCACCCACGGCGCTGACTCGCCGGCGAGCAATTCCGCACCGTCCGCCAGCAGCGGCTCCGATGCGTTGGCCACGCCGCCCAGCACACCGGTGGCGATAAGCACCGCCAGCACTCCGGCGGCAAGGAAAACTATCCCGAGGATGATCAGCCACGTCCGGTTGGCCGCTCCGGCATGTTCTTTCATTGAGGCTGGCCTTTCTGCTTGTCCGTCACCGCTCCCGGGTCATTCCCGGGAGCGGATGGAGGCGGTGACTTCCGGCACCGGATCCAGTCCGGTGGCGGCAAGACGGGACCGCACCCCGTCCACCACCCAGTGCTGGAGATCCGCGGTGCCGTGCAGCGCGGTAGTGACGTCCAGATGGACCCTTCGACCCGAGGCACTCGCCGAGGCGGAGGACACCCCGTCAATGTGGTTGCAGGTGGACGCGGCCAGCCGCGCCACGGCACGCCGGCTCATCACCACCGTTTCCCCTCCCCGCACCGAAGGCACCCCGCCGGACTCCCCGGCTCCGGACAGGCCCGGCATGTTTACGGGTTTGGCCCGCAGCGGCAGGGCGCCGAATTCGCCGGGGATGATCCCGCACAACAGCAGGACCAGGCCGATGAGGAGCAGGACCACCGCGGCGGTCCAGCCCTGAGGGCTGTCCCAGGAGGTGGAGGACAGCCACACCAGCGGCTCGGCAAAAAAGACCGGCCACATCCCTTCCGCCAGCCGGACCACTGCCGCCCACACCAGTGCCACCCCCAGTGCCAGCAGCAGGAGGGCGGTGACCACGGCAGGGGCGGACCGGCTGGGTCTGCGCCGCATGGAGACCGGCGGGTGAATCCTCCCGCTCATTGCAGCCTCCGGCGTGAGAGCTCCGTCCCGGCGGGCTTCAGCCAGGACACAGTAATGTCCACCTGCCGTACCTCCACACCCGTCAGTTCAGTGACCCGGTCGGTAATCCGGCGGCGCAGCTGTTCCGTAGCCTGCCGCAGGGCAATCGGGTACGGCAGTCCCACGGTGACTTTCAAACTGGCAATATTTCCCGCCAGTTCCACACTGGCATCCGGCCTGGCAGACAGATCGGCCCGGGCACCGATCCCCAGAAAGCCTCCCGAACTGCCGCCTGCAAAGGTTTCATCCCGGGCAACCTGGCTGGCGGTTTTCTCCAGCACCCGCCGGGACAGCACGGTTTCCCCCCGGTCATTGATATCCCGTGCCGGACGCAGCCGTCCCGGCGCCGATGGGATGCTCATCGGCTTGACGCTCTGCCGAGCATCCCCTGAACGTCCACCTTTCCGTCCACCACCAGACCCACGAGGAGTCCGATCAGACCAAAGAGAAGCGTAATGAGGAGCGCCAGCCAACCGCCGAAGGCCAGCACGATTCCCAGTACCAACCCGATTACCAGACACCACCGCGTTGCGGACATGGAGTCCTCCTTCTGCTTGTTGTACTGCCGTTACTGCAGGCTCTTGGGCGGCTTGTTTTCGCTCTCGCCGCTCTCATCCTGTTCATCCGGCAGGTGTACGTCCGTGACATTCACGTTGACTTCGAGCACCTCCAGTCCGGTGGCGTTTTCCACGGACCGGATGACGTTGCGCCGGATGCTCTGGCTGACCTCCACTACGGAGAAGCCGTACTCCACCACGATGCTCACATCCACGGCTGCCTGCCGCTCTCCCTTTTCCACTGTGACGCCGTTGCTGACGTTGGTCTGCGAGCCCGGGATCCGCTCGGTCATGGAACTGAAGGCCCGCCGCGCTGCGTTGCCCATGGCGTAGACACCGGGCACTTCGCGGGTGGCCATACCGGCCAGTTTCTGCACCACGGTTTCTTCAATGGTGGTGTCGCCCCGGGGAGTCTGCAGCGGGCCGGACCGGCGCTGGGCATCCATCCCCGACGACTCGTGATCGTGTCCCTGCGGGTCCGGAGCCGGGGGCCGGGCCTGGGTTCCGGTTCCGGAGGGGTCCGGGACGCTCTGGGCTCCCCGGGGGGTGGTGGTTGCCGGTGTGGGTCCGGCCGGTTTCGATGGATCTGCCATGGGAATCATCTCTCCTGCGATCGTTGCGGCGTCACCGCGCACGCCCCTTACAGGATTAATGACGTGTGCGGACGGGAAACGTCACGGCCGCAGCTGAGATTTGGGTATCTTCCCCTCGGTCCGGCAGCCGCTTATTCCGCCCTGCCCGCACCTCTGGGAAAATAGGAGCAGATCCGGTCACTGCCGGACGGACAAGGGACACCATGGCAGGATCCGAGCTGCCGCAGGCGGCACATGACCGGAGGGGTTCCACCCGCAGCCCGGCGGGGACGGATACCGGCTTCCCGAACGAGGTTTCCCTCGTGGCGATGGCCAGGGGCGGCGATCTGACGGCGTTCGAATACCTTGTGGCACTTTACCGGGAACGGTTGTTCCGGCTGGCCTACCGCATGCTGCGGGACCGCGGCGATGCCGAAGACGTTGTGCAGGACACCCTCACGGCTGGCTGGCGTGTGCTGCCGTCATTGGAACGCGACGATGCGTTCGGCGGATGGGTTTACCGCACAGCCACCAACCGCTGCCTCGACGTCCTGCGCCGCCGCACCTCCCACCCGCAGGACATGCTGGATCCGGATGCTGATGACCCGCACTTCCGTGCCACGTTTCCCGGTACGGACCCGCACCGCACCGCGGAAGTCTCGGCTGAACTCGAGACCCTGCGGCGTGCCCTCTCCCTGCTCCCGACGGACCAGCGGGCATGCTGGCTGCTGCGCGAAGTCCATGACCAGAGCTACGCGGAGATTGGTGCCGCCCTGAGGATCAGCCCCCAGGCGGTCCGCGGGCGGCTGGCACGGGCGCGGGAACACCTGGCAGCGGCTATGACGGAGTGGAAGTAGGCACCGGTAATGCTGGGTCACAGGACACATTTACCCTTGTAATTCCACTCCACAGATAATAATATCCACGATACGGAAGAAAGTGTAGGGTTGGCGGTTCATCACGGACCGCCGCGGCCCCGTTGCTGCACCCGCACCCGCCCCACAGGCATTGTCGACAGGGAGAACCATCATGGCCATTGAAGTAACCGACCCCTCACCCGCAGAGGGAGCGGAGCAGATCCTGACCCCCGAGGCACTGGAATTCATCGAGGAACTCCACCGCCGCTTCCGCAGCACCCGCGACGAGCGCCTCGCTGCCCGCACCGTCCGCCGCCGCGAGGTTGCCGCCTCGGGCAAGCTGGACTTCCTGCCCGAAACCGCCGAGGTTCGCAGCGGAGACTGGAAGGTAGCCGAGGCCCCGGCCGCACTGCAGGACCGGCGCGTGGAAATGACCGGCCCGGCCTCCCCCGCCAAGATGGCCATCAACGCGCTGAACTCCGGCGCGAAGGTGTGGCTTGCCGACCTCGAGGATGCCTGCACCCCCACCTGGCACAACGTGGTGGATTCGCAGGTGAACCTCTACCACGCCGCCCGGGGAGACCTTTCCTTCACGTCCCCCGAGGGCAAGGAATACAAGCTGCGCACGGATGCCCCGCTCGCCGTCGTCGTGATGCGCCCGCGCGGCTGGCACCTGCCGGAGAAGCACGTACTGATCGACGGCGAACCCGCCGTGGGCGCATTGGTGGACTTTGGCCTGCACTTCTTCGCCAATGCCAAGCAGCTGCTCGAAAACGGCCAGGGCCCGTACTACTACCTGCCCAAAATGGAGAGCCACCTCGAAGCCCGGCTCTGGAATGACATCTTTACCTTCGCCGAAGAGTACGTGGGCGTACCCCAGGGATCGGTCCGGGCCACGGTGCTCATCGAGACCATCCCGGCGGCATTCGAGATGGACGAGATCCTCTACGAACTCCGTGACCATGCCTCGGGCCTGAACGCCGGCCGCTGGGATTATCTGTTCAGCATGATCAAGGTCTTCCGTGACGCCGGAAAGTCCTTCCTGCTGCCCGACCGCGCCGACGTCACCATGACGGCACCGTTTATGCGCGCCTACACCGAGCTGCTGGTGAAGACCTGCCACCGCCGCGGCGCCTTCGCGATGGGCGGCATGGCCGCGTTCATCCCGAACCGCCGCGAACCGGAAACCACTGCCGCCGCCCTGGACAAGGTCAAGGCGGACAAGACCCGCGAAGCCGGCGACGGTTTCGACGGCTCCTGGGTGGCACACCCGGACCTGGTTGCCACCTGCAAGGACGTTTTCGACGGCGTGCTGGGCGAGAAGCCCAACCAGGTGGACCGGCAGCGGGACGATGTTTCGGTCAGCGCTGCGGACCTGCTGGATGTCAGCACCGCCGGCGGATCCATCACCGAGGCCGGACTGCGGTCAAACCTCTACGTGGCTGTCAACTACGTGGCCATCTGGCTTTCCGGCAACGGTGCAGTGGCCATCCGCAACCTGATGGAAGACGCTGCGACGGCGGAGATTTCCAGGTCCCAGGTCTGGCAGCAGGTTCGCAACAACGTGGTGCTTGAGGACACCGGCGACACGGTGACGGAGGAACTGGTCAGCCGGATCCTTGCCGAGGAAACCGAACGCCTGCGCGGTGAGGTCTCCGAGGAAATGTTCACGGCGTACTTCGAACCGGCCAGCCGCATGATCGGCGAGATCAGCCTCTCCGAGGACTACCCGGACTTCCTGACCCTGCCTGCATACGAGCTGATCGACTAGCCGGGCACACCGTCACGGTTCACCCCGGCGGTGTGAGCGAGCTTCGGGTCCTGCCGCTTTGCGGCGGGACCCGAAGGTAGCCGCTGCTCCAGCGGGTAATCGCCGCATAGGCCTGCGCCCGCACCGCCGGTGCGGACAGGAACACGTCATGCATGGCGTTGGCAATCCGCACCACGCTCACCGCGGAACCGAGCGACAGTGCCCGGTGGGCCACCACGTTTACATCGAGGGCGACGTCGGCGCGTTCCGCTGCCTCGGACCACCTCGGGTGCAGGTAACTCTTGTCCGAGAGCAGCACCAGCACGGGCACCTCCAGCCGGAGCCCGTCCGCCACGGTTGCCTGGGCTGAAAAGACGGCATCCAAAAACGCCACGGTAACGGGAAACCCGCGGACCGGGCGCCAGTCCGTGTTGTAGTGCCATTCCCCGCCAAACGCTGCGGAGACGGTCCGGGTGTAAATCCCCTGATCCACCGGAGGGAACAGAGTGCGGGGCCGGCGCTGCGCCTGAAGGCTCACCAGCGGAGACATCACGCGGCGGGCCAGTTCGGTGGCCTGGAATTCCAGCCAGGGACTGTTCAGGATCAGGGCAGCCGCCCGTCCCGGATGCCGGTACACCCAGGTGGCCAGCGTCAGCCCGCCGGTGGAGTGCCCAAGCAGGATGAGCGGGGCTGCGTCCGGCCGGTCCTGGCCCATGGCCAGCAGTGCAGCCTCCAGATCCGGGTCATACTCCGCGAGGCTCCGGGTAAAGCCGGGTTCCTGGCCCGGCCGCAGGCTGCGCCCGTAATTGTGCAGGTCCACTGCGAAGAAGCGCGCTCCACGGCCCGCCCAGTAGCGGGCCAGTTCGGTCTGGAAAAAGTAGTCCGACCAGCCGTGTACATACAGCACATCGGCAGGGACGGCGTCCGGGCTCCCGGAATCCGCCGCCGGCGCCGGCCCGCGGGGATGGGGCTCCGGCGGGACGTAACGCACAAGCGTGGCCACCGAACCACCGGGGAGGGGCATGGTCAGCTGCTCGAACCCCTCCCCCAGAATGTCCGGACGCCACTCCTGCGCCGCCGGGATCCCGTCCGCGGACTCATTCATTCTGTGCCGCCACGTTCCCGGCCGGGAGTCCGGTTCCGCTAGTCAAAAAGAATCACCTGGCGGATCGCGTGGCCGTCCGCAAGGGTGTCCATGGCAGCGTTGATGTCCTCCAGGGCGATCGTGGAGGAGACCAGTTCCTCCACCGGAAGTTTTCCCTCCCGCCAGAGCTGTGCATACACCGGAATATCGCGTGCAGGCACGGCAGAACCGAGGTAGCTGCCGATGATGGTCCTGGCCTCGGCCGTCAAGGTGAGCGGAGTGATCTCCGAGGTCTGGTCCGGGCCGGGAAGGCCCACTGTCACGGTGGTGCCGCCGGGCGCAGTGATCCGCACCGCTGTTTCAAAGGCCCGGGGATGCCCGGCTGCCTCGATCACCAGCGCCGGGCGGATGCCGGCCTCAATCGCCTCCTGCGGGGTATACACCGCGTCAGCGCCCAGTTCCTTGGCCCGGATGAGTTTCTCCGGCAGTGCATCAATGCCGATGACCGTGCGGACATCCAGCGACAGCGCCGTCAGGAGGGCTGCCATGCCCACCCCTCCGAGCCCGACTATTGCGACGTCGTCGTCCCGGCCCGGACGCGCGGGGTTCAGCACGGCTCCGCCGCCGGTAAGGACGGCGCAGCCCAGCAGGGCGGCTACCTGAGGCGGAATATCGTCCTCCACCGGCACCACGGACTTCCGGTTGACCACCGCGTGGGTCGCGAAGCCGGAAACGCCCAGATGGTGACGCACTTCCCCGCCGTCGGGGTAACGCAGCCGCATCCCGCCCCCAAGAAGCGTGCCGGCATTATTGGCCGCGCTGCCGGGAATGCAGGGCATTTTGCCGTCCGTCCGGCAGCCCGCGCAGTCGCCGCAGCGCGGCAGGAAGGCCATCACTACCCGCTGCCCCACACTGAGATCCTGAACGCCGTCGCCCAGCTCCTCCACCCTGCCCGCCGCTTCATGCCCGAGCAGCATGGGCAAGGGCCGCACCCGGCTGCCGTTCACCACCGACAGGTCCGAGTGGCACAGGCTGGCCGCCTCGATGCGCACCAGGATCTCCCCCGTCCCCGGCGGATCGAGTTCCAGGTCGCGTACCGTTACGGGCCGGGAACGGGCGTAGGGGCGCTCGGCGCCCATGGTTTCGAGGACCGCTCCCCGGATGGACCTGGTGCCCTCGATACCCATGAACTCTCCTTCGAAGATTCCTGCCGCGTCTGTCCGGTCCGGCGGTTTCCGCACCGACAGCCTTATTCCACCACGTCCGGCACGTTCCAACACGCCCCGGATGGGCACCGGTGCCGGAATCCTTTGGCAAGATGAAGTCATGAGTGAGAGTTCCGCGACCGTACCGGCGCTGCCGGACAAAGACACCCTTGCCTTGAAGCGTGCCCTGGCCGCCGGGGATGTCACCGTCTTTGTGGACGGGACCGCCCTGCGGCTTCCGGACGCAGCCAGGGACGCGGTGCTGGAGCTGCTCTCCCGCCTGGCCCGGGGCGATGCCGTCAAGATCTCCACCCCGGCTCCTGCGGACCCGCCCCTTCCTGCCGGGCCGGTGCCGCTGCTGACCACCTCGCAGGCCGCCGCCGCCGCCGGAATTTCACACACCTACCTGCGGAACCTGACCGACGCCGGCATCATCCCGGTGCAGTACCGCGGTTCGCACCGCCGCATCCGGATGGAAGACATCCAGGCCTGGCTTGAATCCCAAAGTGCCGCCAAAGCCGCGCGCGAAACCGCCGGCCCGGGCGGCACGGACAGCTGAGCCGCCAACCGGCAGCGGACGCATATGCCCGCAACGGTGCCCGGGGATCTATGCTGGGGCTGTGTCGGCGGACACCCCGCCGGCTGACCCTACTGACGGAGCAATACTGTGATCATCGGTATCCCCAAGGAAATCAAGAACAATGAATTCCGCGTAGCAATCACTGCCTCGGGAGTGCACGAGCTCCTTACCCACGGCCATGAGGTGCTGGTACAAAGCGGTGCCGGCACCGGTTCAAACATTTCCGACGCGGAGTATGCCGCGGCCGGAGCGCGGATCCTGGACTCAGCCGACGACGTCTGGTCCCAGGCCGCCATGATCCTCAAGGTGAAGGAACCCATCGCCTCCGAGTACCGCCATTTCCGGCCGGGCCTCATTCTCTTCACCTACCTGCACCTCGCTGCGGAGGCGGAACTGACCTCTGTCCTGCTGGAATCCGGTGTCACCGCCATTGCGTATGAAACCGTGCAGCGCGGCAGGGCCCTGCCCTTGCTGGCCCCCATGTCCGAAGTTGCCGGGCGGCTCTCGGTCCAGGTCGGAGCCCAGTCCCTGATGGCTCCCGCCGGCGGTCCCGGGCTGCTGCTGGGCGGCGTGCCGGGAGTCCGTCCCGCCAAGGTGGTGGTGCTGGGCGCCGGAGTCGCCGGCACCAATGCCGCTGCGGCCGCCGTCGGCGCCCATGCCGACGTCACCGTGCTGGACATCAATATTGACCGGTTGCGCGAACTTGATGCCCAGTACGCCGGGCGGATCAAAACCGTGGCATCCAACGCGTTTGAAATCGAGCGTGCCGTGCTGGACGCGGACCTCGTGATCGGCTCCGTGCTGATCCCCGGTGCCAAGGCCCCCAAGCTGGTCACCAATGCCATGGTGGCACGGATGAAACCCGGCAGTGTCCTGGTGGATATCGCCGTGGACCAGGGCGGCTGCTTCGAGGACAGCCACCCCACCACACACGAGGAACCGACGTTCCGGGTGCACGGATCGCTGTTCTACTGCGTGGCAAATATGCCCGGCGCAGTGCCGAACACGTCCACCTATGCCCTGACCAATGTGACGCTGCCCTACGCAGTGGCCCTGGCTGACCGCGGCGTCACCGGCGCTTTCGAGCGGTATCCCGAGCTGGCCCACGGCCTGAATATCGCCGGCGGACGGGTCACCCACTCCTCCGTGTCCGCGGCACATGGCCTTGACCTGGCTTCGGACTGGCCTGAACTGGTCAACTCCTAGGCTCCGCCGCACGGTTCTGCTTCCGTCCCGGAAACAGAACCGTGCGGCGCCTTCGCGTGCGGCCTTAGTGGACCGGGATGTCCGCCTTGGCGGCGGGTCCGCGCAGCACCGGCTTGCCCAGCAGCGAGATGACGACGGCGCCCAGCGCCATGGGAATCACGAACAGGAAGTACAGGTCGCCGGGGGTCCAGCCGCCGTCGATCAGGGCACCGGCCAGGATCGGGGACACGATGGCACCCACCCGGCCCATACCAATCACCAGTCCCAGCGCAGTGCCGCGCACGTCGCTGGTGTAGTAGGTGGGGCTGATGGCCAGCATTCCGGCGATGGGCGCATTGGACCCGAAGCCCACCAGCGCCGCGGCAAACAGTGCCCAGCCGAGTGAACCGGTAGTGGAATTGGCGAACACCACAAACGTTGCCGCACCGATCACGAAGAAGACGGCCAGCACCTTCCGCATGGGGAAGCGGGCCCCAAACAGGCCCAGCATGACCGCGCCCACGATGGCGCCCACGCTGAAGAGAATGCCGGCATTGATCCCGTCCTGGGCCGAGAAGCCGCTGGCGGTGATCAGTTTAGGCGTCCACGAGTTCGCGAAGTAGAAGCTGGCCATCAGGATGAAGTAGGCCAGCGCCAGCAGGATGGTGCGCCGGGCGTTGTAACCGGTGAGGATGTCCGCAAAGCGGGACTTGTGATGCTGCTGGTGCACCCGTTCGGGCAGCACGTCCACGGCGGGCTGGCCAATGGCACGCAGGCTCCGGTTGACCCGTTCCAAGGCGCCGGCCGGGCGCCGTACCAGCAGATAGTCCACGGATTCCGGGAAGACCTTCATCACCAGCGGAATCATCAGGAAGGTCACGACGGCGCCGAACATAAACGCTGACCGCCAGCCGTACTGGCTGATCAGCACCCCGGTGACTATGCCACCAAGAACACCGCCGATCGGCTGACCGATACTGACAATGGCCAGCGCCGTGGAGCGGCGCTTGGCGTTGGAGAACTCGGAAGCAAAAACATTGATGGTTGCCTGCAGGGTTCCAATGGCTATGCCGGTCACAAAACGCAGGGCCACCAGCACGGCATAGCTGGGGGCAAAGAAGGAGGCCAGCATGCCGAGGGCAACGATGCAGACGCCGATCAGCAGGGTCTTCTGCCTGCCGATAATGTCGGCCACGGTCGAGACGAAGATCGACCCGACGGCCATTCCCACCAGCGCGGCGCTCAGCAGGTAGCCCAGCTGCGCGCCGTTCAGCCCCCACTCCGCCTCCACGTGGCTGGCAGTGAATGCCATGACCAGAACGTCAAATCCGTCGATCATGTACAGCATGGTGCAGATGGCAATGATGGCCACCTGCCGGGGACTCATCCGGGCTTCTTCGATCCGGTCCTTGATGTGCATCAGATAACGCTAACTGAGAGAAGGGCCACATACAGATTCGATGTCAATCTGTGTCAGTTTCCGCCGCTGCGGCCCGGATGGAGCGATTGGCGGGGAGAGCGGTTTCGCTCTACTATTTCCCTTGGTCAAGACGTGGCCGAAGGTCTTTGCCTCTCCCGTACCCTGCCTTCACGAGGAATCCGTGCCGTACTCCCACGTCTGCCCTGCTGACGCACCCCGAAGGTTTCTTCCCGGTGCATTTCCCGCCCCGGCCTGCCCCGCCGGCCACCGCACCCGGTTACGGGCACTGTGAACAACGAACCGGACACCGCGTCGGGCACCGCTCCGGACAACGAGCCGCAGATGCCGGACACTGATGGTCCCGCGCAGGACCCCGCACCCGCTCCCGGATACTTTCCTCGCCTACTGTCGGCAGCTGCCCACGTGACCCATCTGGCCTCCGACAGTGTGCTGGAACGGTTTGACCTCACCCGCGACCGGTATTCCCTGCTCAACCGCCTCGCCCTGTCCACAGCCGATGACACCGCCCTTGCCGCCACCACCGGGCAGCCGGCTTCCCTGGACAGTGACCTGGCGTCCCTGCATTCCTCGGGGTACGCCTCGCGTAACGGGCAGGGCCTGTGGTGCATCACTGACGCAGGCCGTCAGGTCATTGAGTGCGCAAAGCTGGCGGAGGCCGAAATAACACTCGACGCCGAGGACAGCCAGGAGCTGCGCAAGGCGCTTCGCTCCCTGATTTCCTCCCTGCGGCTCGACCGGCCGGACGGGACCGGGAACCGCCGGCCCTAGCCCGGCGTCCCACCCGGTCGGGACTTCCCGTCACCCTTCGTGCGGTAAATGCAAGCCCTTTCGGGAATAAATTTCCGTGCTGGCCCGTTTAGGGGGTTGAAACGTTATTCGTGTCCGCGCCCCAGTCAGAGTGCGCGGCCAGACAGGAGTTCCAACCTTGAGCACCACAATCTTGACCCTCGTCGGCAGCCTGCGCGCCGGTTCCGTTAACCGCCAGCTCGCCGAAACTGCCGCAGCGGGCGCCCCGGAAGGCGTCGAGGTTCAGATCTTTGACCGGCTTGGCGAGATCCCCTTCTACAACGAAGACATTGACGCCGAGGGAACTATTCCCGAGACGGCACAGGCCCTTCGCAACGCTGCCGCCGCCTCCGACGGCCTGCTGCTGATCAGCCCCGAGTACAACGGGACCATGCCGGCCGTCCTCAAGAACGCCATCGACTGGCTGTCCCGTCCGTTTGGCGCCAGCCCCATCTCCGGAATGCCCACCGCGGTTATCGGCGCTGCCTTCGGCCAGTACGGCGGCGTTTGGGCCCAGGATGATGCCCGCAAGTCGGTGGGAATCGCCGGCGCCCGCGTGGTCGAGGAAGTACGCCTGGCCATCGGCAGCTCGGTAACCCGTTACGCCGAACTGCACCCGAAGGACGATGCAGAGACCGTGGCCCAGCTGGACGAAGCCCTCCGCGTGCTGGCCGACGCCTCTGTTTCCGCCGTCTAGTTTCCGCCGTCTAGTTCCCGCCGTCCAGGAGAATCCCGGCGGAGAGCAGTCAGCACCCGCACAACAGGGAAGGGACGGACCGGTACCGGTCCGTCCCTTCCCTGTTCTACGTTCTACCTTCTACGCGTTGCCCCGCCTAGTACCAGGCCCTTAGTACCAGACCTGGTCGGCCCAGGCTGCGTCGCGCAGGTACTCCCGCGCCGGGCCGACATTCCATGCCTCCCCAAAGGGTTCAAGGACGCCGCTGTCCCTCATATCGGCAAGTACATCTTCGGAACAGCCCAGCACTGAGCCCAGCTCATGGGCCTGCGCAACAACTACCTCTTCTTGATCGGCCACGGTACGGGCCCCCTTCCCTTGATGCGCCGGATCAGCGCTTGTCGAGCAGAACCGATTCGCGTTCAGGGCTCCATGTGCGTGCGTACAGTCCCATGGCAGCTTCCTCGCGCAGGCTCAGACCGAGCCGGTTCAGGAGCATGTGTGCCTGATAGACAGTCAGGTGCTGTGCGCTTCGGCTAAGCCGGGCCTTGTCCGCCCGGTACAGGTAGGTATCGATTCCCCGGAACCAGCGGCGCCGCCAGTTTTCGACGGCCGATTCCGCCGCCGTCGCCGCCATCAGCCGGTGGGTCGGCATCACCTTGGCGCCCACCTGCACCGACATTGCCTGGCGCACACCCGCTGCGCGCGGGCCGAATCCGGCGGTGCAGCTACGCAGGTGGCTGTCCCAGTAGTAGTCCCAGGAGAGCCTCCGGCGGTCCGGCCAGGCCGATGCCCGCGGGCCCTTCATCATGCTCCGCGCTGCATCGAAAAGCAGCAGTGACCCGAGGGCCCAGCGGTTCTGGACCTTGGGAAAGCGTGCCGTTGCCCAGCTGGCCAGATCCGAGGAAAGCTCAAAAACCTCTTCGGCGAGGGACAGGCCCTCCACGCCGCCGTACTTGGCCAGGTCCGCCTCCACGCGGGGGTCCTGCGGTTCACCGCCGCCGGGGCTCAACCGGTCCGTAGCGGGTTCGGTGATCTGGTGGCTGGTTTCCAGATGGCCCAGAACACCGCTGGACTGGTCCTGCAGCGCCGCCAACAGCGACTGCAGCCGGTCCAGGGTGTCCATGCCGGCCAACACTTTCAGCTTTACGTGAGCGTGGGCCGGGTCGGCACATCGGGTGTAATACCAGCGCTGCGCGCCCAGGATCTGGGCCTGAGCCGCCAGCGGGGTAACCAGCTCTCCAATGATGCCGTCCGCTACATCGAAGCCCCCGGTGTGGATGGAGAGAGACCACCAATGAGTGCCGGTTTGCGTCCGTGAGGCTGGTCGAACTGCAGCTAGCTGACTCATAAGCGTCTTTCCCCTCGGGGTATTGGTTACCGCCGCTGGAGCGGCCTTGCATTGTTGTTATCTGTGGTCAGCCCAATTGGGGCCGACGGTTAGAACCAATCCCAGCTCTTCATCATGATGGCTATCCCCCTTGTGTCTCTTCTGGCTGAAGCTCAGCCGGCGCCTTGATTGACTCCGAAAGCTTCCCCCGCGGTCACGCGGACTGTAAATACCCTCCGGTGCCCGGTTCCGGACATGTCCGCTTCCGGCACACGGGTCAGCCGTTTTTTCTCCGATTTCTGTGGCAGTGCGGCGTATTAGCGGCCCTCCTGCGGATGGACGAGCCGGGTGCGTATGGTGGCATTAACCGGCCATGTCCAACATTTCCTAGTGTGTTGTAGACACAAAACACTTTCGTCACGAGCGGCCCACACTTGCCGCCCGCTGGGTAGGGTGTGCATGGGGGAGGTCAGCTTGCTGCATTGAAAGGATCCGCCGTGCTGTCTCATGCTTCTCTGGATGTTTACCGATTTGCCGTCAGCCGTCCGGGGTGGACGGCTGAAGAGGCATCGGAAGCCCTGGGGTATACGAGCCGGGTCATCGATGCCGCAATAGCGGAGCTCACCTCGCGCTGCCTGCTGCTCAAGCAGGCTGCGGACTGCCCCAGCTACACGGCCGTTTCCCCGGAGGTGGCCCTTGCTGAACTGGTGGATCCGGACGAGCGGGCGCTGTTGGAACTACGCGGAAGAATCAATGCCCGACGCCGGGAAATGGCCGCACTGACGCCGGCCTACGCCGAGGCCCGCAAGCGTCTTGCCGCGGATTCCTCGGTGGAAGTGGTGGAGGACCAGGAGAAGGTCCAGCGTGTGCTCATCGAATACGGTCGCAGTGCCACGGACCGCGTCCTGATTGCGCGCCCGGGGCAGGGCGCCAATGCCGACATTCACGAGGACAGTGTGCAAAAGGACCTGGATCTGCTGCGCAGCGGCGTCCGGCGCCAGACGCTTTACCATTCCAGCACCCGGGACCACGTTCCCACCCGCAAGGCCGTGGAAACCATCACCGAAGCGGGCGGACAATTCCGCACGCTGCCCTATATGCCCCAGCGCACCCTGATCTTCGATGAAAAAGTGGCAGTGGTGGCCCGGCAGCTCCATCCCGGCGACATGGCAGGGCTGGTAGTACGGGATCCCAACCTGATCCGCATTTTCAGCCTGCTCTTTGAGTTCGCCTGGGGGTTGGCGGAGCCCTTCCTCACCGAAAGCCCGGGCCGGGAGGAACTCACCAGCACGCAGCGCTCGGTTCTCACCGCCCTGGCCGCGGGGCATTCGGACGAGGCCATTGCGCGCCGGGTCGGCATCAGCGTCCGGACCTGCCGCCGGCACATCGCCTGGATGCTGGAGGAACTGGGCGCCGAAAGCCGGTTCCAGGCCGGGATCAAGGCACACAAAGCGGGCTGGATTTAGTCGGTCCTGCCGGAGGTGGCACCTTTTATGGGCCGGTCCGACACCCCTGCTCGATTAGGCAACAGCTGTTGCCTAACAGTTAACCCGCAGGGTTAGCATTGAGGGCATGACCCGCGAGGAATTCTCCAATGCAGTAGAACTACCCGTTGACACCATGGCCGCACTGGAGCGTGCCGCCGAATCCCACCGGCACGAAATGCTCTTTTCAAACCGCGCCTTCCACATCAAGCAGTCGGCGGTGCGGGATGTCTTCGACATCTCCATCCAACCCGGCCTGATTTCCCTGGCCGGCGGCAGCCCGTACCTGAAGTCGCTGCCGCTGGAGGACCTGGGCAGGACGGCCCAGCGGATCATCAGCGACCACGGCCTGGAGGCGCTGCAGTACGGCGGCGGCCAGGGCATGGAGGAACTGCGCCGGCAGGCCTGCGAGGTCATGGCCGCAGAAGGGATTACCGACGCCGATCCGGCGGACATTGTCATCACCACAGGCTCCCAGTCAGCGCAGGACGTCGCAGCCAAGGTGTTCTGCGATCCCGGGGACGTCATTCTCTGCGAAGATCCCACATACGTCGGCGCCCTCAACGCCTTTGAAGCCTACGAAGTGGACGTCCGCACCGTCCCGATGGACGCCGACGGCCTGGTTCCGGAGGCCCTGGAGCAACAGATCCGCGCGCTGCAGGCGGAGGGCAAGACCATCAAGCTGCTGTACACCATCCCCAGCTTCAACAACCCCAGCGGGGTAACCCTCACCGAGGCCCGGCGCCAGGCCGTGGTGGATATCTGCAGCCGCAACAACATCCTCATCCTCGAAGACAATCCGTACGGGCTGCTCCGCTTTGACGGCCGGCCACTGCGGCCCATGCGCGCATCAAACCCACAGGACGTGCTGTACCTTGGGTCCTTCTCCAAGATCTTTGCGCCCGGAGTCCGGCTGGGCTGGGCACTGGTGCCGCGGCACCTGTACCGGCGCTTCTACCTGGCCTGCGAGGCGGTGGTCCTGTGCCCCTCCCCGCTGACCCAGATGCTGGTATCCGCATACCTGCGCGAGTATGACTGGATGGGCCATATCCGGGACTCCCGGGAGCTCTATGCCGAACGCTGCTCCACGATGCTCGCCGCACTGGAGGAACATCTGCCCGGGGACGTTTCCTGGACCCGCCCCGAGGGCGGCTTCTTCATCTGGGTGACCCTGCCGGACGGGGTGGACACCTATCCCCTGCTCTACGAGGCGATCGACGCCGGCACCGTCTTTATCCCCGGCGCGGCCTTCACACCCGGTGAAGGGCCCTCAAACAAGCTGCGGCTGGCCTTCAGCGCCGTGTCGCCGGAGGACATCCGGGAGGGTGTCCGCAGGCTGGCACCGATACTGAGGGCCGCCGTCGACAAGGCCAAGGTGCGCCGCGCCGGTTAAGGACGCGGGCCCGGCTAATCCAGGAGCAGGGCCGGTTCCTCGAGAATTGCCGCCACGTCGGCCATGAACCGTGCGGAGAGATCGCCGTCGACCACGCGGTGGTCAAAGGAGCCGCCGAGTGTGGTGATCCAGCGCGGAACCACTTCCCCGTCCACCACCCACGGTTTCTGCTTGATGGTGCCAAAGGCGACAATCGCCACTTCGCCGGGATTGATGATGGGGGTGCCGGTATCAATGCCCAGCGAACCGATGTTCGTGATGGTCAGGGTTCCACCCTGCATGTCCGCCGGCGGCGTCCTGCCTTCCCGCGCGGTGGAGGCCAGGGAGTTCAGGGCAACCGCGAGTTCCTTCAGTGAGAGATCCTGCGCGTCCTTGATGTTGGGCACCATCAGGCCGCGGGGCGTTGCCGCGGCGATGCCGAGGTTCATAAAGTGCTTGATCAGGATTTCGTCGCCCGCCCAGGACGCGTTGACGGAGGGGTTGCGGGCTGCGGCCCAGATGACCGCCCGGGCCAGGATCAGCAGCGGGGAGACCCTGATGCCCTCAAAATCCTTGGATGTCTTCAGCCGCTTGACGAACTCCATGGTGCGGGAGGCATCCACGTCCACAAAGATGCTCACGTGCGGTGCACTGAAGGCGCTGGACACCATGGCCTTGGCCGTAGCCCGGCGGACCCCCTTCACGGGAATCCGCTCAATCCGGGACTCCTTTGCTCCCGCTCCGGGAGTCCAGAACTGTGGCGCTGATTCCCGCTCCGCCTCCCGCTGGGCCTGATAGCTGATGAGGTCCTGCTTGGTCACCTCACCGCCGGCCCCGGTCGCGGGGACGTCCGCCAGGTTGATGCCCAGGTCCTTGGCGGCCTTCCGCACCGGCGGCTTGGCCAGTACCCGCTGGATCAGCCGGTTCACCCGGTCCTGGACAGCAGCCGCTGCTGCGGCTGCCGGGGTTGGTTCCGGGCCGGCCTGCGGTGTCCGGGACGGCTGCGTCCGCTCCGGGGACGCTGCTCCCGGGGTCTGAGTCCGGGGTGCAGCCGGGGCGTCGGCGGCGGGTGTAGACGGTGCTGCATCCGCCGGCACGGTGGAACGACGCCGCGGGCGGCGTTTGACGGCGTCCGGCTTGGGTCCGGTGCCGGTCAGGGACGCGGACGGCGCTTCGGGCGAGGAGTCCGCGGGAGTCTGTTCCGGTGTCCGTGCCGCGGGAAGCGCATCATCAGTGCCATCGCGGTCAGCGCCGGCCGCCCCGCCGTCGACCGCCACGCTGATGATGGGCGTGCCGACGTCGACGGTTTCGCCCTCGCGGACCAGGAGTGATGCCACCGTACCGGCGTAGGGAGAGGGCAGCTCAACCAGGGACTTTGCGGTTTCAATTTCGACGATGACGTCATTGACGGCAACTGTGTCGCCCGCCTTGACCTTCCACTCGACGATGTCGGCTTCGGTCAGGCCTTCGCCCACGTCCGGCAGGTTGAATGTCTTTTCAGTCATGGCTTCTCGATCTTCAGGGCTCTGGATGGGGACGGTGGGCAAACGGCGGGGCCGCGCTCAGGCGAAGGACGCTCAGTAGGCGAAGGAACGGTCCAGCGCCTCGAGCAGCCGGTCAATGTCCGGCAGGTAGTGTTCTTCGACCTTGGCCACCGGATAGGGCATATGGAAGCCGCCGACACGCAGCACCGGCGCTTCCAGCGACAGGAAC
Source organism: Arthrobacter sp. Y3225209 (assembly GCF_059090685.1). Classification (NCBI taxonomy): domain Bacteria; kingdom Bacillati; phylum Actinomycetota; class Actinomycetes; order Micrococcales; family Micrococcaceae; genus Arthrobacter; species Arthrobacter sp. Y3225209. Next base: position 34,292 of record NZ_JBNHFW010000002.1, read on the forward strand.
GCCCGCTCGGCCACTCGGGCGGCAATCTCGCCGCCAATGCCGCCGAACGTCGGTGCCTCATGCGTCACGATCAACCGGCCCGTTTTCTTCACCGAGTCCGTGATGGTGTCGAAGTCGATGGGCGATATGGACCGCAGGTCCACTACCTCCACGGACCGGCCGTCCTCCTCCGCGGCAGCTGCTGCGGCCAGGGCCACGGGCACCAGGGGCCCGTAGGTCACGATGGTGGCATCGGTGCCTTCGCGGACAATCTGCGCGGAGAACGGATCCGAGGTGGGTGCCGAGGTGTCGACGTCGCCCTTGAGCCAGTACCGGCGCTTGGGTTCAAAAACGATCACCGGGTCCTTGCAGGCCACGGCCTGCTGGATCATCCAGTAGGCGTCCTGCGGGTTCGACGGCGTGATGATGCGCAGTCCGGCCGTGTGGGCAAAGAGCGCCTCGGGCGATTCGGAATGGTGTTCGATGGAACCGATGCCGCCGCCGTAGGGAATCCTGATGACCACCGGGGCACTGAGGTTGCCCTCGCTGCGCGAGTGCATCTTGGCCAGCTGCGTGGTGATCTGGTTGAACCCCGGGAAGACAAAGCCGTCGAACTGGATTTCACACACCGGCAGGTAGCCGCGCAGGGCCAGTCCGATGGCAGTTCCGATGATGCCGGATTCGGCCAGCGGGGTGTCCATCACGCGGTCGGCGCCAAAATCTGCCTTCAGCCCTTCGGTGACCCGGTAAACGCCGCCGAGGGAACCGATGTCCTCGCCCATCAGCAGCGAGTTCGGATGGGATTCCAACGCTGCGCGCAGGCCGGCGTTGATGGCCTTGGCCATGGTCATGGTGGTGCTCATGCAGTGTGCTCCCGGGAAGCGGCGGTGGGATCGGCGTCGGAATCGGCAAACCCGGCCTCGTACGCGCGGTGGGCGTTCAGCTCCTCGCGGACCAGCGGGTGGGCTTCGGCGTAGACATCCGTGAAGGCGTCCTCAAACCCGGGCGCTTCCATGGCCTGGACGTTCTCGCGCAGCCGGACCGCCATGTTGCGGCCTTCCTCGCGAAGATCCTCAAAGAACGCATCGTCCACCAGATCCCGGCTCCGCAGGTGTTTTTCCAGCCGGAGCAGCGGATCCCGGTCCAGCCAGGCTTCCTCGTCGGCACTGAGACGGTACTTGGTGGGGTCATCCGCGGTGGTGTGCGCGCTCATCCGGTAGGTAAACGCCTCGATGAGTACCGGGCCGCCGCCGGAGCGGGCGTGTTCGAGCGCCCACCGGGTCACGGCATGCACTGCCAGCACGTCATTGCCGTCCACCCGGATTCCGGGGAATCCGTAGCCCCGGGCGCGGTTGGCCAGCGGAACCCTCGACTGGACCTCGGTGGGAACGGAGATGGCCCAGTGATTGTTCTGGCAGAAGAAGACCACCGGCGCGTTGTAGGAGGCGGCGAAGACCATGCCTTCGTGTACGTCGCCTTCGGAGCTGGCACCGTCACCGAAGTAGGCCACCGTGGCGGCTTCCGGAAGCTTCGGGTTCACCAGCCGGTCCCGGGCCATTCCCATCGCGTAGCCGACGGCGTGCGGAACCTGGGCGGCAAGGACCAGGGTGTAGAGGTGGAAATTCGCTTCCCTGGGATCCCAGCCACCGTGGGAGATACCGCGGAAACGCCGCAGCAGATGCGAGAGCTCGAGTCCGCGGGTGTAGGCCACGCCGTGTTCACGGTAGGTGGGGAAAACGTAGTCCTGCGGCATAAGTGCCCGGCCCGAGGCAATCTGGGCGCCCTCCTGGCCGGTCATCGGCACCCACATCACCAGCTCGCCCTGCCGTTGCAGCGCCGTCGCTTCCTCATCGAACCGGCGGACCAGGAACATGTCCCGGTAGAACCCGCGCAGCTCATCTGCCGTCAGGTCCGCGACGTAGCTGCTGTAGGTCGGGTCATGACGGACTTCCCCGTCGATGGTGAGCAGCTGGACCATGTCGGGGACAGGGTTCTCCTCGGGAGACCCCATCAGGGTCTGCTCGAATCCGGCCGAGTCGAATTCACTGGCCGGCAGGTGTCCTACGTCCATGCCTACTCCTCGCCCGGGCGGCCAAAGGCCACTCCGGCGCTAGAAATATGCCTTGCGGGGAATACATTCCCCGTTCCGCATATATGTGGAAGTTACTTTCCACAGCCTAACGACGGCGCGGCCTTCGGCCCTACCTAGGACACGCTAGGAAACCCGCGGGCCTTTTGTATAAGTCGCACATATTGACAGGAAACGGGTGTTCGCTTCCTCCTCACCAATGGTGACTCTCACACCTTCGGTGCCGAAGGCCCTCACAGCCAGGGCCTTCTGCTCCGCCAGCGCCGCAAACTCGGGGGTGTTCTCCCCCAGAGCCAGCCAGACGAAGTTCCCCTGCGCGTCCGGAACGAACCAGCCCAGTGCCTCCAGTCCCTCCACCACGCGGGTCCGTTCGGTCACCAGTGCTTGTATTCTCTCCACAAGTTCGTCGTGATGGCGCAGGGATGCCACCGCCGCCTGTTCGGCGATGGTGGATACGGCGAACGGCACAGCTGCCACCCGCAGGTACTGGGTGATCGGCGGATGCGACACCGAATAGCCGACCCGGAGACCGGCGAGGCCGGCACCCTTGGAGAAGGTACGCAGGACAACCACGTTGGGGTGCTTCCGGTACATCTCGATGCCGTTGACCGCGTCCGGATCGCGGACGAAGTCCTCATACGCCTCGTCGATCACCACGATGACGCGGGAGGGGACCTTGGCCAGGAAGTCTTCCACCTGAGCGGTGGTCAGCGCCGGGCCGGTGGGGTTGTTCGGAGTGCAGAGCAGGATGACCTTGGTCCGCCCCGTGACCGCAGCGGCCATGGCGTCCAGATCATGGGTGCCGTCAGCCCGGAGCGGGACCTTGACGCTTTCCGCCCCGGCGAGGCCAACGCTGATGGGGTAAGCCTCGAAGGACCGCCAGGGGTAAATGACCTCATCCGCGGTTCCGTCCGCATTCCGGCCGGCATAGGTGGCCAGCAGCTGGTTCAGCGCGCCCAGGCTTCCCCCGCCAGTCACGATGTCTTCGGCGGGCACGTCCAGGAAAGCGGAGAGCTCAGTGCGCAGCGCGGTGGAAAGCGGGTCCGGATACCGGTTGACGGTCGCGTGGTCCGCGATAGCCTTCACTACCGAAGGGAGCGGCGGATAGGGGTTCTCGTTGGAGGACAGTTTGTAGCTTTGCAGGCCGTCGATAACCACCGGAGGCTTGCCCGCCCTGTAGCGGGGCATTTCATCCAGAGCGGGTCTGGAGGAAATGCCGGGAGCGGGAACTTCAGCTGCGTTGGTGTCATTCACGGGTATGGTCATGGCGTTAACACTAAACGCCGCGTTTCTGCCAGCATGGGAGCATGCTCTCATTTGTCCTGCGGATTGCCGTCAACGCGATTGCCCTGTGGGTAGCCGGCTGGCTTCTGCCAGGGCTCACACTGACCAGCTCCACCGGGTCCATGACCGGCAACCCGACACTGGATACCGTCCTTGCGTATCTGTTTATCGGGTTGATTTTCGGTATTGTCAACGCCCTTGTCCGGCCCATCGCCCAAGGCCTGACGCTGCCTTTGGCCATTCTCACGCTGGGGCTATTCCGGATCATTATCAATGCGGCCATGCTGGAGCTCACTGCCTGGCTCAGCAGCTACACACCTATTCAGTTCGAGGTTGAGTCCTTCTTCTGGACAGCCATTCTGGGTGCGGTAATTATCAGCCTTGTGTCCATGGTTCTGGACGGTGTCACCGGCAGCCGCAGGCGAAGCCGGCAATAAACGGACCCCACGCCGCAGGACCTCCGGGACCTCCTCCCCCGGCACGCTATGGCAGGGGCAGCCCGCTGTTTACGAGGCACTCCTCTGTCAGCGGTCCGGGCCTGCCGTCAGCGGGGCAGCGGGTCGGTGCAAACGGCCCGGCGGGCGCTGGGTTCCACGTCCGGAACCACCGGAGCCCCTGCTCCGGCCACCGGACGGAATCCGGGAGCCACGGGCAGCGAGGGCCCCGCTTTAGCTACAGGCATTGACGGCCCGGCGTGGCGCAACGGCACCTGCGTCAGCGGTTCCCGGCTGAACCGGTACAGGTGCCGGGTGGCCACCGTTGCCGTACCAATGGCCGCGCCGAGGGAACCCAGTACCGTCCGCAGGGAGGCATCGTCACTGGCATCGGCCATCGCCGCAGCCTGCTGGTAGTGGTCCAGCCGGTGCCCCGGGCCGAGGCCCACATCCTCTCCGGCGGGCGTGGTCACCGGGTCAAGCCGGGTCAGGGTCACCCGGTCCGCAGTGTCCGGATTCGCGATGCTGTCTATACCCGGCACCCAATCCTGAACATGCTCCAGATGCAGTGCCGGCAGGCCGGGAGGCAGGTCGGTTGCACCCGTGGGGCTGCCGGCGGTCAGCAGGAAATCCACGTCGTATTCACTGTCCCTGCCCAGTTCCGCCGCAACGTTGGCGGCATGGTCACCGCCCTGACTGTAACCGGACAAGATGACGGAGTCCCCGGCCTCCGCTTCCGCCTGGCGCAGCGCCTCCGCCACCCCTGCGGCGACGTAGCGGCTTTCCTCCAGCCGCGATTCTCCGTTTCCGGTGAATCCGAAGGGGTTGGATCCGTTTGCGCCGTCCTGGGTGCCGGGGATAGTGACCACAAAAATGCTCTTCCCTGCCTCGTCTATGCGCAGGATCTCCACCACCCCCTCACGGTTCTCACGTTTCAGCACCTCGGAACGGGACAGGATGGAGCGTGCCGTTCCCTCCACCTGCACCAGCTCGGGTTTGCCCGGCAGGGCCGTGACCGTCACCGGGCGCGGTTTCCCGAACCCCATTTTCCGAACCACCCACATGGCCGCTGCCATGGCCCGCTCATCCGCCGGAGAGGCCAAAGCGGACTCGGTCTGCGGCAGGGTGGGAAACCCGCCGGCCCTGGGCCCGGGAATGATCCAGGGGGCCAGCGGAAGGGGGCCGAGGGAGGGCAGCATCAACTGGATCCGACCTTCGGTTGCAGCGTACTGCCGCGCGCTTTCCCGAACACCGTCTACCAGCCGGTCCAGCGCGGCGGCACAGAGCGCGAGATTGCCAACCGCACCGGCCAGGTGCACCCTGATCCGGTCCGCCGGGAGGTTGGTTCCGACGCCGGGCTCCTGCCAAAGCTCCGCGGCCTGTTCCCGCAGGCTGTGGAGGCGCTCCGCAGCCAGCTCCATCCGGCCGGCAATCCGGACAAGGTCCTCGTACTGCACCAGGAGACCCGCGGCCCCGCCGGCCACAATGTAGACGGGCTTGTCCCCTGCCGTGTCGGCCGCACCCAAGGCTCCCACGATGTCAGCTTCCTGCAGCACAAATAAGCGGAATCGCCCGCAATTCCCCTACCGCGGCATGCAGGTGGCGGACGGCAGGCGGGAGGTCCGCTATCGCTGCGATAAGACCGTGCCGGAAGGCATCGGCGGCCGGAGACTCCCACTGGACATTTGCCGCACTGGCGACCTCCGCCTCGATTTCGTCAATTTCCGCGGCCAACGCAAGAAGCGAGCGTTCCATCTGCTCAGCGCGCGCAGCGGTCAGCAATTGATCCACGGATTCCTCCCTAGGAATGTCGTTTGTCCAAATCTACGCAGGTGAGGCCGTAAGGCCAGATCTCCGTTCCAGCCGGCCGTCAACCGCGGCTCTCTGTCCCTGTCAACGTAGTTCAGGGCGGGCCGGGCACGGTCAGCGCGTTAAAGCTTGGTGGACGGATAGTTCCGCCCGCTGTGGGGAACCGCACTGTGGAGGGGCAGTGACCCAGCAGGAAAGTCACACACGCGGCGGCAGGCGGCGGCATGAAAGAATTGCCGCATGGCCGAATCCGCATCTGCTCCCCGTGTCTCCCTCGCCTCCGTGACCCCCGCCATCGCGCTGGGCCCCCTGGACGGCCGCTACCGCAGCGCCACCGCCCCGCTGGTGGATTACCTCTCCGAAGCCGCCCTGAACCGGGACCGGACCCACGTGGAGGTGGAGTGGCTGATCCACCTGACCTCCAACTCGGTCCTGCCCGGCACCAAGCCCCTGAGTGAACAGCAGCAGCACCAGCTCCGGGAGATCGTCAGCAGCTTTGACGGAAACTCCGTTGCTGAACTCGGCGAGATTGAAAAGCGCACGGTGCATGACGTGAAGGCCGTGGAGTACTACATCGCCGACCGGCTGGCCGCCATCGGGATCGAGGACCTGAAGGCCCTGGTCCACTTCGGCTGCACCTCGGAAGACGTTAACAACCTCTCCTACGCGCTGGGCATCAAGGGTGCCGTGGAGAACGTGTGGCTCCCGGCAGCACAGGACCTCGTGAACCGGATCGCTGCCATGGCGGAGGAAACCCGCCACGTTCCCATGCTCTCCCGCACCCACGGCCAGCCTGCCACGCCCACCACGCTGGGCAAGGAACTGGCGGTCACCGTTCACCGCCTCTCCCGCCAGCTGCGCCACATCCGCAACACCGAATTCCTGGGCAAGATCAACGGGGCCACCGGCACCTATGCAGCACACTACGCGGCTGTGCCGCAGGCGGACTGGCAGCAGGTGGCCCGCAGTTTCGTCGAGGGACTGGGCCTGACCTGGAACCCGCTCACTACGCAGATTGAATCCCACGACTGGCAGGCGGAGCTTTACGCCGATATGGCCCGCTTCAACCGGATTCTGCACAACTTCTGCACCGATGTGTGGAGTTACATCTCCATTGGCTACTTCGCGCAGGTTCCCGTCGAAGGTGCCACCGGCTCCTCCACCATGCCGCACAAGGTCAATCCGATCCGGTTCGAGAACGCCGAAGCAAACCTGGAGATTTCCAACGGCCTGCTGGACACGCTCGCCTCCACCCTGGTGACCTCCCGGTGGCAGCGGGACCTCACCGACTCCTCCTCCCAGCGCAACATCGGCGTTGCCGTCGGCCATTCACTGCTCGCCATCTCCAACGTGGCCAAGGGCCTTGAACGCCTGGATGTGGCCGAGTCCGTGCTGGCCGCGGATCTGGACACCAACTGGGAGGTTCTTGGCGAAGCCATCCAGATGGTGATGCGCGCCGAGGCCGTCGCCGGCACCCCCGGCATGGAAAACCCCTACGAGCGGCTCAAGGACCTCACCCGCGGCCACCGCGTAGACGCCGCACGGATGCAGGAGTTCATCGCCGGGCTCGGCCTGCCGGCCGAAGCGGAAGCACGCCTCCAGGCGCTCACGCCCGGCAGGTACACGGGCATCGCGGACGAACTGGTGGACCACCTGAAGTAGCCGCAGCATCCCTGCCGGTGAGTCGGCGGTGCCGGGAGCAGTCCTCCCGGCACCCCCGGCTGCCGGCACCGGACCGGCACCCATAAACGACGACGGCGGGAGGCGGGCACACAGCCCGGCCTCCCGCCGTCGTCGTTTGTGGTGGGAAAACTAGTCGGCGGCGGCCAGCTGGCCGCAGGCACCGTCAATTTCCTTGCCGCGGGTGTCACGGACCGTAGTGGGCACACCGGCGTCGATCAGGTGGTTGATGAACTCCTGGATGACCTCCGGTTCCGGGGAGGTCCAGATGGAACCGGGCGTGGGGTTCAGCGGGATCGGGTTGACGTGCACCCATCCGCGGCCGCGGGAGTTCAGCTTCTTGGCCAGCAGATCCGCACGCCAGGCGTGGTCATTCATGTCCTTGATCAGGGCATATTCGATGGACACACGCCGTCCGGTGACCCGGTAGTAGTTGTACGCAGCGTCCAGCGCCTCGTCCACCTTCCAGCGGCTGTTGACCGGAATCAGCTCGTCGCGCAGCTCGTCATCCGGGGCGTGCAGGCTCAGGGCGAAGGTCACCGGGATGTTTTCCTCGGCCAGCTTCTTGATGGCCGGCACCAGTCCCACCGTGGAAACGGTGATGTTGCGGGCACTCATGCCGAGGCCTTCGGGGACGTCGGCGGCCATCCGGTGCACGGCATTCATCACCCGCTTGTAGTTGGCCAGCGGCTCACCCATGCCCATAAACACGATGTTGGTGACGCGCTCGGCGTCGTGGCCGCCGTCGCGCCGCTTGCCGCCGAGGCCGCCTTCCTTGATGACGCGGTTGGCCTGGACAATCTGGTCCAGGATTTCCGCGGCGGACATGTTCCGGGTCAGGCCGGCCTGGCCGGTGGCACAGAACGGGCAGTTCATGCCGCAGCCGCACTGACTGGAGACGCACAGCGTGATCCGGCCGGGGTAGCGCATCAGCACGGACTCCACCAGGGAGCCGTCAAAGAGGCGCCAGAGGAACTTGATGGTGTCGCCGTTATCCGTGGTCAGGCGTTTGACCTCGGTGAGCAGTGTGGGGAACATCTCGGCGGCAAGCTCGGCACGGCGTTCCTTGGGCAGGTCGCTCATGGCCTCGGGGTCCGTGGTGTAGTGCTGGAAATAATGCACGGAGAGCTGCTTGGCGCGGAAGGCGGGCAGGCCCAGGGACTTCACCTTCTCCTGGCGTTCGGCCAGCGTCATATCGGCCAGGTGGACCGGCGGCTGGGATACGCGCGGAGACTTGAACTGCAGCAGCGGGCGGCCGTCCGGCTCCTTGGCCTGCTCCCACCCCTCCGTGGCAGGGCGGACCTGCGGTGCGGTGGCAGACGGAAGCGTGCGGGCGGTACGCGGCTTTTTGGCGGGGGGAGTATCGAGGGTTGACATCGCCACCATTCTCGCACGGTTCGCACGTCCGGAACATTCCTTTTGCGCCGCTGCCACACCGCTGAAACACCGCGGAAACCCGCCGCCCGTAGCGTGGAGGCACACTCCCCGGCCACTGGAGGCAGCATGTCGGATTTGCGACCTTTTTCCGGAGTTTCCGGAGTTTCCGGAGTTTCCGGAGTTTCCGGATTCCGTCCGTACTCAACCCCGCACCTGATCATCCGTGAAGTCCCGTGGAGCAACCCCGTGGGCGCGGATCTGCGTGAGGCACAGCAGGCTGAACTGGATGCCCGCTACGGGACCGTACATCACGACCCGCATCCGCCGCAGGCTGCGGAATCCGCCGTGTTTCTGATCGCCTACGAGCGCAGCAACGGACAGCCGCTGGGCTGCGGCGGCCTGCGCCGGCTGGATACCTCGACGGCGGAGATCAAACGGGTCTATGTGCTCCCCTATGCCCGCGGGTCAGGGGTGGCCACGGCCATCCTTGCGGCGTTGGAGGCAAGGGCACGGCAGATGGGTTTCGCCGTCCTGACCGCGGAGGCAGGCTCCGCCCAACCGGACGGGCACCGGTTCTATGAGAACGGCGGCTACAAGGTGGTGCCCAACTTCGGCCCGTACATCACTGCCGCCGGCTCCACCTGCTATTCAAAAACCATCGGCGCTGCCCTGCCGCTGTAGGACGGGTGCCGTGGGGCAGCCTAATAGTCGGTGCGGTTGGCGGCCGAGGTCCAGGCATCAAACGGCGCCATGCTCGGGGTGCCGTCCACGGAAAGCTGGGTGACCTGCATGGACCGCTCTTCCAGCGGGGTTTCGAAGTACTCATAGAACACGGCGTCGTCGAACCCCGCACTGGCGGCGTCGTGCCGGTCGGCGGCGAACACCACCCGGTCCACCCGCGCCCAGAGTGAGGAGGCCAGGCACATGGGGCACGGTTCGCAGCTGGTGTACAGGACGGCGCCGGTGAGGTCGAAAGTACCCAGGGCTGCGCAGGCGTTGCGGATTGCCGTCACTTCGGCGTGCGCAGTGGGATCGTTGTTGGCCGTCACCCGGTTCACGCCCTCGAAGGCGGCGCCCTCGGCAGTGACAACGACGGCGCCGAACGGGCCGCCGTCTGCCGCGACGTTTTCGGTGGCGAGGCGAATGGCCTGGGCCAGGTAGGTGCTGTCCATATCCGAGGTGCTCATTGGCTTCTCCCTTGGTTCCCGATGCAGTGTTGTTGCAGGTGTGCCAGGTAGATGACCGGTGCATTTCCGGCCCGCCTTCGCAGCAGCGAGGTTAGCAGTTTTTCCGGCCACAACGAATATGGGCCACGTCACGAAGGGACATTGCCGGCTGCGGAGATTTCCCGTGCGCGGCGTTCCCACCGCGAGCCGGGGCCTTCAGCAGCGGCCTCATCCCCGGCGTTGAAGATCCCGCACCGGTCCAGTGACAGGCAGCCGCAGCCGATGCAGCTGTCCAGGGACTGCTGCAGTGCCTGCAACCCGCGGATCCTTCCCGCCACCATGGCGGACCAGTCTGCGCTCATGGCCGACCATTCGGCCCGGGTGGGCGCCCGGTCCGCAGGCAGCACGGCGAGGGCATCCCCCACTTCCCGGAGCGAAAGGCCCATCCGTTGTCCGGCGGAGATAACGGCCAGCCGGCGCAGGACATGGCGAGGAAAGCGGCGCTGGTTGGCGCTTGAGCGCTGGGACCGGATGAGTCCGCGCTCCTCGTAATAGCGGACGGCCGGCACGGAGATGCCGGCACGTTCGGCTACCTCACCAATGGCGAGCAGGTTGCGCGGTTGGGCAGGTTCAGTCACTAGTTCAGTGTCGCAGCGCGCACGTCGCGGCCGGTGACTGTGACGCGTATTTGACCTCCAGCGCACTTGAGCACGTTTGCTCAGTGCAGGGGCTGCCATCCGGGCGCCCGGAGGAAAGGACCGCACATGTTCCGCAGGCAGGCAGCACGGGAAACACTGGAAAACCGCTGGAACCTTACCGGGGCGGCGGGGAGCGCAGGTGCGCCCCGGCGTTCTTCCCCAAACGCCGGAAATACCCGGGCATCAATGCTCCCGGAGACGGCACACCTGTTCTTTCCGCCCCGCTGAGAAGCGCTTCCGGCTACCCATTGTCACCGGCCCGCCGCGGTGGGAACGTAAAAACCATCCGTCTTTGAAAGGACCAGCCATGGAACGCATGATCTTCCCGAATCTTCCGGTTGCGGACCTGAAAGCGGCCGAAAGGTTCTACCTGGGCCTTGGCTTCACCAAGGATCCGCAGTTCAGCAATGATGACGCCGCTGCGATGGTTATCTCCGACAGCATTGTGGTGATGCTCCTGCAGCAGGACTTTTACCAGGGGTTCCTGCCCCAGGGCGACACCCCGCATCTGGGGTCCTCCGGCAAGGAAGTCCTGAACTGCATAAGCTGCGAGAGCCGTGACGAGGTGGACCGGATATTGGCTGCCTGCCAGACGGGCGGCGGCGCTGTTTACGCTCCTGCCGAAGAACGCATGCCCGGCATGTACAGCGGTTCCGCCACCGACCCGGACGGTCACGTCTGGGAATCTATGTGGATGGACCCGGCCAGCGTCGAGGAGCCGGAACGGACATTCGAGGTATCCTCCAACGCCACTGTGCAGGAGCAGAACCAGGCACTCTGACGGTTACCCGGCAGGAGTACCCGAGGTTTCCATCACCATTTCAGCAGCCCCGTCGGCGGTTTTGAGGCTCAGCCGGACCTGGATGCCGGAGAACCGGGCCAGGGAATCCGAATGGGTGCCGCCACAGGGAATGCTGACAGTGCCGTCGGGCAGGTCGCAGACCCACCGGCGCATCCCGGTCAGCAGTTCCGAGTCCCGCTCAATGCGGACCGCGGCGCCGGAGGCCACCCAGCCGGCCAGGGTCCGGTTCACAGCCTCCTCCACGACCTCAGGTGAGGCCAGCAGGGCATCCGGCAGGAACCCCTTGCGGCGCAGGGACTTACCCAGCCGGTAGAGGTCCCGGGAACCGAATTCGGAAATGGTGGACGTCTCGATGGCCAGCGCATCAAAATTGGGATTGCCGGCGGCGTCGGCCTGAACGTCCTTTTTCCAGGCCTCGGCCAGCGCCTTGTTCAGCGCCAGGGATGCCAGGTGGCAGGCAGTGTGCCCGGCGGAAAGGGCTGCCCGGTAGCCGTTATCCACCTGGAACCGCACCTCGGAGCCCTCGGCCGGGACGGTCCCGGCGGGCAGGACGTGGACCACGGTAAAGACCCACCCCTCTGTGCCTTTTCGGACCGGGATGTCCCGGCCCAGGAAAAGCGAGCTGCCGTCCGTAGCGCCGACAACGCAGTATTCCACGGGGACTTCGGTGCCGTCCGCCGTGGTCAGCGTGGCCCGGTCCGCCCCCTGGTCCGGCCATCCCGCGTCCACCGGATGCACCGGGGTGCTGTCGGTCAGTACCGCCAGGCGTCCGTCCGGAAGCGTCTGCGTGTAAAGGACAGTTCCGGTGCCGGCAACGGCACCTGCGGGGTAGGTAACAGTGGTATCGACGGTAGGCAGGCTCATCCGCCCACCCTACCGAAACCGGAGCATGGAACTGTGACGGGGGCCACGGGATTACGCTGTGGGGAAGATCTGCGGTAAAGTCGTAATCACGCCGCGGGGTGGAGCAGTTCGGTAGCTCGCTGGGCTCATAACCCAGAGGTCGCAAGTTCAAATCTTGCCCCCGCAACCACGTAGAAGAATCCCGATCCGGATCACCGGATCGGGATTTTTTGTGCGCTCACACCCTGCCGGCAACGCCCGATGACAGCCTGCTTAGTTGTTTCCTCCATGCCTCCTCCGATAAGTTGCGAGGACCAACCGGCAATGGAGAGGTGGCCTGATTCATGGAAGCCCGAATATCCCTGCAGGTGGACGGGGCCCAGCGCACCCTCACCGTCGACACCCGCACCACCGTTCTGGACGCCCTGCGGGACCGGCTGGGCGTGACCAGCCCCAAGAAGGGTTGCGACCACGGCCAGTGCGGCGCCTGCACGGTACTCCTGGACGGCCGGCGTGCGAATTCCTGTCTGACGCTGGCGGTGGCGCACGACGGCGCGGAGATTGTCACGGCGGAGGGACTGGCGGGCGGCACGGCGGACGGGGAACTGCACCCGGTCCAGCGCGCCTTCCTGGAACAGGACGGTTTCCAGTGCGGCTACTGCACCCCGGGCCAGGTCTGTTCCGCGGCCGGAATCATTGAGGAAGCCGCCGCCGGGCACCCTTCGGCCGCCACCGGCGATCTGCAGGCGGAGGGCGGAATCGACCTGACGGATGCGGAAATCCGCGAGCGCATGAGCGGAAACCTGTGCCGCTGCGGGGCGTACGCCAACATTGTGGCCGCAGTGCGTCAGGCCGCCGTCGCAGCAGCAGCCCGGCGCGGCGGTGCGGCTGATCCGGAGGAACCGGAAGTCGAGGACTCGCCCACAGCGGAATCCATGCCGTCGCACCCGGAGGAACGCCCATGATCCCCTTTGATTACCGGCGGGCCGAGAACGCGGCGTCGGCTGTTGCACTGGTTTCCGGCAATCCGGACGCCGCTTATCTGGCCGGGGGCACCAACCTGGTGGACCGGATGAAGCTCGGGGTGGCTAAACCCGCCATGCTCGTTGATATCAGCCGGCTACCGCTGGACGCCGTCGAGGTCGAAGATGACGGCCGGGTGCGGATCGGAACCAACGTCCGCAACGCCGATCTGGCCGCCAACACGTTCATCCGCCGCCGCTACCCTGCGCTGTCCCAGGCGCTGCTCGCCGGAGCATCCGGACAGCTGCGCAACCTCGCCACCACGGGCGGAAACCTGCTCCAGCGCACCCGCTGCGTGTACTTCCAAAACCCCACCACGCCCTGCAACAAACGCGAACCCGGTACCGGCTGCTCCGCCCTGGACGGGTACACCCGCTACCACGCGATCCTCGGCGCCTCCGAGGACTGCGTGGCCACCCATCCATCGGACATGGCCGTCGCCCTCGCTGCCCTGGACGCCTCCGTAGTGGTGCTGGGCCCGGCTGGGGAACGGATCATCCCGGTCAGTGACTTCCACCGGCTGCCCGGCAGCGAGCCGCAACGTGACACCGTGCTTGAGCACGGCGAACTCATCACCGCCGTCGAACTCCCCCCGGCGCCGGCCCGATCCGCCTACCGCAAGGTCCGGGACCGTGCGTCCTATGCCTTTGCGCTGGTTTCCGTAGCGGCAGCCGTGGAGCTGGAGGACGACGGCGCTAATCCCCCGGTGATCCGGGACGTACGCATTGCCCTGGGCGGGGTGGCGCACAAACCCTGGCGCGCACTGCAGGCCGAAGCGGTACTGCGCGGCGCCCCCGCCACCGAGGAGAACTTCCGCGCCGCCGCCGACGCCGAGCTGCTCTCCGCCCGGGCCCTGAGGGAAAACGGCTTCAAGATCCCCATGGTCCGCAACACGCTGGTGGCGGTCCTCCGTGACCTCACCGGCTCGCCGTCGCCGGACGCGAGCGCCGAAGGAACAGATCACCCCGAGGGTCCGGACGGACCCGCGGATGCCGGCTGGGAGGAACTGGACTCATGAGCAACCTGCTGCCTGCTTCGGCTATCGGCACCGCATTCGAACGGCTCGACGGCGAACTCAAGGTCACCGGAACCGCTCCGTACGCGTATGAGCAGCCGGTGGACCACCCCGTTTACCTGTATCCGGTGCTCTCCACCATTGCCCGCGGGGCCGTGGAACGCGTGGACACCGCCGATGCTGAAGCCATCGAGGGTGTCCTGACCGTCCTGACCGCGGAAACCGCGCCGCGGCTGGCGGATGCCTCGGACCGGGAACTGGCCGTGCTGCAGGACACCACGGTGGGATACCGCGGGCAGATCGTGGCAGCCATCCTGGCCGAGACGCCGGAGATTGCCCGGCAGGCAGCGGATACGGTCCGGGTGAGCTATGCGGAGGAACCTTTTGCCGCCCAGCTCCGTGCCGACGATCCCGCCCTCTACGCCCCGGAGGAGCTGAATGCCGGCACCCCTACGGACAGCAGCCAGGGGAACGCGGACGCGGCCTTCGACACTGCCGCACTGAAGATCGAACAGACCTATTCCACCCCCGCCGAGCACAACAATCCGCTGGAACCCCATGCCACCGTGGCGCAGTGGGACGGCTCCGTGCTGACCCTGTGGGACTCCACCCAGGGTGTGCATGCCGTCAAGGGCACCCTGGCCCAGGTGCTCGGACTGGAGCAGGAGCAGGTACGGGTGATAGCCCCGCACGTGGGTGGCGGGTTCGGCTCCAAGGGCATGCCGCACGTACACGTGGTGATGGCGGCCCTCGCCGCACAGTGCACCGACGGGCGGCCGGTGAAGTTCCCGGTCAGCCGCCAGCAGATGTACAGCCTCACCAGCCACCGCACCCCCACCATCCAGCGCATCCGGCTGGGCGCCGCCGACGACGGCCGGCTGACCGCCATGTCCCTGGACATTGTGGAACACACCTCCCGCATCAAGGAGTTCGCCGAACAGACGCCCGCGCCGTTCCGGATGATGTATGCCTCCCCCAACCGGAGCACCACCACCCGGCTGGCTCCTCTGGATATTCCGGTGCCGTCCTGGATGCGGGCGCCGGGTGAGTGCCCGGGCATGTTCGGTCCCGAGGTGGCCATGGATGAACTGGCCGCCGCTGCCGGGCTGGACCCCATCGAACTGCGCCGCCGGAACGAACCGGCGGCGGATCCGGAGACCGGCAAACCCTGGTCCAGCCGGCACCTGATGGAGTGCTTCGATCTGGGCGCCGAACGGTTCGGCTGGGACCGGCGGGTCACCCGGCCGCGCTCGGTGCAGCAGGACGGCTGGCTGGTAGGCCTGGGCACGGCCAGCGCCGTGTATCCCTTTATGCGCCAGCCCGCCAATACGGCGCGGATCAGCTATGAACAGGACGGGATCTACTCAGTGCAGATCGGCGCCGCGGACATTGGCACCGGTGCGTGGACGTCCCTGACACAGATCGCCGCCGATGCGCTACGGGTTCCGGCGAACCGGATCCGGCTCGGCATCGGCGATACCCGGTTCCCCGCGGCCAGCGTGGCCGGCGGGTCCTCCGGCACGGCCAGCTGGGGTGGCACCATCATTGCTGCAGCCAAAGCCTTCCGAGCCGACCACGGTGAACACCCCTCCCCCGGCGCCACCACCGAAGCGGACGCACCCGAAGACGCCGAAGCGCACAACTTCGCCCTCTACTCCTTCGGTGCACACTTCGCCGAGGTGCATATCTCTGCCGATACCGGGGAGATCCGGGTGGCCCGGATGCTCGGGGTCTTTTCCGCAGGGCGGATCATCAACCCGCGGACCGCCCGTTCCCAGTTCCTTGGCGGAATGACCATGGGCCTGGGCATGGCCCTGCACGAGCAGAGTGTCCTGGATCCGCGGTTCGGGATCTTCGTCAACCACGATCTGGCCGAATACCATGTCCCCACCAATGCGGATGTGCTGGACATGGATGCCGTGTGGATTGAGGACCGGGACGAGCACGCGGGGCCGCTGGGCGCCCGCGGCATCGGGGAAATCGGAATTGTGGGCAGTGCCGCAGCCATTGCCAATGCTGCCTACAACGCCTCGGGTATCCGGGTGCGGGACCTGCCACTGACCCCGGACAAGTTCCTGGCGTAACGAAGCGTTCCAGCACGGGGCGGACGGTTCCGGATGTGCAAAACTGGCGCCATGACCGCCGTGCGCCCTCTTCCCGCCGTCCTGACCGGCCGGTGGGTCCGGCTTGAACCGCTCACCGCTGACCTGCTGCCGGAACTGCACCGGGCCATCGCCGTCCCCGAGGTATTTGCGGGCGGCTACGGTGGCGGACCCGCGGGGCTCCGGGAGGACCTTTTCGGGTTCACCGAGTGGGCGCGGACGTACTACCGGTGGAACGAACTGCCGTTTGCGGTCCGCCGGATCGGCGGGAACAGCGATGGCGCCATCGTGGGCACCAGCAGCCTGGCGGATCTGGACCCGGGAACCGAATCGGCCCAGCTGGGCTGGACTGCGTATGCCCCCTCGGTCTGGGGTACCGCCGTGAACGCAGAGACCAAGCTCCTGCTGCTGGGCCATGCGTTCGCCTCCGGGATCGGCCGGATCACCATCCAGGCGGATTCCCGCAACGAACGGTCCCGGGCCGCGATCCTCGGCATCGGCGCGGTTTTTGAGGGCATCCGCCGCCGGGACAGGCGCCGGGCGGACGGCAGCTGGCGGGATACAGCGGTGTACTCGGTCCTCTCGGAGGAGTGGCCACAGGTCCGGGCACTCCTCGAACACAGGGTGGCGGGGTTCGCGGCCCCAGCGGGTCGCGGCGCAGCGAAGATGACCCGGGAGTAGCATTTCGCCCACAGGTATCCCGGCGACGGCGCCGGGAACAGGAAGGAACGGGGACCAACGTGGGCGCGAACTTCGGGGATTACCAGCTGGGCATTTACATGAACGGAGCCCAAGGCGTGGTCCCTGAACTGCCGATGGGCTTTGCCGCCACGGAGGAGTTGGCGCAAACCGTGATGGACCCCCGGGTCCTGGGGTACGTGGCCGGCGGCGCCGGCAACGAACACACCCAGCGGGCCAATGTCGCTGCCTTTGACCGGTTGGGCATCATGCCGAGAATGCTGGTCGGTGCGGCACAGCGCGATCTGGGAATCGACCTGTTTGGCCACCGGATGCCGTCGCCCCTCTTCTTCGCCCCCGTGGGCGTGCTGGGCGCAGTGGCGGACGACGGCGACCTGGCCACCGCGGCGTCGTCGTCGGAGCTGGGCGTACCGATGGTGGCGTCCACGCTGGCCTCCGCCCCGTTGGAGCAGGTCCGCGCAGCGGCCGGCGGGACGCCCGGGTTTTTCCAGCTCTACCCGCCGGCGGACCGTGAACTGACGGAATCCCTGGTGCACCGCGCCGAAGCGGCCGGTTACACGGGCATAGTCATCACCCTGGATACCTGGGTGAACGGCTGGCGCCCTCGGGACCTCAGCGCCGCCTACCTGCCCATGCTCTCCGGGCAATGCCTGGCCAATTACCTGACCGATGACCGTTTCCGGAAGCTGCTGGCCGAGCAGGGCTCCACCGACCCGGCTGCCGTGGTGATGCTCTGGGCCTCACTGTTCGGGAATCCCACGATGACCTGGGAGGACCTGGCCTGGTTCCGGTCCCTGACCAGCCTGCCCATCCTGCTCAAGGGCATCTGCTCCCCCGATGACACCCGGCGCGCCCTGGACGGCGGGATGGACGGGATCTACTGCTCCAACCACGGCGGCCGGCAGGCCAACGGCGGGATTCCCGCGATCGATTGCCTGCCCGGCGTGGTGGAGGCGGCCGACGGCGCGCCGGTGCTTTTCGATTCAGGAGTGCGTTCCGGCGTGGACGCGCTGCGGGCACTGGCCCTCGGGGCGACCGCGGTGGGGATCGGACGGCCCTACGTGTACGGGCTGGCCGTGGGCGGGCAGGCCGGGGTGTCCCATGTGATGCGCAGCCTGCTTGCCGAGGCGGACCTGACCATGGCGGTCAACGGCTATCCGGACCTGGCCTCGCTGCGGGGAGCCCTGCACCGGCTCTAAGGCTGTCCGGGCTCTAGGGCTTCCGGGCTTCGGGCCCCCGCCGCGCGGGACCCGCGCCCGGGGACCGGTTGGGGTGCGGGCGGAAAACCTTCCCTTGGCCACCAAACGGGAAGAAGGTTCCGCAGCGAACCGAGCCAGGCTTCGACGTCGTCGTCGTCACTGATGACCCACTGCTCGAACCAGGACGCGTAAGCGCCGCCCAGGTACCCGGCGGTAGCCTCCGGATCAAGGTCCGGAAGCACTCCGTGTGCCTGCCACACGTCCATGGCCAGCACAAAGCGCATCCGCAGGTTTTCGACCAGGACGCCGAGGAACGCTTCGGTGTGGAACAGGGCCCGGTACACCCGCTGTTCGTCCTTGGTGTGCTGCAGGATCTGCCGGATGGATTCAACGTAGAGTTCGCCGATTTCGGCGACGGTGCGGCCGGTCCCCCGCTGGTCCAGGTCCACGGTGCCCAGCCGGTCCACGAGTCCGGCGTAGACGGAGGCTGCGAAGTCGAAAATGTTCCGGTGATGCCCGTAGAAGGTGGTCCGGTGCACTCCGGCCACTTTGCAGAGCGCGGAGACGCTGATTTCCGCCAGTTCATGCTCACGCAGGAGCTCCCATAGTCCTGCTTCGAGGGCTTCCCGGGTCCGGGCAGTCCGGGGTTCCTCCGGAGAGGGGCGCCGGGGCGGCTTGGGCTCTTCCGGTGCAGACATAAACCTAATCTTCGCAGATACACGAAAGGACCCCGCCGAAGCGGAGTCCTTTCATGCCGCGGCGCAGGGGGACGCCGCAAGCTTGTATGCGCAGGGGCCTTAGTGGTTGGCCAGGCCTGCGGTTTCGCCGCCGTCAACAACGAACTCGGCTCCGGTGGAGAAGCTGGAATCGTCGCTCGCGAGGAAGAGGACCATCCGGGACACTTCCTCCGCCTCACCCATGCGGTGCAGGGCGACGTGGTTCATGGGGTTCTCCATGCCCTCGGTCATCGGCGTCTTGATGACGCCCGGGTGCACCGAGTTCACGCGGATGCCGTACTTGCCCAGATCCAGGGCCACGGACTTGCTCAGGCCGCGCACCGCGTACTTGGTGGCGGTGTAGCCCGGCAGTTCCACGAAGCCCAGCAGGCCGGCGGTGGAGGAGATGTTGATGATCGAGCCGCCCTTGGATTCCTTCAGTGCCGGAATCGCTGACTGGATACCCAGGAAGACGCCGTTGAGGTTGATGTTTACAATCGCATTCCACTGCTCAACGCTGTAATCCTCGATGTGCCCGAAGTTCGCGATGCCCGCATTGTTGACCAGCACGTCCAGGCCGCCGAATTCGGTGACGGCGGTCCGCACCGCAGCTTCCCAGTCTTCTTCCTTGGTCACATCCAGGTGGACGTAACGGGCGTTGTCGCCCAGCTCCGCGGCGGTCTGCCGGCCGTCGTCGTCGAGAATGTCGCCAATAACGACCATGGCACCTTCTTCGACCAGCAGGCGGGCATGCGAGGCACCCATGCCCCGTGCGCCTCCGCTGATCAGTGCCACTTTGCCGCTTACGCGTCCCATTACGTTCCCTTCGTTGTGATTACATCCTGCCCTATTCAACACATGTAGAAGAACTCGGCATTCCGAAAACACGGAAATGTGACGCGGCGAACATTTATCAGAGGGGCTGCTCCTGTTGCCGGCGCGGCGGCAGCGGGATGATCGGGGAGGTGTGCTGTTCATACCGGCGGTAATCCGGATACCTGCTCCGGGAGATGCTCTCGGTAAAAACAGTGGAACCGATAAACAACAGCGTCAGGAGCACCGGTCCGGCCAGGGTCCAGTGCAGCCACGCGCCGGATGCCGTGATGGCAAACCCGTAGAAGAGCCACCACTGGACCTGCTCGAAGAAAAAGTTCGGATGCCGCGAGAACCGGAACAGCCCCGTGTGGACAAACCCCGGCGCCGGGGTTCGCCCGGCAGCGCGCTGGGCCTTTTTCCACTGTTGAAAGTTCCACTGCTCCTGATCCGCCAGCGTCTCTCCGGCCAGGGCCGCAAGGAACAGTACCGCCAGCAGCCAGTCCCCCGGGGTCAGCGGGCCCGGGTGTTGGTACACGGTAAGCACCGGCAGGGTGATCAGCCAGATAATGGCGTTCTGGTACACGCTAATGAACCCGAGGTTGAAGAGCTGGAACTGCCAGGGCCGCAGCCGCTGCTGCAGTATCCCCCACCGGTAATCCTCCCCGCCTGGCCGGTACCCGCCCTTCCGGGCGAAATTGAACGTCAGCCGGGCACCCCACAGCGACACAAGGACCGCCATCAGCACTATCCGCGGCTCGCCCCCGGATGCGGCGGCAAAGACCCAGAGATAAACCACCGGGGTCACTGACCAGATCCGGTCGGTCCATGAGTACTCCCGCGTCAGGAGCGAAAAAACCCACGTTCCGGCGGCAGTGGCAAGGAAAATCCAGAAGCAGGTGCGAACCGGGTCCATTCTTGTCAGGATACGGACGCCTGTTTCCAAGCGGGAGCCCTCCGGCCCGAAGCCGGGACACACGGGGCGGACCCCGTGCCACACAGCCGGCAAATAAAGGGCCCGTCGCCTGCGCAGGCATACTATGTCCGGATGGCCACCCTGATCACCCCGCATGCCCGTTTCCGTGAAAGCTGGCTTGCCGCCGCCGAAGAGTTCGGCGGCGAGCACATGGACGGTTCCGGCGTGTACGGCGGGAACCCGCTCGAGCGGATCCGCACGGAAATAGCCGCGGATTTCCCCGGTTTTGTCGACGGGCTGGTGGCGGAGCGGCTGCCGGAGACGCCCCGACCGCCTGAGTTTGTGCCCTGCACATATCTTTGGCTGGTCGAAGAGGATGAATTCCTCGGGTCCCTGGCCATCCGGCACACCCTGAACGACTTCCTGTTCGAACAGGGCGGGCACATCGGTTACAGCGTGCGGCCCTCGGCCCGCCGGCAGGGACACGCCGTCCGTGCCCTGCATGATGCCCTGCCGGTTGCCCGCGGGCTGGGAATCGAGCGGGTGCTCGTCACCTGCGCCGAGGACAACACCGGCTCCCGGACGATCATCGAGAAAAACGGCGGCGTGTATGAGGACTCACGGGAAGGTGCCCGGCGGTACTGGATCGAGTTGCCCTAACCGGGCGTTTTCCTGCGGCAGGATGGCAACCTGCCTACCCCTGATGGTCAGCAGGCTTATGGTTCTTATGGTTACTCGTCACACCATCAAGCAGCGCCGAAGGGGACGCCATGAGCGAGGAACGCCGCAGGGAAATCGGCCAGTCCGATGCACCCGTTGAAGACGAACTGCACGAATCATTTGAGAATACGATCACCGAAGGCGGGGAACGGCTGCACCGGACGGTTCGCACCATTCTGATCACCGGCTTTTTCGGCGGCCTCGAAGTGGGACTCGGTGTGATGGCCTACTTGGCGGTTATGCATGAAACGGGCGACCACCTGCTGGCCGGCATTGCCTTCAGCGTCGGGTTGATCGCCCTGTTCCTTGCCCACAGTGAGCTCTTCACCGAGAACTTCCTTATGCCCGTTGCCGCAGTTGCCGCCAAAGAAGGCAGCGTTAAGCAGTTGGGCAAACTGTGGGGCGGAACCCTGGTGGCCAACCTCGCTGGCGGCTGGGTCTTTATGTGGATTGTCATGCAGGCGTTTCCGCAATGGGAGCCAACGGTGGCGGAATCGGCACGGCACTTCACCGACGCACCGTTTTCCCTCCAGACTGTTGCCCTGGCCATTCTGGGCGGCAGCACCATCACCCTCATGAGCCGTATGCAGCAGGGCACCACCTCTGACCCGGCCAAGATCGTGGCTACGGTAATCGGCGGGTTCCTCCTCGCCGGCCTGCAACTGTTCCACTCAATCCTGGATTCCCTGCTCGTGTTCGGCGCCATCCAGTCCGGCGCCGGGATCAGTTACCTGCAATGGCTGGGGTGGTTCGGATACACCCTGCTGTTCAACATGATCGGCGGCCTGGTCCTGGTGACGGCGCTGCGTCTGCTGCGCACCAAGGAACTGGTGGCCCAGCGGCGCAGGGAGGCACCTGATGACCCGGACGCCGCCCGCAAGGATGCCTAGGGACTCCGACGGGCCAGGCCGGCCAGGCCACCGGCGGCACACAGGGCGGCAGCCAGAGCCGCCGGGAGCGCCGGACCCCAGAGGTCCAGTGCCACGCCGAAGCCCGCCGATCCGGCAGCCTGCCCGGTAGCCAGGGCAATAAAGAGCATGGAAGTGCCCGCCCCGGCATGGTACGGCCAGACGGACCGTGCCCATAGGATGAGCACGGCCGACATACCCATGTATCCGGCGCCGAAGACGGCCAGCCCGGCATAGGCGGCCCAGGGATTGCCCGTTACGGCGGATAATCCGACGGCGGCTGTCGCCACGGCCAGAGACCCGGCGCAGAGGACCCATCCCGCCCGGAGGCCAATGCGGTTCACCAGCTTCCCGGTCAGCGTGCCAAACAGGCCGCCGGCCCCGAGCACGATCCAGAGCCACCCCACTTGCCCCCCGGCCACCGCTCCACCCTGGCTGACCAGCAGCGGACCGAAGGTCCACGCAAGGGCGGAGCCGGCACCGACAACCACCGCAGCAGCACTGGGAATACCCAGAAGCTTCCAGGAAGCAGCATCCGGGGACCGGGCGGCTGGGCGACGGGCGCCGGAGAGTGCGGCCGGATGGCGGACGGGGTACCAGGCAGCAGCTGCGGCCGCGGCACAGATCAACGCCATGAGCAGCCAGGCGAAACCGACCGAGGGCGCCGCGAAGGCTATGCCGCCGGCTCCGATGACTCCCACCGCGGTCCCGGCATTGGCAACGGACTGTGCCGTGCCCGCGGATCCCGGGTCCGTCACCGCGTCAATGACCGGCACCAGGGCCGGGGAGGCAAAGCCGCCGCCCATGCCACCGATCAGGACGGCCAGCACGAACATCAGCGGTTCTGTTGCCACGGCCACCCCGATACAGCCAGCCGTTGCCGTGGCCCCGGCCAGCAGCAGTCCGGTACGCGGGTGCCGATCCACGAGCCGGGCGGCGGCAAACGCCGCCAGGGAATAGGACGTGAACTGCGCCGCTGCGCCCCAACCCAGGGCACCGACCAGCTCCGGACGGACGGCCGCCAGCGCGGGGGCAAACAGACCCACCCCAAACCGGGCCATCCCGTACGTGGCGGCGATGAGCAGCATGCCGGCAACAGCGATCCCCGGGCCTGCGGCGGAGCTGAGGCGTGTCTGGCTCATGGGCACCTGCTTAACGATCGTTTCACTGTAACGAACGTTAAACTATAGGCATGGCATCCCCGCAGGACACCCAAACCCGGCTGCTCGACTCGGCGGAAAAGCTGTTTTTCCAGAACGGCATTGCCGTTTCGGGGGTGGACTCCGTGGCGGCCGACGCCGGCGTCTCGGTGGTGACCCTCTATAAACACTTCAAGTCCAAGGACAACCTCCTCCGCGAAGTCCTCGCGCGCAGGCTCAGCGACTGGACGGGACACTGGGATGCCGCCATAGCCGCTGCCCCGTCGCCCGCCGACCGCCTGCTGGCGGTTTTCGATGCGGTTGAGACCTTCCGCGCGGCATCCGGTCCCACCCAGTGGTGTTGCTTCCTTGCCACCGCATCCGAGCGTCCCATCCCGGCCGTGGGGGCATCCGACCCGGTGCAGGCACTGCTGGAGACGGACAGCCGGCTGGTCAGTGAACGGCTCGGGGAACTGGCCCGGGCGGCTGGCTGCCGGCAGCCTGCTGCCACTGCCTCAGCCCTGCTGCTGATCTACAACGGCGTTCTGGCCAGCCTGCTGCGCGGCCTGCCGGCGGACCCGATTGTCAGCGCCCGTGCAGCGGCCCGGGCGCTCCTGCGGGCCGAAGCATAGGGACTCTCCGGCCCCGTTCACGGACCGCACGCCGTGGCGGAGCCGGGAGCACTTGCCCCGGGAGGATATGCTGACGGCACAGCGTGGGACTGCGGAACCGCTGGCGGCGGTTAGTACCGGCGCCAGGCACTATCCACACACCCCGCGCCTGGGACTTGACTCCTTCTCTATTGCCCGCGGTCCAAGCTGCCACGGCCGTGTGTGAGCGGCCGGTGCAGGTCAGTGCGGTCTTTGGGAGCCCCGCTTCCGAAGCATGCCTACCTGAACAGAGGGACGTCATTTTGAATTTCACCGTCGGCCAGACCCTGGTATATCCGCACCACGGCGCCGTCACAGTCACAGATATCTCCCCCATGACCATCAAGGGGGTTGAACGGGAAACCCTTACCTTCCGCGTGCACGCCACGGAGCTGACCATCAAGCTCCCCGCGGACAACGCCGAGGACGTGGGGGTGCGCAGCGTCATTAACGACGACGGCGTTCAGGCCGTGTTCTCCGTGCTGCGCGGCCCGGCCGGCCTCGAACCGGACAACTGGTCCCGCAGGTTCAAAGCCAATGAGGGCAAGATGAGCACCGGCGAGCTCCACCTGATTGCCGAAGTTGTCCGCGACCTGTGGTCCCGCGAACGGACCCATCCGCTGTCCACCGGCGAAAAACGGATGCTCCTCAAAGCCCGGCAGCTGCTGGTTTCCGAACTTGCCCTGGCCCGCCAGGCCACGGCGGAAGAGGCAGGTGAACTCCTGGACGCGGTCCTTATGGAGGCTGCCGGGGAACCGGAGCTGGCCAGCAGCTGACCCCGCCGCCGGGTTCCCTGCCGACCGCAGCGGCGCAGGGAATCCGGGGGTCCCGGCAGGCCCGTTTCGGCCCCGGTGCACCGTTTTGAAACCGGGCAGCCCTGCGTTGTATCACGGTATATAGGACGGTTCCCGCCCCCGGGGCAGGCACCGTCCAACGGATCAAAGAGAACTTCGAGGGCCTTGATGCCTGGGCCCGGAAAGGCGCCCGTGAACTTCCCCTGCACCTGCTTTTACCAGCCTGTGCCCGGAACGGGCCGGCTGGGCATTGAAATGTATGATCCGTTCTGCCTGGTGCGGCAGCACCGGGTCGCCGGGTCCACTAACCGTGAACCCACCTATGGGCACGGCAGACGCTAATCCGTCCGGGCAACAGGCCGGCCGTTTCAGGCTGGGAGAATCCTTGGAATCCACTTCAGGGAGATCATGTATTATCTCTTGGACTATGGATGACCCTCCCTCACATAAACCCTTGCCCCTCCCCGTCCTGACCGACGTGCAGTCCGTGTTTACTCCGGCTGCACCGGCTATCACGAGAGAGGGGCAGCCCCATGTATGAATGGCTCATGGTCGGCGTAGGCTTGCTCCTCACCGTCGGCACCGGACTGTTCGTCGCCTCCGAGTTTTCACTCGTCAACCTGGACCGCACGGAGCTTGAAGCCCGGCGTGACCGTGGTGAGAAGCGGCTGAACCCCACGATCAACGCACTGAAGATCACGTCCACGCATCTTTCCAGTGCCCAGCTCGGCATTACGCTAACCACGCTGCTGACCGGCTACACCTTTGAACCCGCGATCAGCTCAATGCTGAGTTCCCCGCTTACCGCCCTGGGCGTTCCCGAGGCAGTAGTGCCGGGCGTCGGCGCGGTGATCGGCATCTTCCTGGCAACCATCTTCTCCATGATCATCGGTGAACTGGTTCCGAAGAACTTTGCCCTGGCCCTCCCCCTGGCCACCGCCAAACTGGTGGTTCCCTTCCAGTCGGTGTTCACCACCGTGTTCAAACCCGTCATTCTGCTGTTCAACAACACGGCCAACGCGATCATCCGGTCCTTCGGCATTGAGCCCAAGGAAGAGCTTTCCGGTGCCCGCAGCGCAGAGGAACTCAGTTCCCTCGTACGCCGCTCCGCACTGGAAGGCCTGCTGGATCTGGACCACGCGGTCCTCCTGAACCGCACCCTGCGGTTCGCTGACCATTCGGCCGCAGACGTTATGACGCCCCGTGTGCGGATGAAGACCGTCCATGAGGCGGATACTTCCGAACAGGTGGTGGCCCTGGCCACCTCCACCGGCTATTCCCGGTTCCCTGTGATCGGCCGGGATTCCGATGACATCCTGGGTGTCCTGCACGTCAAGCAGGCCTTTGCAGTGCCTTTGGCCTCCCGCGGCTCAGTAACCGCTGCCGAGCTGATGGTTGAACCGCTGCACGTGCCCGAGTCCATGGGCGTGGATACCCTGCTGGGACTGCTGCGCGCCCAGGGCCTGCAGGTGGCCATTGTCTCCGACGAGCACGGCGGCACAGCGGGCATCGTCACCCTCGAAGACCTCGTGGAAGAGATTGTGGGCGAGCTGGAGGACGAGCATGACCGCGCCCGGGTGGGTGTGGTCCGCACAGGCCGCGCCATCACCTTCGACGCCGCACTGCGGCCCGACGAACTCCTGGACCGCACGGGCGTAACCGTTCCGGACGGCGAGGAATATGACACCATTGCCGGGTTTGTCACCGACGAGCTGGACCGCATTCCGGAACTGGGCGACGAGGTGGAGATCAACGGCGGCACGCTCCGGGTGGAGCGTGTGGTCCGCAACCACATTGAACGCCTCCGGTTCACACCTTCCGGCACCTCGGAAGCTCCGAAGAGCGCCCATGACCGCATTGTTGACTCTCTGACCAAGGAACTGACCCATGAGTGAATACCTGCCCGGAATCATCTGGCTCGTAGTGCTGCTGGCGGTCAACGCGTTTTTTGTCGGCGCTGAATTCGCGGTCATCTCGGCCCGGCGGTCACAGATTGAGCCGAAGGCGGAAGCCGGAAGCAAGGCTGCGAAAACCACACTGTGGGCCATGGAACACGCCACGCTGATGCTGGCCACGGCCCAGCTGGGTATTACTGTCTGCTCGCTGGTCATCCTGAATGTCTCGGAGCCGGCCATCCACCACCTGCTCGAGATACCACTGGCACTGACGCCGCTGTCTCCGGACGCCATTGGTGTTATTGCCTTTATCGTGGCCCTGTTGCTGGTGACCTTCCTTCACGTGGTGGTGGGCGAAATGGTGCCGAAGAATATTTCCTTCTCGGTGCCCACCCGCGCCGCCCTGCTGCTTGCACCGCCCCTGGTGCTGGTTTCCCGTATTGTCCGTCCGGTGATCTGGTCCCTGAACGGGATAGCGAACGGCGTACTGCGCCTGTTCAAGGTGGAACCCAAGGACGAGGCGACCAGCGCGTACACCCTGGACGAAGTGGCCACCATTGTTGAGCAGTCCACCCGTGAGGGTGTACTGACCGACCGCAGCGGAACACTGACGGCCGCTTTCGAATTCACCGAGAAGAGAGTGGCCGACGTCGAGGTTCCCATTGCCCGGATGGTGCTGTTGCCGGAAACCGCCTCGCCGGCGGACCTGCAGCAGGCCGTGGATATCCATGGCTACTCGCGGTACATCCTGACCAACGAGGCCGGGGATCCCGACGGTTACCTGCACCTGAAGGACGTTATGGACCTGACTTCCCCGGATGAGTTCACCGCATCCGTGCCGGCCAAGCGCATCCGCCGCCTGGCCTCGGCCTACCGCGAAAGCGAACTGGAGGATGCACTGGCCACCATGCGCCGCACCGGCGCCCACGTGGCACGGGTCTTCGATGCCGAAGGCAATACCACCGGCGTGCTGTTCCTCGAGGACATCATCGAAGAGCTGGTGGGCGAAGTCCAGGACGCCACTACCGTCTAGGGCCTAGCGCTTCCGTCTCCACCATGGCCGCCGCCGCTCCTCTTCCGGGGCGGCGGCGGCTGTGCTTTGCGCCGCCGCTTTCCGTTCCCGCCAGCGCTGCAGCTCCAGTTCCACGTCCCGGGTGGGGGTGGTGACCGGAGGGCCGCCCTCAAGCTGGCGGCGGGCGTCGATCACCCGGGCATTGAAGTCCTCGAGGATTTCGCGAACCTGACTCTCGCTCCACCGGGTGTCCAATCTGGCATCCAGTTCCGCGTCCTCGGTACGCAACAGGATGGCCCTGGGACCCAGGCCGGTGACGTTTTCCCGCTGGAGCAGGCCCTTGATCCACCAGTCCGGATCGTGGGCGTCACCCAGTCCGGGAATCGGTTTGCCGGCATACTTCAGGTTGTCGAACTCGCCGCGGGCCATCGCATCACGGACAAGGTAATCCGCCCGCGCGGCGTCGTCGAACTGGCGGCGCTTGTGCTGCAGCTCTTCCTCCGCCGCCACGGCCCTGGCATCTTCAGCGTCGAGTTCCCCGCCAGCCGCGGCCGCCCTGAGCCGGGCTGCCCGTTCCATCCGGCGCCGATACTGCTCCACTCCGCTGCCGTCCATGCCCGGCCACCGCCTTACCTGCCTTGCTTTCGCATCCGACTCCACCAGTATTCCCACCGCCTGCGGCGGCCTGCAACGCACTCACGGTTTTTACTTCCGCAGCCGCCGGGCCGCTGCGCCAATGGCCGTGGCCAGGCCCGCACCGGCAAGCAGCCACGGGCCGCCCACCAGGAGGGGATCAATCCACTGGTGATTGGTGTCCGCCCGTTTCCTGCCGGCGCGGGACGCGTACCCGTGCCGGGAGAATTCGCTGAGCACCCCTGTCTCGGTGACCGGATTGTCCGGACGCAGGCTCACGAAGGATGCCAGGTGGCTTTCCACCGCATCCACCCGGTCCGCCGCCAGCAGGATCAGCCAGTGCGCAGCGCGGGCTTCGCTGTAACGGCTGTAGGCATAGCGCCGCATGACGCCTGATAATCCCTTCGGCGGACAGGAGGTGCCGAAAACGGGAGTGAGGAACTTGTGCTCCATGGACCGTTCCCGCGGGTACTTTTCCTCCTGGCGTTCCGGAAACTCCCAGTGGGCGCCGCTGAGCGTCGGATCGAACTGCAGTTTGGGCACTGCGGGCCGGTCCTTCGGGTCCAGGTCCGCGCCCCATCCCGGGATCCGTGCACGCAGCTCCTCACTGCTCGGCGTCAGGGCGGGCTTCTGCGGTGTGTAGGCCATGACTGTGTCCTTTCTTTAGGATCCGGGGACAATGACGGGCTTGATGCAGTTATCCAGCTTCGCCGAGAACATGTGATAGCCCTCCGCGATGTGTTCCAGGGGGATCCGGTGCGTGATGATTTCACTGGGCTTCAGGTACCCGGCACGGATATGTTCAAAGAGCCGCGGCCACTGCCGCTTCATCGGAGCCTGGTTCATATTCAGGGTCAGGCCCTTATTCATTGCGTCGCCGAACTTCACGGCACTGAACATGGGCCCGTAGGCGCCCATCACCGAGACAGTCCCCGCCTTGCGTACCGAGTCGATAGCCCAGTTCAGGGCCACCGGGGACCCGCCCTGCAGCTTGAGCTTGGCCCCGGTGACGTGCTGCAGGAAATTACCGTCAGCTTCCGCCCCCACCGCGTCGATGGCTACGTCGGCACCGAGATGGTCGGTGATCTGCTTCATGTGCACCACGATGTCCTGATGCTCGGTGAAGTTGTAGGTTTCCGCGTGTGCGAAGGTGCGCGCCTTTTCGAGCCGGTAATCCAGGTGGTCTATCACGATGACCCGCCCGGCACCCATCAGCCAGGCCGACTTGGCGGCGTACAGGCCCACTGGGCCCGCTCCAAAGACCACCACGGTGTCGCCCTCGACAATGTCTCCGAGCTGCGCGCCAAAGTATCCCGTCGCCAGGGCATCGGTGCACATCAGTGCGTCTTCCTCGTCCATCCAGTCAGGGATCACGGAGGGCCCGACGTCGGCAAACGGCACGCGCACGTACTCGGCCTGGCCGCCGTCGTACCCGCCGGTGGTGTGCGAATACCCGTACAGGCTCCCGACGGCGGTGGCGTTCGGGTTCACGTTGTGGCAGTTCGAGTACATTCCGCGGGCGCAGAAGTAACAGGAACCGCAGTAAATGTTGGCGGGAACCATCACCCGGTCCCCGACCTTCAGGTTCTGTACCGAGGGGCCTACCTCTTCCACCACTCCAATGAATTCGTGGCCGAAGGTGTGCCCGATCCGGGTGTCCGGCATCAGCCCGTGGTACAGGTGCAGGTCGGAGCCGCAGATCGCAGCCAGGGTGACCCGGATGATGGCATCGTTGGGATGCTCTATGGGCGGGCGGTCCTTTTCCTCAACCCGCACCTTGTAGGGTCCTCGGTACACCATCGCTCGCACAGGCCTGCCTCCTCGTCTCCGCGGATTCCGGGTCCGGGCGGGGCCCCCGGACGACACTGCCCGGCGAGGCCCTCACCCCAAGTCCCTTAACCATAAGCAGACTTAGTAACTTTGCAAATGTTGCAGGTCCGGCGGGTGCGCCGATCAGCGGCGCAATCGGCGCCGATTATGGCACTGCCCGGACCATTGCGGAAGTGCCGCAGCAGGCCTGGATCCCCTCCAAGGGAACCCTCCCGGGACGGGCCGAATGCCAAGGGATAGTACTCCACTTCGGCAGGATGGCGAGGTCTTCCGACAACCTTTCCGAACAGGTTCCGGGGACGGTGGACACGGCCGTTTGACTGGGGAAGACTTCCTACCCGGGACGCCCTGAAAAAGGGCATTCCGGACGGGGTGGTCCAGCATGAGCAGTCCTGAGTGGAATCACGAGTTATCCCGCACAGACAGCACGAAAGGATGGCTATGAGCCAGCCAACCACACTTCGCACCCCGTTCCGTTCCGCCCCGCATCCGGTGTGGTGGAACCTGTCCGTAGAGGCCGGCGGTTTTGAGCTGGCGGACCGCATTATCGGGGAATTGGTCACCCCGCTTGTTGCACAGGCTCGCAGATGGGGGGCCCAGCGATGGTTCTATACCCGGCGAATGCAGCCCGCGAACGCCCAGGTGCGGCTCAGGGTCCTCGCCCCGTCGGAAACCCTGGACAGGCTTAAACCCCTGCTGGGGGCGCTGCAGGACCAGTCCGGGGACCCGGTGCGCAGCATGCCGGTGGGGCATGAGTTCAGCGACCCGGTCCTGGACCGCACTGTGGGAACCGATCCGCTGCTGCCCTGGGTCGAAGCCGACCTGGCGCGGTATGGCGGCGTGGAAGGCCTGAGCCTCGCGGAAGAGGTCTTCGAGCTTTCCTCTGATTTGTGCCTGTGGGCAACAGCCCGGTTTCCCAAGGCACAAAACCGGTCCGCGCTGGCCTCGCTGCTGCTCTTCGATTCCGCCTACGCGATGATGAAGGGGCCGCGCGCCTCCACCTGGCCGGACCGGCGCCGGGTGTCCTGGGAATACTACTGGGACAGCCACCTGCACAGCTGCACCGCCTCGGATCCCCGGGCGGCCGGCGTGCAGAAAGCCACCGGCGCACAGGCACAGGCCCAGCTGATGCCGGTCCACCGCCTGATGATGGCCACCGCCTCCGAGTCGGCGGTAGCAAACTGGCGACGGCGCTGGCTGCGGGCCATAGACACCTATTTGTACCGGGCGGACAAGGCAGGGGCGAGCCGCAGCGCACAGCACCTCACCGTCTACCAGGCGCACGGATTGCTCAACCGGCTCGGGTTCACGCTCCGGCAGGAAGCCCTGATCGGGGTCTACGCCAGGACGTGGAGCCGGGAGAAGGAAGCGGAGCTCACAGACTCGCTTTAAGCCCGTCCGGCCGG
This sequence comes from Arthrobacter sp. Y3225209, assembly GCF_059090685.1. Lineage (NCBI taxonomy): Bacteria > Bacillati > Actinomycetota > Actinomycetes > Micrococcales > Micrococcaceae > Arthrobacter > Arthrobacter sp. Y3225209. Next base: position 65,923 of record NZ_JBNHFW010000002.1, read on the forward strand.
CGCCGCCGAACCAGCGGGAACGGCGGCGTCGGCGATAGACTCGCATCATGAAACTTGCCCCGCAGCAGCATTCGGTCGCAGCCGAACTGCAGGCGTTAATCCTCGAGACCGAATCGATGGAGTACTTCCTGGAGGCGTTTGCGGCCCGTGCCGCCGAGCTTTTCAGTACGGACGCAGACATCCTGGTGGGCGTGACCCTGCTCCGCAATAAGCAGGGCGCCACGGTCGCCAGCAGCAGTGACGCCGCCAGGGTGCTGGATGAGGTCCAGTACGGTTACGGCGACGGCCCGTGCCTGCGTGCGGCGCGAACGGGAAAAACGGTGCTGATCCAGGATGTGAGCACCGACCCCCGCTGGCCGGAATACGCGGATGTCATTCGCGACCGCGGTTTCCATTCCATCCTCGGCGTACCCCTGGTTCTTGGAAACGACGGCGGGGCGGGGCTAAATCTCTATGCCCCTGAAGCGGAGTACTTCACCGAAGAGCGGATCGCGGCGGCGGAAGCCTTTGCCGGTGAGGCCAGCTCAGCACTGCAGCTGGCCGTGGAGATTGCCCGGCACAAGAACACGGCAGAGCACCTGCGGGCGGCCATGGAGGCTCGAACCACCATCGACCTTGCCGTGGGCATTGTTATGGCGCAAAACAAGTGCAGCCAGGACGCGGCCTTCGAGATCCTGCGGCGGGCCTCCAGCAACCGGAACGTGAAGCTGCGGGACCTCGCGGAGCGTGTGGTGGGCTCGATTACCTCGGAGTCCGTGGAAACGCATTTCGTTAACTAGTCGCGTTCACGGAGGTTCGATCACTCGACAGTCTGGGAGTCCAACTCGATGAAGGCCCAGTCGGGTTCGTTCAGAATGGGATCCATGACCGGCCCGCCGGCCTCCGCAATCCGGTCCTGCACCCTGGGCGGCAGACCGTCCTGGCGCAGGTTGTGCCTCAGCCAATCCTTGGCCGAACCGTCCAGGTACGGCCACCATCGTTCGATTCGGATAGGTTCCACAGCAGCCCCCTTCAGCGTCGCGTAAATCCACGGTGACACCGGTGTGCAGGCGGCGCAAGAGTGCGCCCAAAGAGCGGCGACGGAAGATACAGCTAACTGCAGACCGCCTCGATTGCAGTACGCCTAGTCGCGCACGGTAATGGATTTCACTGCGGCGAGGGTATCTTCGGCAAGTGCCGGCGGGATCGGTGCGCTCTTCGCGGCATCGGCGGAGGCGGCCTGTCCGGCCTCGCTGACCACGTACTCCCCGAAGGCCTTGACGCGTTCCACCAGGGCGGCGTCGTCGTAGGAGCTGCAGTAGATCTGGTAGGAGACCAGGACCAGCGGGTAGGCACCGGGTTCGGTGGTCTTCCGGTCCAGGTGCAGCGCAATATCGTGCTCGCTGCGCCCCGGTACCCGGGTGGACTGTTCGACGGCGGTGCTCGCCGCTTCGGCGCTGATCGGGACGAATTCCTCCCCGACCAGCAGGTTGGCGGTGCCCATGGATTCGTCGATCACCGAATCATCGGCGTAGGTCACGGCGCCTTCGGTCCGCGTGACGGTGCTGACTACACCGGAGTTACCCTGTGCGTTCTCACCTTCGAGGCCTCCCGGCCAGGTTCCCGACGGCGCATCGGGCCATGCGTCCGGTGCCACCTCGTGCAGGTACTCAGTGAAGTTTTCCGTGGTGCCCGAGTCATCGGCGCGGCTCACGGGGGTGACGCGGGTGGATGGCAACGCGACCCCGGGATTCAGGGCAGCAATGGCCGGATCATCCCAGGTTTCAATGCTGCCGCGGAAAATGGCCGCAATGGTCGCAGCGTCCAGATTCAGCGATTCGAAGCCTGGCAGATTAAACGCCACGGCAATCGGTGAAATGTAGGCCGGGATGTCCAGTGCGCCCTCCGGTCCGCAGACTTCCCGGGCAGCAGCCATTTCCTCTTCCTGCAGGTACGCATCCGACCCGGCGAAATCCACGGCGCCGGCCAGCAGCGCGCTGCGCCCGGCACCCGATCCGTCCGGAGAGTACTGCAGCTGCACCTTCGGATGCAGCGTCCCGAACCCGGCGATCCACGCGTCCATGGCGGGACCCTGGGCACTTGATCCGGCCCCGGACAGCACACCGCTGAGGGTCGAGTTGCTGTTTTCGGCGGCCTCGCGCTGGGCGTCGCCAAGAGGATAGTCGGATCCGCAGGCGGTGAGGGCAAGGGATGCCAGCACCACCATGGCCAGGGAACGGGCGGGGCGGATTGGGCGCAATGGGTTTCCTTCCGGGAAAGCGGCAGCGGCGTCCAACGCCGGTGGGGTGAGGGCCGGTACAACGGCCGCTCATTCAAGGCTAGCTCGCTTTTGGCCGCGCCCGCCAACCGAAACAGACACGCGGCCTTGAGGGCGGGACCGTGGGCTGTCAGGATTGACCGCACCGGCGGAGGTTACCGTCCCCGGCGCGGCAGTGCCGGACGGCTCTGCCCGGGCAATGCCAAGGGAGCCCCCCGTGCTGATAATCGCAGCCATCCTTGCCGTGGTCGCCGCTGCTGTGGCCTTCTACCTTTTTATGCTCGAATCCCTGAGATGGACGGACCCGGGGACCGTTGCGATCTTTCAGCTTCGGGGTTCAAGTTCCGCAGCGGCTACGGCACAGCTAGCCTACAACCTGGGTTTCCACAACCTCTTCCTCGCCGTGGGTGCCTGCCTCGGCGTGGTGCTGCTGATCGCCGGCAACGCGGTGGCAGGCCTGACGCTTATGAGCTTCAGCACGGCGTGCATGCTGCTGGCCGCCGTCGTCCTGGTGCTTAGCGACCGCAGGCTCGGCCGGCTGGCCGCGGTGCAGGGAGGCCCGGCAGGCGTCTCGCTGATGTTCTCCCTGCTGGGCGCCTAACCCGCGGCTTTGCCGACGGCGGCCTTCCCGACGGGAGCGTACGCAGCGGCGGTCCAGAGGTGGAACAGGGCATAGGACCGCCAGGGACGCCACGGCTGGGAAAGCAGCGCGGCCTCCCGTCCGGCACCAACGCCCAGCGAACGCTTGAGCACCAGGTCATCCGCCGGATAGGCGTCGCGGTCCCCGAGCACGCGGACAGCCAGGTAGTCCGCGGTCCAGGGACCGATCCCCGGGAGCGCCAGCAGTTCCCGCCGTGCCGTATTCCGGTCAGCGCCGGGGTGCAGTGCCAGCCCTTCCGCGGCAGCCCGGGCCACTGCGGATACCGTGCGTGCGCGGGCGTGGGGAATCCGGACGGCAGCCTGGATATCTTCGGCAGGCACGGCGGCCAGAGACTCAGGTGTCGGGAAGGTGAAAAGTCCGACCGGCCCGGGGCGGCCGAAGGAGGCAACCAGGCGCGCCCCGAAGGTCCGGGCAGCGGCGAGGGATACCTGCTGTCCCAGGACGGTGAGTACGGCAGTTTCGAAACCGTCAGTGGTACCCGGTACGCGCAGCCCGGGATGGCACCGCACCAGCGGTTCCAGGAGGTCAAAGCGGGACAGGAACGGATCAATCACCGTGTGGTCCGCCTCCAGGTCCAACCAGGAACGGACCCTTGCGGTCAGTTCGGCGTCCTCCGTGTCCGGCAGCTGCGGACGGGCCAGCACCACCTCGCCGTCCGGACGGAAACGGACGGCGATCTCCACGGGACCGGAGGGCAACGTCAGAAGCCGTTCCACCGCGGCTCCGTCGCTGCCGCGCGTGACCCTTTCCAGTCCGGGCACGGCGTGGGCGGCGAGGGCGTTGACCAGCGGCTCCCGCGCCAGCGGGCCCCGGTATGCCAGGGAGTCCTGCCGCACGGCACCGCCGCCGGCTCGGGGCACCGCGCCGTTTTGGACAACTGCGCCGTTTTGGACAACTGCGCCGTGTTGGACATCGGGCACTGCGCCGGGGCGGCCCGGGCTCATCCGCTCAGGCCGGTCATCCGGAGGGTGATGTTGATGCGGCCGGTGGCCAGCCCGCCCGCCGGGTCCGCGGTACCGGCATGGGTACGGGGTACTCCGTGATAGGCAAAGCGTGAGGGCCCGCCGAAGACAAACAGGTCCCCTCCCTCCAGTTCAAGATCCGTATACGGCCGGTTCCGCGTTTCCGGGTTGCCGAAACGGAACACGCATGTGTCACCAATACTGATGGATACCACTGGGGCGCTGGATTTCTCGTCCTTGTCCTGGTGCATGCCCATATGGGCGCCCTCGGCGTAGTAGTTGATCAGTACAGTGTCCGGCGTGTAGTTTTCCGGCCGGTAGTCATCCCGCTCATAGCTGCCGTCCGGCCGGCGGTACGCAGCACGCAGCGCATCGCGTCCCAGTTCGACCAGCCACTCGGGCACGTCCGCGACGCGGCCACCACCGACGTCGTCGGCGGTTCGCGTGTACTTGTACGGCTGCCAGTGCCAGCCCAGGCAGACGGTCTGGACGGACATCGGGTGCCCGCCGGGCAGCACCGCCGATCGCATGGGAACCGGCCCAACGGCCCACTGCCGGCAGGCATCCACTATCTCGCGCTGGCGCTGCGCGGGCAGCCAGCCGGGAACATGCACGGCCCCCACGGCCGGTTCTGTCCGTTCGCGGGGAAAGAGGGAGTTGCTCATGCTGCTGCTTCCAGATCGAGGAGAATCTTTTTCGCGGCCGGTCCTCCGCGGTACCCGCCGGTGGTTCCGTCCGAGCGCAGGACCCGGTGGCAGGGAATCACCAGCGGCAGCGGATTGCGGCCGCAGGCGGTGCCCACCGCCCGCACGGCACCGGGGTTGCCGGTGAGTGCGGCTATGCCTGCATAGGTCACCGTGTGTCCGTAGCCGATCCCCTGCAGGGCCTGGACCACGGTGCGCCGGTAACCGGATGTCAGGCGGAGATCCAGGTCCAGGTCGAAGCTATGCCGGGCGCCGTCGAAATACTCCTGCAGCTGCGCCACGGGAACGGCAAGCCGCTCCGGCGCCTCCAGGATCCGCGGGCTGATCCGGTCGCTGAGCACCTGCAGCACCTCGTCGACTCCCTCACATTCGAAGGCCACCCTGACCAGGCCGGCGTCCGTTGCGGCCAGGATCAGCCTGCCCACCGGGCTGTCCATCACCGTATACGCGAGGTCCAGGACTCCGGCGGACCCGGCGTCGGCGGCCAGGCGGGAATGCAGCCGCGCCAGGACTGCCGCGTCCGGCTCTCCGGCCGCCATGCCGGCCAGGAGGCCCGCTTCGGAAAGGTCAAAGGATGGCATTGCGGTCCTCCCTGTACAGCGTCCGTAGTTTCTTCATGCCATCTGCCGCCGAGCGCCGGCAGGCCGCTTCGCTACCGCCCAGCAACAGTGCCACCTCGGCGTACGGCAGCCCTGCCAGGTGGTGGTAGGCCAAGGCCTCACGCTGACGGACGGGCAGGGTTTTCAGCGCATGCCAGAGTCCGTCCAGCTCGGCGGCTCCCCCGGCAGGGGGCGGTTCCGGCAGCTGCTCCACCGGCAGCGGATTCCTGGCTGCTGACCGGTGCTGGTCGATCGCTTTCCGTTTGGCAATGGTGACCAGCCAGGCCTGGACGTTGGCACCCTCCGGCAGGGCAGGGTAGGCGCGCAGCGCGGCCAGGAATGTTTCCGACCACGCGTCTTCCGCGTCCTGCGGACCGAGCACGGCACGGCAGACCCTCAGCACAGCCGGGCCGTGCTCCTGCACAATCTGCTCAAAGGGTTTCACTTCCACATACGGTAGACGGTTTTGGGGAAACGTTCGTGAGCCGGTCCGGCAAAAAAAAGCTCGGCAGCACCCGTCCGCTGTGGCTAGACTGCCCACAACGTTGCACGATCAAAGGAGATCCCCATGGCCAACCTCGCCCGCGTCCTTACCGACACAGCTGCCCGTGTTCCGGAGCGGACCGCTCTGAAACTGGATGAGACCGTAGTGACGTACGCGGCGCTGGAGGCCATGAGCGCAAAAGTGGCGGGTGTCCTGGCTGCACGGGGCGTGGCTCCCGGCGACCGCGTGGGGCTGGTGATGCCGAACATTCCGCAGATGCCGTTCATCTATTACGGTGCGCTGCGGTACGGAGCCGTTGTGGTGCCCATGAATCCGCTGCTGAAGGCCCGGGAGATTGCCTATCACCTGCAGGATTCCGGGGCACGGATTGTTTTCGCCTGGGAAGGGGTGGCTGCGGAGGTAACCGCCGGAGCCGAAGAGGCCGGGAATGTGGACGTAGTCTCCGTGGACTCGGTGGAGTTTCTCCAGCTGCTGGCTGCCGCGGATTCCCGCCCTGAGGTTGCGGACGTAGATGATGAAGACATCGCGGTAATCCTCTACACCTCCGGGACCACCGGCCGCCCCAAGGGCGCGGCGCTCACCCACTGGAACCTGCTGAGCAATGCCCAGGTCTCACGCTCCCTGCTGGACACCCTCGAGACCGACGTCATCTTCGGTGGACTGCCGTTCTTCCACGTGTTCGGCCAGACCGCCGCCCTCAATTCCGCCGTCCTTGCCGGTGCATCCATCAGCCTGCTGCCCCGGTTTGATGCCGGCAAGGCACTGCAGATTATTGAGCGTGACGGCGTGACCATTTTTGAGGGGGTCCCCACCATGTACGTGGCGATGCTGCGCCACCCGGACGTGAAAACCACCGATCTGTCCTCGCTTCGCGGTGCCATCACCGGCGGCTCCGCCATGCCGCTGGAAATCCTGCATGAGTTCGAGGACGTTTTCGGAACCTACCTGCTGGAGGGGTACGGGCTCTCCGAAACCTCGCCGATTGTTTCCTTCAACCTTCCGGGCGGCGAGCGGAAGGCGGGGTCCATCGGCCGGCCGGTTGACGGCATGGAGGTGCGGATACTGGATCCCGAAGGCAGGGACGTGCCAACCGGTGAGATCGGAGAGCTCTCCATCCGCGGCGAAGGCGTGATGAAGGGGTACTGGCACAACGATGACGCCACGGCTGCCGCCATTCCGGACGGCTGGTTCCGCAGCGGGGACCTTGCCCGCCTCGATGAGGAGGGCAACATCTACATTGTGGACCGGAAGAAGGACATGATCCTGCGCGGCGGGTACAACGTGTACCCCCGCGAGGTCGAGGAGGTGCTCTACGGGCATCCGGCAGTGGCCGAAGCTGCGGTGATTGGTGTCCCCGATGACCTGCACGGCGAGGAAATCGTGGCCGTGGTGGGCCTGCGTGAAGAATCCCGGCCGGCTGATGACACCGCCCGGGACAAGCTGGTGGCGGAGATCGCCCAGTTCGCCAAGGACCGCCTGGCGGCCTACAAATATCCCCGCCGGATCCAGCTGACCGATGCCCTCCCCAAGGGGCCTACGGGCAAGATCCTGAAGCGGGAAATAACGGTGGAGCCGGTGGAAGCGCCGCTGGTAGGCGAGGCTCCGGGCGCCTGAGCGGCGCACCGGCGTCGGACCCGCTCAGGCGTAGGGTTCGACGTCGGCCGCTGCCTCACCGGGCAGTCCCGCCGGCTCATCGGAGCGGACCAGCACCACCCCTGCCACAATCAGGGCTCCGCCCGCCAGCTGCACCGGACGGGGCAGCTCCGCAAGCAGCAGCCACGCCCACAGAACCGCGAAGAGGACTTCCGTCAGCGAGACAAAGGACGCCACGCGTGAGCCCAGGGCGCGGGCAGCGATGATCCCGGTGACGTAGGCCAGAACGGTGGAGAACAGCACCAGGCCGGCCACCGGCACCCACCACGGGGTCCGCCAGCCGCCAAGATCCACATCGGCGGCGCTAAACCCCAGCGGCAGAATGCCGGTGAGGCCCAGAACCGCCATTGTTGCTCCGCCAACCAGCATGCCTCCGGTGGCCAGCACCAGCGGCGGCAGGGAATCATTCTGTTTGGCGGTAATAAAGAAGTACATGGCCAGGCACACGGCTGCCGCCAGGCCCCACAGCACGCCGATCGGATCAATCCGGGTGCTGCCGCCAAGGTCAAGCACCAGGACCAGCCCGGCAATTGCCGCCAAAGTCCCCAGCACGGTCCGCAGGCCGGGCCGCCGCCGGGTGGCTGCCCAGATCCAGAGCACCATCAGCACGGGGGCCAGGAACTCCAGCAACAGCGCCACTCCCACGGAAAGACGCTCCACTGCGTTGAAGTAGAAGAACTGGCATCCGGCCACGCCGATAAACCCGAAGAGTGCGATGGTGCGCCAGTTGTCCCGCACCTGGTGCCAGCGGCCCCGAAGCGCGATGGCGGCGGGAACCGCGAGGACCAGCGCTGCGCCAAGCATCCGAACCGCCACGGCTCCGGTGCTGGTCCATCCGGTCTCCAGCAGCGACTTGGCAAATGAACCGGAGAGGCCGAACACTGCCGAGGACGCGAGCGCCACCAGGATCCCCCCGGCCCCTGCCTGTGCCGCGCCGGAACCGGCCCCTGTGTGCCCTCGTCCCACGTTTCTCCTTGGGTCCGGGGCAGCGTGCGCGCCGTGGCTGGCATTGTCAATGTGACGCTACCCGGGCCGTGCGGCGGGATCAATATGTGCCCCCCGGCTCTGCCCGTCCACCCTTGCTATCTCCTCCCGGGGCCGCTATTCTCTCGAGTGCCTCCCCGTGTGATCTATGTCATTAACATTTTTGGGCGTGGGAACCGCGGCGGGCAGGAGTTATTCGGTACTATCAGTGGCGTTTTTTTAATCAGTTCACTGAGTAAAACCCGGCTACGGGCAGTTTCCGCATCACTCGCAGTAAACATTTGCAGTTCACAGTCTTGTCCCCTCCGCACTTCCAGCACCGCATTAGCGCCCGCATGGAAAGCCGGAGGCCAACGTCTATGGGGGAAAATTTCATGCAGGAAAGTCCACGCCCGCTCTACGCACGGGCAGGTGCCCTTGGCGCCGCCGCCCTTCTGGCGGTGAGCGGCGCCTTTATCGCCGGACCGGCGATGGCAACCACGGGGGAAACCCCGCAGCCGGCCGCCACGGAGGCACCGGCCGTTCCGGCTGTTGAAGGCACCGAAGCGCCTGTCGAGGACGGTGCGGCAACACTGGCCCCCGGCCTGAGCGAAGCGCTCCAGCGCGATCTGGGAATGACGGTCGAGGAGTTCCTGGCGGCCGGCGAGCGCGGCAAGAAGGCCTCGGACGCACTTGACCGGCTCAAGGCCACCGATGGCTTTGTCAGCATCGAACTGGTCGACGACGCCCTGGTAATCACCGGCAGCGGCGAGGACCTGCAGGCTCTGGCCACCGAACTGGATGCCACCGTGGTGGATCCCGCCCCGGCAACCGAAGCACCGGCTGAAGAAGCGCCGGCCGAGGAAGCACCGGTTGAGGAAGCGCCGGCACCGGAGCAGACCGAAGCTCCGGCACCCGCTGAGAACACCACTGAAGCTCCCGAGGAGGAAGCCGCTTCACCCCTGAAGCGCGCCTCCGACCTGCGAAGCCTCCTGCAGGATTACGCTGACGCCACCGGTGCCGCTGACAAGCTGCAGTCCGTGACCGGGAACGCCGGCAGCGGCTTCGTGCTGACCGTCGGTGAGCCGGCTACGGAGCTCGGCGGAGCCCAGGCCCGTGCCATGGCCGCACCCATGACGGCAGAGGAATTCGCCGCGACCTACGAAAACGTCACCGTCACCGACCCGCAGGGTCTGCCGGAGAACTTCGCGGAGACCGATATCCCGAACGGTCTCGGCTACCTCTTCGAAAGCGGCGACGGCCTGGCGTCAGCCTGCTCCATCGGCTTCAACGGATTTAATGCCGCCGGCGACGACGCCGTCATCAGCGCCGGTCACTGTGCAGAGGGAGCGGCCGGCCCGCTCACCATCCTTGAACACAACACTCAACTGCAGCTGGGCATGTTCGGCACGTACTCCTTCGACGGCACCGAAGCTAACCCGGGCACGGACATTTCCGTGATCGACAGCATCAACCCCGACCTGACCCTGCTGCCGGAAACCCTGCAGTGGGCGAACGCCGAGGACCTGGAAGCAACCACAGTCCAGATCACCGGCTCCACCACCCCTGTGGCAGGTGCGCCGATCTGCAAGTCCGGCCGGACCTCCTTCTGGACCTGCGGAACCATCCTCAGCGCCGATGCCCTCTTCAACGCCGAAGGCACCTGGACTGAAGGTTTCCAGGCTGAGCTGGACGCCGCTCCCGGCGACTCCGGCGGCAGCATGATCTCCGGCAGCCTGGCCGTCGGCCTCATCAGCGCCGGCGTCCCCGGATCCGGCAAGGTCTACGGCGTGGACCTGGCCCGCTCCATGGCTGCCATTCCCGGCTACTCCGTGGCGATCCACTTGGCCGCTCCGGCACTGACCAGCCCGGCGGACGGCGGCACGGTGGAAACCGATGCGCCCATCACCGGAACGGCTCCGGCCGGCAGCACCGTACAGCTCTCGCTCAACGGCGAAGAGTCCGAGGTACTGGCAGGTCCCGACGGGACCTGGTCCACCACGGCTCCTACACTGGTTCCCGAGGGCGCGAAGCTGGAAATCACGGCTCAGGCCGTGAACGGTTTCAACAAGTCGACCGTCAGCGAGTTCGAGCTGACCGTCAAGGAAGCGCCGCTTCCCGTTCCGGTGTTCACCACTCCCGCCACGGTCCTGAACTCCCTCAGCAGCATTGAAGGCACCGGCGTAGCCGGGGCCACGGTGTCGGTGTCCATCCCGGATGACCAGGTGGAGAACTTCGCCACCCGCACCGTAGAGGTTGATGAGGAAGGCAACTGGGCGTACACCCTCGAAGAGCCGCTGAGCTACGGCGTCTACGAAGTCACTGCCCGCCAGGGCGGCATTGAAGGCAAGGAAGATTCCGCTGCCGCCGAGCTGAACCTGACGGTTGCTCCGGAAGCACCGGTCATCACCAACCCGGCCGACGGCTCGGAGTTCACGCAGAGCGAGCTCCCCGACAACATCACCGGAACGGCCAAGCCCGGCGCCCTGGTGCTGGTCAGCTTCGACGGCCAGCCGGCCGTGGAACTGCAGGCTGACGACAACGGCAACTGGTCCGCTCCCATGGGCGACCTGGCGGTCAGCAGCCACGGTGTGGAGGTCACGCAGGTGTACCAGGGCGCTCCCTCGGCAGCTGCCTTCGTCTCCTTCATTGTCAACGCGGATCCGGCGCCTGTCGCACCGGTCGCACCGGCAGGAAACCCGGGAACGGGCGGACTGCCTGACACCGGTGCTTCCAACATCGCACTGCTGGCCGGAGGCGGAGCTACCCTGCTCGCCGCCGGTGCTGCTGCAGTGCTCTACACCAAGCGCCGCCGGGTACTTGCTGACGCGTAAGTGCACTAGCGAATAGTGGAACGGGTCCCGGCCAGCGGCCGGGGCCCGTTCCGGTTTAGGCTACAGTCACGCCGAGGAGGGAACCATGGAACCGAACACCCGTCAGCTCCACCCGAAAGCACGGCCACTGGCCGCGGCCGTCCTGGTAGCAGCAGTCCTCACCGCACTTGGCGGCTGCGGAACGGATTCCGGTGCGCGCCCCGACAACGCCCCTACGGCCGATCCGTCCGCGGCTTCATCATCCGCTGCGGCGTCCCCCGGTATCGGGGCAACGCCGGCAGACCCTGCCACCGGACCGGAAGGAAACATGGCCACGGACGAATACACCACACAGCTGCTCCTGCTGCATGAGCAGCTCAAAACCCAGCTGGGGCCTGCATACTCGGACGCCTGGGTCGACGGCGGTGTGCTGCACGTAGCGGTCACGGATTCCGCAGCGGAAGCCACCGTCCGCGACGCCGGTGCCGTTCCGGTGCTGGTGGGCTTCAACAGCACCGAGCTGCAGCAAGCCAAGGCACAGGTCCGGACCTGGCTGGCCCAACAGCCGCTGCCGGCTTTGGAGGTGCATTCCATCGCAGCCAGCGGCCGTGACGGTGCGGTGATTGTCGAAGTACCGGCGGATCAGGTCGCTGCCCTCCAGTCGGCGGCCGCTGATCAGGCGCCAGCCGGAGAGATTCCGGTAATTGTGAAGGAATCCCCCGGGATGGCAACCCCCTACTCCACGAAGTAGGGACAACCTCCTCAGAACCGCAAGCGGGCCCCGTGAATGGCCTAGGGTTGGTGCGTCGAGAAGACGGCACCCACCTCCTTTCGCCCAGGGACATTCACCATGGAGCAAAAGATCCTCTCCGTCGTCAGCCCCCGAACGGCCTGGATTGTCCTTGCCTGCTGCGTGGCTTTCTGGCTGGCCTCAGCCGCCGACCTTTTGGAGGCGCCGCTGGGCACCCCGCCGACCATGACGTTCCTCTGGCTCTACGCCAACCTGATGCTCGCTCTGGCCAGCACTCTGGTTCCCGTCGGAGCGGTGGCGGTCCTGGTGCTGCACCGGAGGGCTGCGGCCGGAAACCAGCCGGCTGTAGATATCCCGGCTGACGAGGATGCTGAGCCGTCAGATTCAGCGGACGCCCCCTCCGCAGTGCAAGCGGCCGTCCTGCCCGCTGGAGAGCACACCCCGTCAGCGCCTTTTCGCCTCGCCTCCCGCCTCAGGGACAGGGCCCAGCGCCGCTGAACCGGGCGCGACGCCCTCGGGGGCTCCATCGGCTGCCGGCTGATGGCTCCCGTTCGGATCCGGCTCCCAGCGCAGCAGGTCTCCGGGTTGGCACTCCAGCACTTCACACAGCGCAGCCAAGGTGGTGAACCGTACTGCCTTCGCGCGACCGTTTTTGAGCACTGCCAGGTTCGCAGGGGTAATGCCGATGCGCTCCGCCAGCATCCCTACGGGCATTTTCCGTTTTGCCAGCATCACGTCGATGTCCACGGTGATCGGCATCAGATCACTCCGCCGAGTTCGTTGCGCAGCTGGTACGCTTCCGCTGCAGTGGCGACGGCGGAGGCCAACAGCGCCCGCATCACCAGGACCAGCAGCGCGCCGGCGGCGACCGTCATACCCATGCCGCCGATGAGCAGGACAACGCCGGGTGCCACGCTTTCGCCCGGGGCCAGCACGGCTCCGAGCGCGAACAGCAGCAGGGCAGCCGCCGACAGTGCTCCGATCACGATGTCCACGTAGCGGAAGGCTCCGGAGGAGAACACGGTTCCCCGCCGGACCATGGTCAACAGGCGCCAGACACAGAAGAGGCAGACCTGGAAGGCGAGGATACCGAGCACCACTATGGCAAGCACCGGCACCCGGACGGCTTCCGCACCAGCCTCGGCCAGGTCGATGGCGAACAACGGCACCAGGACCGCTTGGACAAACAGGGTGCCCAGGAGCACCAGGACCAGCACTATCCGTAACGCCAGAACGGCTGCATTTCCCATGGCACACTCCCTGAGGGACCTCGACCCCCACCTGCTTCTATCGACGGACAGTCAATACTTATCGACAATCGAGAGGCCTTGCAAGGGGTTCCCGAAACCAGGAGCAGAACTTCCCACGCACTGTGACTGCTGTTTCAGAAGGGACCACACTGGCAACACAGGTATCAAAGCGTGGGAAACTCCCGCCCGCAGGTTCCCCTAGGGTGCCGAATCCACCACCGAGGTGGTGACGGCGGTCCAGCTGACGGCTGACCCGCCGGGATGCTGCCCTGGTCCTCGAGCAGGATTTCCCGTTCGCCAATCAGTTGGCCGGCGGAAGGGTCCCTGATCAGCTCCTTCCGGGCCTTGTACCCGGGGGTCTCCATCCCCAAGGAGATGCCTGTCCGGCCATCCAGGGTAGCTTCCCGATCCATCACGGTGACCGTGTGCAGCGACCAGCACATTAAACGACGACGGCGCCGCCCGGACTCGCAGGGAGTCCGGCGCGGCGCCGTCGGGCGGTTTTTCCGAAGACTAGAGCTTGGAGGCAACCAGGCCGGTGAGGTCCACCAGGCGGTTGGAGTAGCCCCACTCGTTGTCGTACCAGGCAACAACCTTGACCTCGTTGCCCATCACGCGGGTCAGGCCGGAGTCGAAGATGCTCGAGGCCGGATCGCCCACGATGTCGGAGGAAACAATCGGATCCTCGGTGTAGGTGAGGATGCCTTCCCAGCGGGGATCCTGTGCAGCCTTGGCGTAGGCGGCGTTGATCTCCTCAACCGTGGCTTCCTTTTCCAGCGTGACCGTCAGGTCGGTGACGGAACCGGTGGGCACGGGAACGCGGATGGCGAAGCCGTCCAGCTTGCCCTTCAGCTCCGGGAGCACCAGGCCGATGGCCTTGGCGGCACCGGTGGAGGTGGGCACCATGTTCAGGGCTGCGGCGCGGGCGCGGCGCAGGTCCTTGTGCGGGCCGTCCTGCAGGTTCTGGTCTGCGGTGTAGGCGTGCACGGTGGTCATCAGGCCCTTTTCGATGCCGAAGGCGTCATTCAGGACCTTGGCCAGCGGGCCCAGGCAGTTGGTGGTGCAGGACGCGTTGGAGATGATGTCGTGCTTCTCGGCGTCGTAGTCGCCGTCGTTCACGCCCATGACCACGGTGAATGCGTCACCCTTGGCCGGTGCGGAGACCAGGACCTTCTTGGCGCCGGCGGTGATGTGCTTGCGGGCATCCTCGGCGTTGGTGAAGAAGCCGGTGGATTCAATCACGATGTCCACGTTCAGGTCAGCCCACGGCAGGTTGGCGGGATCCCGCTCTGCAAAAACCTTGACGGTGTGCTCACCGATGACCAGGTTGCCGTCTTCCACGGTGACCTTCTCCGCCAGGCGTCCGGCAACGGAGTCGTATTTGAGCAGGTGGGCCAGCTGCGCGGGATCGGCGAGGTCGTTGATGGCAACTACCTCAAAGCCTTCACCGTGCTGCAGGGCCGCCCGCAGGTAATTGCGGCCAATCCGACCAAAACCATTGATTCCGACGCGTACCGTCACTGCGGCCTCCTAGAAGCTAGAGTAAATTTAGAGACTAAATTTAATGTCTTCTACAATTATGCTGTTATTGCCGCCACACGTCAAAGGCCACTTCCATGGACGCCTCCGCAAACACCCCGCAGCTGCTGCGCCGAACCAATCTGCGCGCCGTGCTCGAGGTACTGCGCTCCGTCCCGTCCGTCACCGGCACGGACCTGATTAATGCCACCGGACTGACCCGCGCAACGGTCATTGCGGTCTGCGATGACCTGATTGCCCGCGGCTGGGCCCGCGAAACCCCCTCCCTGCGCACTGACCGGCAAAAGGGGCGGCCCGCCCGGCGGTTTGAGTTCAACGAAAGTGCCGGGTACGTCCTCGGTCTCGACGTCGGCATTGCCACCGTCCGTGTGCTGGCCGCCGATCTCTCCGGCGCCGTCGTCGGCGGATCCGAGGCACGGTTCCCGCGCCACGGGGGACAGCCGGAGGAGCGCCGGGACGTGGTTACGGCCGCCGTCGACGCCGCACTTGCCGACGCCGGGATTGAGGCTTCGGCGGTCCTCTGCACCGGAATGGGGATCGCCGCGCAGGTTACGGGAAACGGCGACCTCGCCCCGGGGCAGGAAGTGGCACCCATGTTCGATCTGGGGCTGAGCCGGGAATTCGGCGACACGAGGGGGTGGCCCCTGCTGGTGGAAAACGATGCCAAGCTCGCCGCCCTGGCAGAACGCTGGCGCGGAGTGGGTGCCGGGGAGGAGAACCTTGCCGTGATCCTGGCCGGCGAGCGCCTCGGCAGCGGCATCATTGAGTCCGGCCGGCTGCTGCATGGCGCCTCGGGGGGCACCGGCGGCATGGGCGCCCTGCAGCTGGTGGAGGGCGTGGGCAACGAGGACGGCATAGCCAAGCTGGCCCGGCTGTGGGGCAGCGCCGCCCTCAGGGACGGGCACAACGGCAGAATCCGGGAGCTTGTGGGACCGGATACCAACCGGGCCTCGGCACGCCTGGTATTCGAAGCAGCAGCCGCCGGAGATCCGGTGGCCGTGGAGATCCTGAACCGCATCGCGGCCCGCATGGCCCGGGTGCTGGCGCTGGTGTCCTCCTTCTTCGATCCGCGGCTGATTGTCATCGGCGGTGCCGTTGCGGCGTCGGCCACGGCCCTGCTGCCGGCCATGACGCGGGAACTTGCACACTATGTGGCGGAGCCGCCGCGGCTGGCTGTCTCGGACCTGGGCAAAATGCTGGTCCCCACGGGCGCGGTCCGCCTGGCCCTGGATTACGTGGAGACCCACCTGCTGGACCTGGTCCCCGAGCCAAAACGCTAACGAGGCTGCACCGCCGGCGTTGAACCGGAAGGGCGGCTGCTGACAGGAAAGGGCCGGGCGCGTATGCGCCCGGCCCTTTCACCTCCGGTTCCGGTGCGGAGTCCGCTCCGGGGCCGGTTAAGGCCCTGCAGGATTATCCGTCGGTTTCGCCGTCGGCGGCGTCGTCCCCATCCCGGGGACCGTCGTGCCGTTCAGCGTGATGATCCCCGCGTCCGCGGTCCTCCCGTTCGGGCCGACCTTCACGTCCGTCGCGGTCCTGGTCGTCACCGTCCTGGTCCTGGCCGCCTTGGTTCGGGCCGTCCTGGTTCGGGTCGTCCTGGTTCTGGCCGTCCTGGTTCTGGCCGTCCTGGCTCTCATCACCTGGACCCTCGCCTTTGTGCCCCGGGCCCTTATGCTCCCGGGCCTCCCGGCCATCCTGATCCTGATCCTGATCCTGGTCCTGCAGCTCCCTGCCGTCCCGGTCTTCGGCGTCCCGGGTGTTTTCCTGTTGCGTCGTGGAACCTGCCTGCTCCAAAGCATCGTCCCCGCCAACGGCGGTACCGGCGAAAAAGCTGCCAACCAGCAGTCCGGCCCCGGCAAGGGCACCGGCGGTCCAGATCACGACCCGCTTGGCCTTGCTACCCAAAGCCATGGGTGTCTTCACCTCCATCAAGTGGTTTGCTGATAATTCAATCCTGACGCCGGATTCTTCGAGATTTCTTAGAAGTTATGCCTGGGAGCCAGGCGCGGACAGCGGCAGCCGGACCCTCAGGGATGTCCCGGCCCCCGGGCTTGATTCGGCCCGGATGGACCCGCCGAACCGGGCCGCGATTTCCGCCGCCAATGCCAGGCCCAGACCGTAATGCCGCTGGGGGCCGGCTCCCTCCGCCGGGTCCACCGGACTGGCTGCGCGGACGGATGAGAACCGCTCGAACAGGCGTCCTTCAAGTTCCGGCGGCAGGCCGGGTCCGTCGTCGGCCACCGTCAGCACCGCCTCCCGGCCGACCGGCTCCACGGTCAGCCGCACCGCCGATCCGGCGTAATCCACCGCGTTAGCCAGCAGGGAGGTCACCAGCCGCTGGAACGCCGCCCGCACACCGCGGACGGCCACCGGACCCTGAGGTGCCCGCACCTCCAGCTGAAGACCGCGCTCCCCCGCCATCGATTCGAAACTATCCGCAACGTCGCGGACGACGGCGGTCAGATCCACGGGTTCCACGGTTTCATTCCTGCGCGGGTCAGCGGAGACCAGCAGGTCCTCCAGGATGCCGGTCAGCACGCCGGCGTCGGAGACGATTTCCGCCAGCCCGTCCTGCAGCCACTTTTCCGGCTCCGGGCCTGTCCCGGTCCCGGCCCCGACTCCGGCACCCGAACCTCCCCCACTGCTCCCGCGGTCCAGACGCCGGCGCAGCAACTGTGCGCGGGTGCTAAGCAGGGTCAGCGGGGTACGCAGTTCATGACTCGCATCGGCAACGAAACGCCGCTGCAGCGCCAGCGCCCGCGCGAGAGGCCTGATGGCCGCACGTGCCGCCAGCACGGAGAAGGCCGCAGCGATCACCGCCGCGCCCAGGATGGTTCCCACCAGCACCAGCACCAGCCGCTGCAGTTCATTGCGGGATTCGCGGGTATCCACTGCCGCCTGAACCACGTCATTGCCCCGGCGGACGGTGAGCACCTGGTACGTTGCACCGCCCACCGAGACCGTCTCCTCACGGCTTCCGCCGCCGGCGGAAACCTCGGCGAGGGCGTCTTCAACCGGCAGCCCGGCGGGCATGTCACGCGAAACCGCCAGCCTGCCCCGGTCATAAACGGCCAGGAAAACATCAAGCGGAGCGTCCCGGGCATTCGAGAGGTCGACGGCGTTCTCCAGCGTTTCGCGCGCGGCGGCGGTGGATCCCGCGGCAGCGAGCGAATACACCAGCACCCCCACAAGGGAAAGGAGGACCACGATGAAGGCGGTGAATTGAAGGGAAAGCCGGATGGTCGCCCTCTGCAGTTCGGAGCTGTCCCGCCGGCTCATGGGCTCCTGCCCAGCCGGTAGCCCACCCCGCGCACCGTCATCACCACGGGGCGGCCGAGTTTCCGGCGCAGATAATGCACATAGGTGTCCACCACGCCGTCGTCGTCCGCGTCCGGGAACACCAGGTCCTGGAGCTCCATGCGGGGGTAGATCCGGCCCGGATGCCGGGCCAGGACCTCCAGTAGTTCCGCCTCGCGTTCGGACAGCTGGACGGCCTTGCCGGTATCCGCGGACACCGTCCTGGCTTCCGGGTCAAAGGTCCCGCCGGGAACGGGGAGCACCGGAATACGTTCCAGAGTGCGCCGGCGCAGGGCCCGCAGCCGGGCCAGGAGTTCGTCCATGTCGAAGGGTTTGGCCAGATAGTCCTCGGCACCGCGGTCCAGCCCCTCCACCCGGTCCGATGGGTTGCCCAGCGCCGAGAGCACCAGCACGGGGGTCAGCACGCCGCGGCTGCGCAGCCGGGCCATAACGTCGAGGCCCTCGATGGCGGGCAGCCCACGGTCCAGCAGCAGCACGTCGAAGTTCCCGGTGAGTCCCTCATGCAGTGCCCGCTGCCCGTCGTGGGCGAGAGTGACGGCATAGCCTTCGTCTTCCAGGATTTCAGCCAGCATCCCGGCCAGGCGCCGGTCATCCTCCACCACCAGGATCCGGGGTTGGTCCTCCATCCGTGAAGTATAGGACCGCGCGGGCGGGACGCTCCCGGAGGGGAACCGAATCTGAACCCCAAAGGGGAGATTCAGCTCACCGTCATCGCACCTTAGCGCCAGTAGTCATTGGCCGCGGCAATGGTCGCAAATTCGGTGGCCACCACCTGCGAGGCGGCAAGCAGGTCTTCCGGATTGTTCGCGTACGTAGTGCGGATAATCTCCTGGACGTGTTCGTCCGGCTGCATGGCAAAGGACGTCTGCAGCGCCAGGCTGATCGCCAGCCGGCGGCCGTCCTCAGGAGTGGTGCATTTCAGGGAATTGTTGGGAACAAGCTCCATGATGTCCGTCCTATCGACTGCGTCGCGGGCCGGCGCCCGTGCGGGCTGCCAGTTTCATTGTGGGCAGGGCATATTCCCGGCACAACCCCTGAACGCAACCGGAACTACCCGTGACATCTATAACCATTGACTTTGTCAATAGAACGCTGTTTCAATGGTTATAGAAAATGTGAAGTGCATCACGACAGAGGAGTCACGGTGAATCTCGGAATCGGTTCCTGGCCGGCACGGCGCGCAAAGGTGCGGCCGGACGATACTGCCATCACCTTCGAGAACCGGGAATGGACCTACGCCGAGGTGGACCGGCGCGTCCTGCGCCTGGCCAACGCCCTCCGCGACGCCGGCATCCGCAGTGGTGACCGGGTGGCCTACGCCGGTTTCAACCATCCTGCACTGCTGGAGACCTTCTTCGCCGCCGGACTCATCGGGGCGGCCTGCGTGCTGGTAAACCCGCGGCTGCGCGCTGCCGAGGTGGACTACATCCTGCACGACTGCGGAGCGCGCGCCGTGGTCTTCACCGAAGAGCAGCGGCCAAATGCCGAACAGCTTTCCACCGGACTCGACGGCGTCCAATGGCTCAGTGTCGACGGCGGCGGACCGGGCACGCTATTTGAGGATTTCCTGGCCGGCGGCAGCACGGCGCCGGTGACCGATGAGGTGGATCTGGAAGACCTCGCGCTGATCATGTACACCTCGGGCACCACCGGGCGGCCCAAGGGTGCAATGCTCTCCCACCGCAACCTCTTCTACCAGTACGTCAACGCCCTGATCGGCCAGGACCTGCGCCAGGATGAGGTCCATCTGGCCGTTGCGCCGCTGTTCCACATCGCCGGGCTGAACATGGTCACCCTTCCCACCTTCACCCTGGGCGGGCGGATCATCATCCACCGGTCCTTCTCGCCGGACACCGTGCTGCGCGAAATCGCCGAATCCGGTGTCACCTCCGCCTTTATGGTTCCCGCCATGCTGGATGCCCTCAGCCAGCATCCCGGATTTGCATCCGCGGACCTGGGCTCCCTCCGCGGGCTGATGGTGGGCGGCTCACCCCTGCCGGAACGCGCCATCCGCACCTGGGCGGAAAAGGATGTGGCCATCATGCAGGGCTTCGGCATGACCGAAACGGCACCCGGCGTGTGCATGCTCGAGTCCCGGGACGGACTTGCCAAGGCGGGCTCGGCCGGGCGGCCGCACTTCTTCACCGAATACCGGCTCGTGGATCTGGACGGCAAGGACGTTCCCCCCGGCGTCGCCGGCGAAGTGGTGATTCAGGGCCCCAATGTGATGTCCGGGTACTGGAACAAGCCCGAGGAATCCGCAAAGGCGCTCGACGGCGGCTGGTACCACTCCGGCGACGTCGCGCTCCGGGACGAGGACGGTTACCTGTACATCAAGGACCGGATCAAGGACATGTACATCTCCGGCGGAGAGAACGTCTACCCCGCCGAAGTGGAAAACGCCCTGTTGAACATTCCGGGCGTGCTCGACGCCGCCGTCATCGGCGTCCCCGACGAAAAGTGGGGAGAGACCGGGCAGGCCTTTATCACCCTCGCCGAAGGGGACCCCCGCGGCGGCGAGGATTTCCGCGCCCTGCTGCGGGAACGCCTGGCAACCTACAAGCTTCCGCGCGATATCCAGGTGGTGCGCGAACTTCCCCGCACCGCCACCGGCAAGATCCAGAAACACATCCTCCGCTCCGGCGCCTAGGCACCGATTCCCATCACCCACCCTCAAGGAACCGCCATGTCCGTAACACCCGACGCCCCCGCGCCATCGGGGCAGCGCACCCAAAGGAATGAAGCCCGACGGGTCATTCTTTCCAGCTACCTTGGCTCCACCATTGAGTTCTACGACTTCCTGCTTTATGCCTCGGCCGCAGCCCTGGTCTTTCCGCACGTCTTCTTCACCGATCTCGATCCATTGGCGGGGGCGATCGCCTCCTACGGCACGTTCGCCGCCGGCTACCTCGCGCGCCCCTTGGGCGGCGCCATCTTTGGACACTTCGGAGACCGGCTGGGCCGGAAGAAGATGCTGATCCTCTCCATGCTGATCATGGGCATTGCCTCAACACTGATCGGCCTGATCCCGGGCGCGGACATTATCGGATCCTGGGGCGCCGTCATCCTGATCCTGCTGCGCGTCTGCCAGGGCATCGCCGTCGGCGGCGAATGGGGCGGGGCCGCACTGATGGCCCTGGAGCACTCCGCAAAGGGCAACCGCGGGTTCGCTGCCTCGTTCACCAACGCGGGCGCTCCCACCGGCGCCGCCCTGGGCACCTTCATTCTGGGGCTTTTCGCCGCCATGCCTGAGGATCAGTTCCTGGCCTGGGGCTGGCGGATACCGTTCCTGCTCTCGGCACTGCTGCTGGGCGTCGGCATCTTCGTGCGCTCCAAGGTCTCGGAAAGCCCCATCTTCAAGGAAGCCGTGGAGCGGGAGGAAGCCAACAAGGCTGCCAACAGGACCAAGCCCAAACTGCCCATCCTGCAGGTCCTCCGCCGCCCAAAGGCACTGATCTTCACCATGCTGGCCGGAGCCTCAGGCTTCGCCCTCCAGGTTTTCCTGGCTACCTTCGCGGTGAGTTACGCAGTGGAAAACGGTGCTGAGCGACAGGCTGTGCTGTATACCTTCGCGATTGCCTCCATCCTCAGCGTGGCCTTCGTAGTGGGCATGGGCAGGCTTTCGGACCGGCTGGGGCGCCGCCCGGTGATGCTGGCCGGCCTGGCGCTGTTCATCGCGCTGATCTTCCCGATGTTCAGCTGGCTCGCCACCGCCAACTCCTGGCTGATTTTCACCACTTTTATGGTGGGCCTGCTCTGCCACGCGGCAATCTACGGCCCGCTGGCCGCGTTCATTTCAGAGCAGTTCGGCACGTCCTCCCGTTACACCGGAGCGTCCCTGGGCTACCAGTTTGCCACTCTGCTCGGAGCCGGATTCACGCCGAGCATCCTGTCCTCCATCTACGCCTCCAGCGACCGGTCCACCGGTCCTGTGGTCTGGTACCTGGCCGGGATGGCACTGGTCAGCGCCATCTTTATCCTGCTGACCCGCGAGTCCAAGGACTACGATCTGGCGACCCACGAGCACTGACGGAACGGCGCGTTGTGGCCGCTTCGGATTCCCGCAGATCCGAAGCGGCCACTGGCGTAAGCGCTAGAAAGCCACCCGCTGCAGCAGCCGGGACAGTTCCTGCCGCTCCGCCGCGGAGAGCGCTGCCAGGGAGGATTCAGTGGCTCCTGCCACCAGTTTTCGCGCCTGTGCGTAGAGCTCCCGGCCCCCTCCGGTGGGCATGATGACCTTGGAACGGCGGTCCCTCGGGTCCGTCCGGCGCTCGACGGCGCCGCGCTGTTCCAGTTCATCCACGATGGCCACAATCTGGCTGGGGTCCAGCACCAGGAACTGGCTCAGCTCCCGCTGCGTGGGCGCTCCGCCGCTGCAGGCCAGCGAGAGTACCGAATAGTGCCGCACTTTCAGCCCCAGCTCGGCAAGGCTCCGGTTAGCCTGCGCGGATCCGATCGAGGCCGCGCGGGCCATCAGGAACACCGGTTCCGCACCGAGGTCGGATTCCGTGAAACGCACGGCGGGGCCATCAGGGGTGGTGGTCATGGGGAGGTGTCCTTCGGCGGAGTTGGATATGGGCCCACAGCAGCTGTCGCCCCCAGTATAGGTGAGAAACATAACCGTTGACATTTTCAACGATATGGCGTGGAATAGGAGCACGTCGCCGCCAACGTGGCCGGAGTCACAACAGGCCCCGGCCCAGCAGAAGGAGCAACACATGAGCAACGAATCCGCAGGTGCACTGGCCGGCAAGGTCGCCGTCGTCACCGGATCCGGACAGGGCCTCGGTCTGGCCTACGCACAGGAACTGGCCCGCCACGGGGCGGCCGTAGTGATCAACGACGTTGTGCAGGAGACCGCCGAACGTGCCGTTGAGGCCATCACCGCCGCCGGCGGCCGGGCGGTTGCCGTGGTGGCCCCGGTCGGAAGCACTGAAGCTGCCACCGCACTCGTCGAGGGCGCCGTCGCCGCCTTCGGACGCCTCGACATCCTGGTCACCAACGCCGGCGTACTGCGTGATAAGTCGATACTGAAGATGACCGATGAAGACTTCGACCTGGTCATTCAGGTACACCTTCGCGGCACCTTTACCTGCGCCCGGGAGGCATACCGCCACTTCAAGGAAAACAACGTGGCCGGGCGCATCATCACCATCGGCTCCCCCACCGGACAGTACGGCAACTTCGGGCAGACCAATTACGCCGCCGCCAAAGCCGGCATCGTGGGCATGGTCCGCACCTGGGCACTGGAAATGAGGAAGGCCGGCGTCACTGCCAACGCCGTCATTCCGGTAGCAGCTACGGCCATGACCGAAACCGTGCCGTTCTTCCGCAGCGCGGTGGAGGCGGACCGCCGGGGCGAACCCATGCCGGACTTCTTCCGCAAGGACCTCGGTTTCGGCACCGCGAACGACGTCGCCGGCCTAATCGCCTACCTGGCTTCCGACGAAGCCGCGGATATCACCGGCCAGGCCATCGGCGTCGGCGGAGACCGTCTGCAGATTTTCTCCCACCCGCAGCCTGTCGTGACCGAATACCGGGACGGCGGCTGGGATTTCGACAGCCTGCGCGAACAGTTCCCGGCCGTCGCCGAAGGAAACCTGCAGCGCGTGGGCGAGAAACTGCCGCCGCTGCCCGAGGAACTCCAGACCGCACCGCAGGCACGGTAGGAAAAGGGAAAATTCACATGGTTTACGAATACGGGCTGGATCTGGCCACCCTGGATGCGATCGACATGCACGTCCACATCGAGTGTTCCGACCACGGACATGCCTCCCTGCCCCCGGCCCTGACCGAGGCATCGGCCAAGTACTTCAAGTCAGAGGACCGCAGTCCGTCCCTGGACACCATTGCCGAACGCTACCGCGAATGGCGCATGGCCGCCGTCGTGTTCACCGTGGACGCCACCACCGCACTTGGCCACGAGCCGAACCCCATCGAGGAGATCGCCGAGGGGGCAGCCCGCAACAATGACGTGCTTATCCCCTTTGGATCGGTTGATCCGCTGCAGGGTGCCAGGGCCGTGGACCGTGCCCGGATGCTGGTGGAGGACTACGGCGTAAAGGGCTTCAAGTTCCACCCCTCCCTGCAGGGTTTCGACCCGTCGGATCCGCAGTTCTATCCGATCTATGAGGCCATCCAGTCCCTGGGCGTACCTGCCCTCTTCCACACCGGGCAGAACGGCATGGGCGCCGGGCTGCCGGGCGGGTACGGCATTAAGCTCGCCTACTCCAACCCGATGCTGCTCGACGCCGTCGCTGCAGACTTTCCCGAACTCCAGGTGATAATGGCCCACCCCTCCGTCCCATGGCAGGACGAGGCGAACTCCATTGCCACCCACAAGGCCAACGTGTGGATTGATCTGTCCGGGTGGTCCCCTAAATACTTCCCCGAGTCCCTGGTCCGCGCCTCAAACTCGATGCTGCAGGACAAGGTCCTCTTCGGCACGGACTATCCGCTGATCTCCCCGCAGAAGTGGCTCGGGGCCTTTGAACAGCAGAGCTTCAAGGACGAGGTCCGGCCCAAGATCCTCAAGGAGAACGCCATCCGCCTGCTCGGACTGGATGCACTCCCCGGGCCGGCCGTCCCGCAGGACGCACTGGGCACGGCAGGCGGTCCGGTGGCATGACGGCCCTAACCACAGATGAACGGCTATACCCGGACTGCGACCCCCTGAATGTCGAAGGCCGGCTGACCGAGGAGGAAAAGGCCCCGCTGCGCCGCCTGCGCCGGATGCTCGACGAGACGGCACGGCCCCTGCTGGAGGAGTATTGGGAAGCGGGGGAATTTCCCCACCAGCTGGACGGCCCGCTGCGGGATTTGAACCTCATGGCACCGGAGGAGCTCACCGTCGGCGGCGGCGAGCCCCGCGCCCTGTACCACGGCTTCCGGATCTTCGAGCTGGCCCGCACGGATGCTTCACTGGCCACGTACTACACCGCGCAGGCCGGGCTGTTCCGCACCGCCTGCCGGGTGGGGGGAACGGCCGAACAGTTCGCGGCCTGGGATCCCGCCATTACCACCTTCGAGATGACCGGCGTCTTCTGTCTGACCGAGCCGGAGCACGGCTCCGACATTGCCGGCGGCCTGGCGACCTCTGCCCGCCGTGAGGGAGACGAATGGATTCTGGATGGTGCCAAACGCTGGATCGGCGGCGCCTTCAGCGCCGATTACCTGGCCGTCTTTGCCCGGGATACCGCCGACGGCCAGGTCAAAGGCTTCCTCGTGGAGCGCGGGGCCGAGGGAGTACATCTGGAAAAAATCCGCGGAAAGACCTCGCTGCGAATGATGCAAAACGCGCACATCGCCCTCGACGGTGTCCGGGTACCGGAAAGCCTGCGGCTGGGAAACGTCAATTCATTCAAGGACGTTGCCGCCATGCTGCGCGCCATGCGCTCGGACGTCGCGTGGATTGCCACGGGCATCCAGGCGGGAGCGTATGAAGCCGCACTGCGGTACGTGCGCAGCCGCGAACAGTTTGGCCGGTCCCTGGGCAGCTTCCAACTGGTGCAGGAGAAACTGGCCCGCATGCTCGGCAACGTCACCGCGTCACTGAGCCTGGTGGCCGGACTCGCGGAACGGCAGCAGGAGGGGATTTTCCGGGATGAGGATTCAGCCCTGGCCAAGATGTGGATCAGCCTGCACATGCGCGACACCGTGGCGCTGGCCCGCGAAGTGGTCGGCGGCAACGGCATCACGCTCGCTACCGACGTCGCCAGGTTCCACGCCGACGCCGAGGCGGTCTACTCCTACGAGGGAACCCACGAAATCAATGCGCTGGTGGTGGGCCGTTCCATCACCGGCAAAAGCGCCTTCGCCTGACACCCATCAGCACACCCAACAGCAACCAAGGAGATACCCATGACTGCAGCAGCATCCCCGGCCAAGACCGTTGTCGACTTCAGCGAGGTACCCGGCCTCGTAGGCCGGAACCTCGGCTACTCCGAGTACCGGGTCGTCACCCAGGACCAGGTGGACACCTTCGCCGATGCCACGGATGACCACCAGTGGATCCACGTGGACCCCGAACGGGCCAAGGACGGACCCTTTGGCGCACCCATCGCCCACGGCTTCCTCACCCTGTCCCTGCTAATCCCGATGTGGACCGAACTTTTCGATGTCACCGGCGCCGGGACCAAGGTCAATTACGGCCTGGACAAGGTCCGGTTCACTTCACCGGTGAAGGTCGGTTCCCGCATCCGCATGACCGTCACCATCGCGGATGTCCAGGAGGTCAAGGGCAACGGACTGCACGTGGTGGCCGATGCCACCATAGAGATCGAGGGCGAAGAGCGGCCCGCCGTCGTGGCCCGGTTCCTCAGCCGGCTGTACCCCTAACCTCCCGGCTTCCGTTCCGGCGACTGCCGGGACGGAAGCTCTAGTCCCGGCGGCTGCGGGACCGCTCGTAGTTAAGCGCGTGGATGCCCAGCAGGGCGAGGGCGCCTGCCAGGCCGAACGGCAGCAGGTTGGGACCCATCATCTGGAAGTTGACCATCACCATGCTCTTGCGTGTCATGACCTGCGTGTTGACACCGTACAGAGAGTCCATCTGGAGGCTGCCGAAAAACCAGAGCAGCCCAACCCCAAGCATCAGCGCCACCACCGCCCAGGCCCCACAGAGATAAGGGTTGACCCGCCGCGAGTCCGGGGCGCCGGCCGGCAGAAAACCAGGGCTTTCCTCCCCGCTGCCGCGCGGATCCTCTTCCCTGAAGATTTCCCCGGAGACCCGGCCGACCCCGGCCGCTGCCGGCATTGGCCCGGTGCTGTGCCGCCTCAACCCGCGCGCACCGGCATCCGCTGCAGTACCGCCGTCGTCGTCAGCCCACGTCCCGGCTTCGGTGCTGCCGGCCTGCCCCGCCGCCCAGCCGCCGCTGCCGCCCGCCTCGGGACGGGCGTAGAGCCGGTAATCCGCTGCGTGTGTGTCTCGTCGCTTCCCCATGTCCGGAGCCTACTGGAGACCTGGCGTCTGGTCATCCGCCCCGCCGGGAATACCGCGCAGGCGCAGGTTCCGAGACAAGACCCGAATTTCACTAGACACCTGTCCAGTGAAATGGCATGATGTGGATCACATTCATGGACCACACCGCCGTGGTCGGAGCAAAAGGGGTACCCGTGCAACTGCAGGACAAAATCGCCGTCATCACCGGAGCCGGCTCGGGCATGGGGCTCGCGGCAGTGCGGACCTTCGTAGCCGAAGGCGCCACCGTCTACGCCCTCGACATATCCCAGGCCGCCCTGGACCGCGAACTGGCAGACCTGCCCGGGGCCACGGGCATTGCCGTTGACATTGCCGATTCCGCTGCCGTCAACGCCGCGTTCAAACGCGTTGCCGATGAACACGGCCGGCTGGACGTACTGATCAACGCCGCCGGCGTGAACACCCCCCATCGGCTGGCGACGGAATGGCTGGACGGCATCAACCACAGGATGCTGGACGCCATGAAGGCGGGCGAGCCGTTCACCCCCGAATTCATCACCGAAATCCCGGACGAGGACTTTGACCGGGTCATGCGCATCAATGTGTACGGCACGTTCTACTGCCTGCGCGCAGCCGTGCCCCTGCTGAAGGCAGCCGGCGGCGGCGCCGTCGTCAACTTCGCTTCCGTGGCCGGCCTGGTGGGCCTGCCCATGCCCACCTACTACCCCGCGTCCAAGGCCGCCGTCGTCGGCATGACGCGCACCACCGCCGGTGAACTGGCACCGTTCGGGATCCGGGTCAATGCCCTGGCCCCCGCCGGAATCAACACACAGCTGATGACCCAGTCCGGTGAGGACCATGTCCAGGCCCTGCTGGCACTGCAGCCGCTCAAACGTCTGGCCGAACCGGAGGAGATCGCCGGAACCTTGGTCTTCCTGGCCTCCGACGCGGGCGCCCACTACACCGGCCAGGTGCTCTCGCCCTCGGGCGGGGCCCTGATGTCCTGACCCGCCCTCTCCCCGCAGTTCACCGGCGTTTCCCGCCGCAGCGCCCACCCCCGAAAGGCACCATGATCACCAATGTTGAGGGCCTAAACCCCGCAGCCCTGCAAACCCTCGAAGACACCATCGCAACGGATATTGACCGCCGCAGCTACGACGGAGCCAACATCATCGTCGCCCGGAACGGCCGGATCGGACTGCAGGGCAGCTACGGGTTCGCCGACCGGGCCGCCGGCCGGCGCACGGACCGCGGGGATGTTTACCGGATCCTGTCCATGTCCAAGGCCTTCACCAACACCCTGGCCTACCGTGCCCTGGGCGAAGGGAAACTCGCGCTGTCCACCCGCGTAGTGGACCTGATTCCGGAGTTCTTCGGCACCGACCGGTTCCGGGCCGTGCGCAAGGACAAGATCAACCTGGGCCACCTGCTCACGCACCGCTCCGGAATGCCCGCCACCCCCGATCCCGGGCTGCCCGCGGACCGGTTCGGTGTACTGGCTGACGTGATCGAGGCCCTGGGCGGCGTGGACGTAGTGAACGAGCC
Organism: Arthrobacter sp. Y3225209; assembly: GCF_059090685.1. NCBI lineage: Bacteria > Bacillati > Actinomycetota > Actinomycetes > Micrococcales > Micrococcaceae > Arthrobacter > Arthrobacter sp. Y3225209. The sequence continues at coordinate 94,360 of NZ_JBNHFW010000002.1, forward strand.
GGGCAGCAACCTCAACTACGCACCCTCCATCAACCACGCACTGATCGGCGAAATGGTCCGGCGCGCTTATGGCTACGACCATTTCCGGGACCTGGCCCGGGATCTGGTCTTCACTCCGCTGGGCATGGGCGACACAGCCTTCGGGCTGCCCGCCGATCGGGCCGAACGGGCTGTTCCGCTGAAGGTCTATGTTCCCGAAGACGGTTGGCTCTCACCCGAGGACATTGAGTGCCTGAACACCTACATCACCGAAGACGCTGAAATGCCCTGGGTGGGGGCGACCTCCACCGTTGACGATGTGTTCCGCTTCGCCGAAATGTTCCGCAACCAGGGCCGGGCCGACGGGGTCCAGTTGGTGGCCCCGGCGGTGGTGGATGCAGCCACCACCCTGCAGACCGGGGACATGCCCAATGACCTGTATTCGGGGATCGCCGCCATGCGCGGCTGGGAAGCGCCCAACGGCAACTTCGGCCTGGGCTTCTCCCTCTCCGGCACCGGCACCGCGCCCACGTTCTTCGGTCCGTTCACCAGCCCGCGGACGTTCGGCAACTACGGTGCCGGGTCCACGCTGTTCTGGGTGGACCCCGTCCGGGACCTGACCTTCGTATTCCTCTCCTCCGGCGTCATGGACGAGGGCGAGAACGTAGCCCGGTTCCAGAAGCTCTCCACCCTCGCCGTCGCCGCAGCACTCTAAACCCCCTTTCAAGGACGCCCCCCATGACCGCCACCAGTTCCGCCCCCGCCAAATGCCCCGTGGCCCACGGCTTCGATGCCATGGGCGATGCCTACTACCGCGACCCTGCCGCGCACTTCGCCGAAGTGCGCGACGCCACGCCTACGTTCTTTTACCCGCACCTGAATGCCTGGATTGTCACCCGACGCGAAGACGCACTGACCGTGCTCTCGGACTGGCAGAAATTCTCCTCCGCCTCCAACGGCGGCCTGATCAAGGTGCCCGAGGAATACCGGTCCACCATTCCAGCGGAACTGATGTCCCGCATCCTGGTCGGGTCCGATCCGCCCGGGCACACCACGGCGCGCGGCGTGGCCCAGCTCGGCTTCCTGCAGGAACGGATGGACGCCCTGCAGCCGGAAATCGAAGCCCGGGCACACCGCATCATTGACCGGTTCGAGAACAACGGTGCCGGCAACCTGCTGGAGGACTACTGCCTGGAGCTGACCACCCAGACGCTCATGGCGCTGATGGACCTGGACTACGAATACGACCCGATGATGCGCCAGCTGCGCGACGATTTCTTCCAGATCCTGGCCTCCGCGCAGGAGCCCTTCCCGGAGCCCCGGCGCTCCGAGGTATGGAAGCGCTACACCGAGGCCAACCTGGTACTGCGCGGCATCATTGAATCCCGGCGCACCTCAAAGGCGGAGGACCTGATTTCCGTGATGGCCTCGGCCCGCGACGAGAAGGGAAACTATGCCCTCGGTGCGGACCAGATTGCCATCCACCTGACCGAGTTCGCCGCAGCGGGCACCGATACCACCGCCCAGGCCATGGCCAACGCCGTGCTGTTCCTGGACGGCAGCCCCGAGGCCCGCAGTGACGCGCTGGCCGAACCGGAACTCTGGCCGCGGGTCTTCGAGGAAACCGTCCGGCGCCGACCCTCCTCCACCTTCGCGTCCCGGCGCGCGAACATCGACATTGAACTCGGCGGGGCGCAGATCAGGGCCGGGGACATGGTCTGGCTTGCGCTGGCGGCAGTGAACACCGATCCCGACTACGTGGAGCACCCCTTCACCTTCGACATCCACCGCACCGACCCCGCCGACCACCTGGGCTTTTCCACCGGGCGGCACAAGTGCCTGGGCAATCCGCTGGCGCGGGTGCAGGGTGCTGCCGGGCTGAAGGTCCTCTACGAACGGCTGCCGTCCCTGCGCCCGGATGACGCCGAGGCGCTGGACTTCGTCCGGTTCGCGCTGCTGCCCGCCCGCCGCTCGCTGAACGTACACTGGGACGTCGCCGACGTCGCCCGTTCCAAGGAACGCGCCGTGCGCACCTTGAACCTGCGGGTGCTGCAGCGCCGCGAGGAGTCCGACGGCGTGGTCTCACTGCTCCTGGGCCACCCCGACGGCGGGGAGCTGCCCCGCTGGAAGGCCGGGGCGCACATTGACCTGCACCTCCCCGGGGAACCGGAGCAGCTGGTGCGCCAGTACTCGCTGTGTTCGGATCCGGAGGACACCACCGCCTACCGGGTAGGGGTGCTGCGTGCCGACGCCGGCCGCGGCGGCTCGCTGGCGGTGCACCGGACCCTGCGCGAAGGTGCAGCGGTCACCGTGTCCTGGCCGCGGAACAACTTCCGCTTCACCGCCGCCCGGAAGTACCTGTTTATTGCCGGCGGTATCGGCGTCACCCCCATCCTCGCCATGATCCGCGAAGCTGAACGGGCGGGCGCGGACTGGGAGCTGGTCTACGGCGGAAGGACCCGCAGTTCCATGGCCTTCCTGGATGAGCTGGCACCCTACGCGGAGCGGGTGACCCTGGTGCCCCAGGACACCCACGGGCTGATGGACCTGCCGAACCTGCTGCGCGAGCCGCGGGAGGACACCCTGATCTACTGCTGCGGTCCCGAACCGGTGCTCCGTGCCGTGGAAACCCTGTCCGAGCACTGGCCCAAGGGCTCCCTGCGCCTGGAGCGCTTCGCCGCCAAGGAAGTGGAGATCACCGGACCGGAACACGGTTTCGAGGTGGAATTCGCGGCATCCGGAGTCAGCGTGCAGGTGGGCACCGGCGAGAGCATTCTTGACGCTGCGGAGCGTGCCGGGCTGCCGGTCATCTCCTCCTGCAAAACCGGCACCTGCGGCACCTGCGAAACGCGGCTGCTCTCCGGGCGGGCCGAACACCGGGACTCGATCCTCACCGCCGACGAGCAGGACGCCAATGAAACGCTGATGATCTGCGTTTCCCGGGCCGAGCGCGGCTGCCCGCGGCTGGTCCTGGACCGGTAGGCACCCGGCGCTAGCGTGCCGGCGGACCAGCCGGCACGCTAGCGCGGTTCGAACAGGGTCAGCAGCTGCCGGGCCAGGGCGTCCAGTACCAGCTCATGCCGGTCCTGGTGGCCCCGGACATAAAGGAAGTAGAAGTTGCGGTCCAGGCTCATCATGAAGGTGACCAGGTGGGTCTGGCGTTCCTCGCGCTCCTGTTCCGAGGCGCAGGTGGAATACAGCCGCTGCATGGAACCGCTGACCCGGCGCAGCATCCCCAGCCACTCATCCGCCACCGCCGTGTCCGCGGCCATCGCCTGCTCCATGGCGGCGAACTCAATGGAGTAGGTATCCCACAGCTCCCGGATCTCGACCAGCCAGGCGCGCAGGACGGTGAAGTCGTAGCCGGGCAGCGCGTCCAGCCGCCGGTACCCGGCAGCAATTTCATCTTCGATGTCGCGCATTTTCGCCATGACCAGTTCGGGCTTGTTGCGGAAATGCAGGTACAGGTTGGCGCGGCTGCCCCCGGCAGCCGCGGCAATCTGGTTCATGCTGGTGGCCGAAAACCCGTTATCCAGGAACAGGCGCATGGCAGTGTCAATAAAGCGCTGCCGTGTCTCGCTGCGCTGCTGCTCGCGAAGATTCATTGCCGGACCGCCGCGCGGCAGGAGGCGCTGCCCGCGGCGGCGGAAAGCGAAGGGGCGGCAGTGCAGATGTCCATACCCTGACCTTATCCGCAGCCGCGCGCCACCTACGTCCCCGTCCGCCGCTTCACCGCTGCCTCCACGGCCGAGACTGCGGCGTAGAGCAGGATCGAGGCCAGGGTCACCACCACGACGCCGGCCCACACCTGGTCATACCGGGCCCGGGACACGGCGGAGACAATTCCGTAGCCGATGCCCTGCCCGGTGGCCAACCATTCGGCCAGCAGCGCGCCGGTGAGTGCCCCGGGGATGGAGACCCGCAGCGCGGTGAACAGCGCCGGTGCCGCAGAGGGCATGGCCACCTTGCGGAAGGCGTCCAGCCGGCTGCCGCCGTAAACCTGCACCACCTCCAGCATGGCCGGCGAGGCCGAGCGCAGCCCGAAAACGATGGTTACCAGGGCCGGAAAAAACACGACAATCCCGCCCATGGCCGCCACTGCCGCTTCCTGGCGTCCAAAGATCAGGATGATCATCGGGGCCAGGGCCACCAGCGGCACGGACCGCAGCAGCATCGCCACCGGCATCAGGGCATGTTCCACGCCCCTAAAGAGGGTGAAGAGACAGGCCGCGGCGAGCGCGGCCGCCATGCCGGCGGAGAACCCCATGCCGGCGTCGAGCAGGGTCTGCCCCAGCTGTCCCAGCACCAGGTCGCGGTGGGCGGCGGCCTCCGGGTCCCGTACCAGGTAACTCCACACCGCCAGGGGGCCCTTGCCAATGTAGGAGGAGACGTTAAAGACCTGAAGCAGGCCCACCCACAGCACCCCGACGACGGCCAGGGAGAGTGCCAGCCCGAGCAGCGTCCGCGCGGCGGACTGCAGTGCCGCCCCCATCAGAGGCTCCCCGCCCGGACGCCGGATGCCCACGGCGCGGCGATCCGGGACACCAGTCCCAGCAGCGCGTAGGCCGCACCCGCCAGGAGGGCGCAGGCAAACGCCACACCCCACACCCGGGCCACTTCCAGCGTCTGCTGGGCGTTGACCATGGCCGGTCCGAGGCCGCGGTCCACCCCGCCCACGTATTCACCCAGGATCGCGCCCAGCAGTGCCGCCGGGGCCGCGATCTTCAGGGCCGCCAGGACGGCCGGCAGCGCAGCAATCAGCCGCACCTTGACCAGCTGGTGGATCCGCCGTCCCCCGAACACCGTCACAATGTCCAGGCAGGCCCGGTCGGCAGCCTTCAGCCCGGCCAGGGCGCTGACCATGGTGGTGAAGAAAACGGACAGCGCGGCCAGGGCGACGGCGGTGCCGGAGGATTCCCCGGAACGCGGCGGCCCCAGCACAATAAAGATGACCGGACCCACCGCCACTACCGGCAGGCAGTAGGTGATCACCGCCAGCTGGGTGGCAAGGCGTTCCAGGCCCGGCAGCAGCAGCACCACAAACGCCAGGATCAGGGCCAGGGCATTACCCCAGGCATATCCGGCTCCGGCTTCCGCCAGCGTCACGGCGGCATTGCGCCAGTAAAAGCCGGCGCCGTCCGCCCCCATCTGGCTGAGCACCTGCCACGGTGTGGGGATGGCCCCGGGCCCGCCGCCGGGCGGTGCACCGATTCCGCGCAGGAACGTGGCGGCGCCGATCCACCACAGGGCCAGCACCGCCGCCGTGCCCGCTGCACCTACGGCCCAGGGTGGCACCCTGCGCCCGTTCACCGCGCCTCCAGCCCGGCCGGTGCGGCAGCCTGGCGCGGGCTCTCCGGCCCGGCGAACAGCAGTTCGGATGCGTGGTCATGCAGGGCGTGGAACTCGGGGCTGCGCATCATGTCCGGTGTGCGCGGGCGGGGCAGGTCCACGTCAATGACTTCCTTGATCCGGCCGGGCCGCGGGCTCATCACCGCCACGGTGTCGGAAAGAAAGATCGCCTCGGAAATCCCGTGCGTGACCATCAGCGTGGTGGCCGGTTTCTCTGTCCAGATCCGCAGCAGCTCCAGGTTCAGGCGCTGCCGGGTCATGTCATCCAGTGCCCCAAACGGCTCATCCAGCAACAGCACCGAGGGTTTGAGCACCAGTGCCCGCGCAATGGACACACGCTGGCGCATGCCGCCGGACAGCTGCGCCGGACGGGCCTTTTCGAAGCCCTCCAGCCCCACCAGCGCAATGAGCTCGCGAATGTATGCATCATCGGCGGGCAGTCCGGATACCTCCAGCGGCAGCCGGATGTTCGCGTAGACGCTGCGCCAGGGCAGCAGGGCGGAGTCCTGGAAGGCAATGCCCAGTTCGTGGCCGCGGCGCAGGTCCTGCGGGGTTTTCCCGTCCACCAGCACGTCTCCGGTTGTGGGGTTCTCCAACCCGGCCAGGATGCGCAGCACCGTGGACTTACCGCACCCCGAGGGGCCCAGCAGGGACAGGAAGGAGCCGCGGTCAGTACTCAGGTTGGCCGCTTCCAGGGCCACTACCGGGCTGCGGCCGGCAGCGTAGGTTTTGCCGAGGTTCTGCAGGCTGATCCCGCTTCCGGTGCGCGGCATTTATTTCAGCTCCGGGTTTTCCTCGTAGACCTCCGCCAGCAGGCTCATGTCAAAGACCTCTTCGGCTTCCAGGTCATATCCGGCCAGCTTCAGGATGGACAGGTTCTCCTGGATCAGCTCATCGCTGACCGTGAAAAGCCCGTTGGCGTCCGTCTCCGCGGAGACCACGAGTTTGGTGTTCTGTTCCTCCGCCTGGCGGATTTCCTTGGCCATGTCCAGGTTCAGGTCCGAGCCGTAAACCTCCACGGCCAGCCGGGCGGATTCCTCGGGATCCGCCACTGCGTCCTGCCATCCCCGCAGGGTGGCTCGCAGGAAGGCCTTCAGTTCTTCGCGGCGGGTCTCAATGGCCTCATCGGTGGTGACAAAGCTCTCGGCAATAAACGGCAGTCCGTTATCGGCGAACGGCAGCACCGCGGTGGCATGCCCGGCCTGCTCCAGGGTCAGCACCTCATTGGTCAGGTAACCGAAGAAACCGTCCACGTCACCGTTGACCAGCGGCTGCGGATCATATTGGACCGGAACCTTCTCCACGGACCCCGGATCAATGCCGTTGACCTCCAGCAGCGCGTCGAAGATTGTTTCGTTCACGCCGGCCTGTACACCGATCCGCTGGCCGGCCAGCTCCGCGGGCGTGGTGATGGGATTACCGTCCAGGGAAATGATGACGAACGGGTTCTTTTGATAGGTGGTGCCGATGATCTTCAGCGGCGCGTCTTCCTCCGCGATGACCGGTGCAACCCCCATGGGGCTGGAGGTGCCTACCAGTGCGCCGCCGGAGAGGACCATGGTCTCGGTGGAGGTGCCGCCCGGGCCGCCCGCAATCAGGTTGACGTCGGAGAACCCGGCTTCCTTGTAGTAGCCGGAGGCATCCGCAAAATACTCGCCGGCAAACTCCGCGTTTTTGATCCAGGACAGGTTCAGGTCCAGGGTGCCGTAGTCAGCGGTGCCGCCGCCGGTGTCAGCCTCGGTGGATCCTCCGCACGCTGTGACCAGCAGGACCCCGGAAAGAGCCAGGGTTCCCGCGAGGATCCGTGCCGACGTCGAACGTGCCCTGAGGCGGGTGCTAAGGCTCATGGGGACCAGCGCTTTCAATAGAAACGGGTGAATACCCAGAGCCTAAAAAGGCATTGTTTCTATCGGCGGCACCGGTTGTTACGGTGCGGTAAATCCGGGAACCGGACCCGTGGTCCGGCTTGTGGCGCGGCTCAGTTCGTGGGATCGGCCGGGCGGGACGTGCCCGGATCCTCATCGCGCGGGGCGGACGACGGCGCCGGCTTGCCGACGCTGCCTGCTCCCCCGGGGATCTTGGCCGAGCTGCGGTGGATACCCGAACCCTCGCTGAGGTAGTCCGGGTTGGGCTTTTCCGTCATCAGCAGCAGGGAGGAGATCAGCAGGGACGCGATGAAGGCGATTCCCATGGCCGTCAGGCCCAGATCAACCCGGAGTTCCTTCTCGGCTCCGCCGGTGGCGAAGATCATGGTGCAGACACCGGCGACCACCGCCAGCACAGCGGAGAAGATCAGCGGTGCCTTCACGGAGTTCCGCCTCTGCGGGCCGCCGGTTGAGCTCTTCGCCACGTTAGATCCTCCTGCTGGGTTGGGGTTGCGCGGGTCGGTGCAGAATGCACTGCCGCGTCTCTAGTTTACGGCCTTTGCGGGATCCCCCTGGGCGCTGCGGGCATCATGCCGGGCCCCCAGGGCCGAAAGCGCCAGGATCACGGCAATGATGATTGCGGATCCGCCGGTAACCCCGAGCAGGGCGCGGGAGCCCAGGTCCTGGAACACCAGCACCAGCACACCCGCACCAGCGGCCGCTGCGCCGGTGATGAGCCCGTCACGGACCGGCAGGAAGGTCTTCCGGTCCCTGAACCACAGGAACAATTCAATGGCGCCGCCGACTATCAGGGCGGTGGACGCCGCCGCCGGGAAGGCCTGCATGGTTCCGGCCGCAGCCGGAACCACGGTGAGCGCACCTGCCAGCACGTAGAGTACGGCCTCGGCCGACAGGAAGGTTTTGGTGCTGCCGTGGCCGCGGGCCGTGCCGGCCAGGAGCAGGAGCGCGGCACCGGTCAGCAGCAGATAAGCACCGCCGGCATAGGCCAGGACGGAATCATCGGGTTCCTGCCAGAAGATCGTCAGCACGCCGTAGACCGCCGCTACCGCTGAACGCAGCAGCATGGGTACCCATGGTGCTCCGGTGTTGGATGCGCCCACTGCAGAGCCTCCGCTTTCATTTCGCCGTCATGGAGTAGCCGGTTGGCCACCGTCCAGCTTAGTCGCTGGCTGTTCCCGATGCCGCACCGGTAACCATCCAGGCATCCTGCCGTACGCGCCAGGAGAGCGTGGCTGCCCGGGCACACATGTACCCCAGGCCGAAGGCAGCCCACAACCAGGCGATGCCGACGGAACCTGCAAGCTGCGAGGCATGCACCCAGATCAGCAGCGGCAGGTAGACCGCCAGGTTTATCAGTCCGGTCAGCGCCAGGTAGCGGGCGTCCCCCGCCCCGATCAGCACACCGTCCAGGACAAACACCAGCCCGCAGATCGGCTGGGACACGGCCAGGACCCACAGGCCGGCCGTCATGGCCTGCTGCACGCCGGCGTCGCCGGTGAAAAGCACGCCGGCCACCGGGGCGGCAATCGCCAGCAGGCCGCCGGTAATGACGCCGAAGCCCACGCCCCACACCACCATCCGGCGTGTCAGGGCACGGGCCAGCGCGGTGTCCCCGGCCCCCAGTTCCTTGCCGATCATGGCCTGCGCGGCAATGGCCAGGGCATCCAGGGCAAAGGCCAGGAAGGTAAACACGGTCATTACCAGCTGGTGGGCCGCCAGGGATTCCGGGCCCTGCGCCGTGGCAACCAGCACCGTGGCCAGCACGGCTGCCCGCAGGCTGAGGGTGCGCAGCATCAGCCAGGACCCCACGTGCGCGGTGTTGCGGATCCCCGCCGCCGTTGGCCGCAGCGGCACGCCCCGGGCACGGGACATCCGGGCCACTGCCGCAAGGTAGAAAACGGCCATGCCCCACTGGGCGATGCTGGTGCCCAGTGCGGAACCCGCCACCGAGAGGGAGAAGCCGTACACCAGAAGGTAGTTCAGCCCGATGTTTGCGGCGAAGCCCACGGTGGCAACCACCAGCGGTGTCCGGGTGTCCTGCAGTCCGCGGAGCACACCCGTAGCGGCGAGGACCACCAGCATGGCGGTGAGTCCCGGCATGGAAAAGCGCAGGTAGTCCACGGCATACCGGTGCACATCCCCGGTGGCGCCCATAACGGTGCACAGTTGCGGCGCGAAGATGTAGCCGGCCGTGGAGAGCACCGCGCCCAGCCCCAGGGCCAGGGCTATTCCGTCCCGGCCGGCGGCGAGCGCGTCCGAGTGCCGGTTGCCGCCGAGGTAGCGGGCAACGGTACCGGTGGTGGAGTAGGCGAGGAAAACCATAAGTCCGACGGCGGTCTGCAGCACGGTGGAGGCGAGGCCGACGCCGGCCAGCTGGTTCACGCCCAGATGGCCGACAATCGCCGAATCGGCGAGCAGGAAAAGCGGCTCCGCAATCAGCGCGCCCAGCGCCGGCAGGGCCAGGGCCAGGATCCGCCGGCTGAGCCGCCGTGAGGAAAGGTCGGCTGGGGTATTCACAGCATCCAGCCTACGTTTTCACCGGCCCGGCCGCGGCGTTTCCACCGCCGTCGTCGGCGCGCAGGACCAGACCGGCCACCAGTGCCGCCGCCAGCAGCAGCGCACCCACAAACAGCACCAGGGCCGGCCAGCCGTTGTGTTGGAAGCAGTAGCCGCCGGCCCAGCCCAGCACGCTGGAACCCGTGTAATAAAAGAGGTTGTACAGCGAGGATGCCTGGGCGCGGCCCACCGGGGCCAGCAGCGGCGTCCAGCCCGAGGCAATCGCGTGGGCACCGAAAAACCCTGCGGTGAATACCAGCAGACCGGCCACGATGGCCGCCAGATGATCGGCAAGGGTCAGGGCCAGGCCCGCCCCCATGGCGCCCGTGGAGAGCAGCAGCACCAGCTTGCGCCCGCCGCGGCCTGCCAGCCGGGCCGCCAGGGTGCCGGCTGCCCGGGAGGACCAGGTGCCGGCGAGGTAGGCCAGGAACAGGGCGCTTGCCAGGGACTGCGGCAGTCCGAAGGGCGGGCCGCCCAGCCGGAAGCCGAGGTAGTTGTAGACCGCAACAAAGCCGCCCATCAGCAGGAAACCCTGCAGATAGAGGGCCAGCAGGCGGGGGTTGCGGAGATTTGTGCCCAGCCGGGCCGCCAGCTCGCGGCCGGGAGCGGCAGCCCGTTCCGGAACAAACCCGTGCTGGCGTGGCGCGGTCAGCATAAAAACGACGGCGGCGCACGCGGCGAGAATACTTACGGCAGCCACACCGGCCCGCCAGTTGATCAGTTCGGCCACGGGGGCCGCCAGGATCCGGCCGGCAAGGCCGCCGAGGGTAGTGCCGGAGACGTAGGTACCCGCGGCCACCGCAGCGTGGAGGCGGCTCACCTCTTCGCTGAGGTAGGCCAGGGCCACGGCGGGAATGCCGCCCAGGGCGGCGCCCTCAAGGAAGCGCAGCACCAGCAGGACCGGAAGGGTGGGGCTTAGCGGCACCGCCAGTCCCAGCACCACCGCAGCCAGGATCGCCACCCGCATTACCGGCAGCCGGCCGAAACGGTCCGCCGCTGCGGACCACGGAATCACCGTCACCGCGAGGCCGAGCGTGGCGGCGGAAACGGTGAGGGCGGCCGACGACGCCGAAATTCCCATCCCGGCCGCAAGCTCCGGCAGGACGCCCTGCAGGGAATACAGCTGGGCGAAGGTGGCCACGCCGGCCGCGGCCAGGCCCACCAGCACCCCCCGGTAGCCGCGGGTCCCTTTGGCGTGCCCGGTGAAACCGGCGGGCCCGGCCGGCACGCTCATGGCCGGTCCCGGTGGGGTGCGCCGGGGCCCGGCCTACCTTCATTTCCCTGGCCGGCGGGAGCGGTTCCCTCCAGCATCCCGGTGAGTTCCGCGCTGAGGTTTCGGCGTGCCTGCTCTTGCCAAAGCTTTCGGCCGGAGGCCGTGCGGAACAACGGATCCGCGGCCATGAACTGCCGTATCACCCGCTCACGGCCCGCGGCGAATTCCTGATCCGAGAGGTGGGCATACTCGGCGCGGACCTCCGTTACGTAGGCGCGGTACCGGTCCGGCTGACGGGCCAGCACCGAGAGGTCGGCGTCGGCCAGGAGCTCGCCGTGCCGGTCCCCGGGCCGGGGATCATGCCCCGCCGTGAGGCGGACCAGGCGGGCACATTCGGCGGTATCTGCCGCGGTCACGCCCGCAGCAGGCAGCAGGGCCTCAGCGAGCCGGGCAGAGGCTTCCTCATCCTTACCCGGAGCCCCGGAATAGACGGCGTCATGGAACCAGGCGGCAAGGGCCACCGGGACCGGAACCCCGGAACCGGCAAGCAGGTCCAGGGCCTCCAGCACCTGCAGGAGGTGGCGGCGGTCATGGTAGCGGCGGTGCGGTTCATTCCAGTGCTCCAGCAGGCGCTCCCCCAGGTCCGGGGCGCCGGGCAGCAGCCGGTTCCAGCGGTGCATCAGGGGCCGGGCGAGCGCTGAGGGCCGGTCCCGTGCCGGAATCCGGAGTCCGCTGGCAATCAGGATGCGCACCAGGTTCCCGCCGGTGACGGGCACCGCGCCGCGCCGGACCAACGCGTCGTAGCGCTGCTGCGGGACGTCGTAATGGTCGCCGTCGAACGCACGCGGCGAGATACCGGCGGCCCGGGCAAATGCGTGCAGCTCGCCCAGCCCGGCATCGGAAATGAGGTGGGAGAAAAGGGTGTTGTGTGCCGGCCACATCGGCGGATCGATGTAGATCATGGGTCCATGGCGTTCAGTGGCAACAACTGCATCGTTTATGTGTATCGCACGCGCGGCCCCCATTTCCATGTGGGAGCTGGACGGGGTGCCCCGGCATACCGGGCAGGACGCCGGTCCGGGTACGGGAAACTTCAGGAACCCCCTTGTTCTGCCTGTGCCGCAATGCTGCAATAACGGCATGGATGAGGTCACAGCCGGTCACCCCGTGCCCGCAGTGGTTGCCATAGGAACCCGGAAGGGCCTCTGGCTTGCCACCAGCAGCGACCGCCGGAACTGGACGCTGAGCGGGCCGGAATTCGCGATGGCCGAGGTTCCCTCCCTGGCCTTCGATACCCGCACGGACACTCCGCGGCTGCTGGCCGGGGTGCGGTCGGAGTGGTGGGGCACCAACGTTGCCGTCTCGGATGATCTCGGCAAGACCTGGCAGGAACCCGAGGCCCCGGCCATCGCCTTCCCCGCGGACACCGGGGCCACACTGGAGCGGATCTGGCAGCTAAGGCCGGACACCGAAGACCGCCCCGGGGTGGTCTGGGCCGGCTGCGAGCCCATTTCCGTGTTTCGTTCCGCGGACGGCGGGAAGCACTTCGAGCTGGTCCGCGGACTGTGGGACCATCCGCACCGGACCCGGTGGGGTGCAGGGTACGGCGGTCCGGCGGCGCACACCGTACTGCCGAGCCCCGCGGATGATTCCGTCCATGTGGCCATCAGCAGCGGCGGCGTATACCGCTCCGATGACCGCGGCGAGAGCTGGGATGCCTTCAACACCGGGATCATTGCCGATTTCATGCCGGAGCATTACCCCGAATTCGGACAGTGTGTGCACAAGGTGGCCCGTGATGCCGGCAATCCGCAGCGGCTCTATGCGCAGAACCACGGCGGGGTCTACCGCAGCGACGACGCCGGCGGGCAGTGGGTGTCCATTGCGGACGGGCTGCCTGCGGATTTCGGTTTTGTGATGCTCGCCCACCCCACCCGTCCGGACACCATCTGGACCATCCCGCTGGGTTCCGCCGGTGAGCGCAATCCTCCGCAGGGGCGTCCGGCGGTGTACCGCAGCACCGACGCCGGCAGCAGCTGGGAGCGGCACGACGCCGGCCTTCCCGCCTATGACTTTAACGCGGTGCTGCGCGATGCCGCGGATGTGGACCGGGCAGATCCGGCGGGCATCTACTTCGGCACGCGCGGCGGCGAGGTGTACGCCAGCTCCGATGAAGGGGAAAGCTTCAGCCTGCTCACCGCCAACCTTCCGGATGTGCTCTGTGTCCGGGCGCTTGCCCTCTGACGCGCAGGGCGCCGCCTCCGCCGTCGAGCTTCTGCTGCCGGCGGCGCTGGCTGAGGCTGCCGGCGGCAGCCGCAGCCTGGTGTTCCGTCCCGGCTCCCCGGGCCATTCTGCCGGGACCGCTGGCGGTGCGGGCGCTGGCGGTGTGGGTGCTGGCGGTGACCGGGCCCCGACCATCGGCGTGCTTTTGGAACTGCTGCGGGACCGGCATCCCGGGGTGTACCGGCGCATTGTGGACGACGCGGGAGACATCCGCCGGCACGTGAACCTGTATGTGGACGGTGATGACATCCGGGACCTGGCCGGTTCCTCAACTGTGCTGGGCCCCGGTGCCGTGGTGCTGGTGCTGCAGTCGATTGCCGGCGGCTAACCGCGGTTAAACGCGTGCGGGCGCCCCGCTTGGTAGCGGGGCGCCCGATGCGTCGGCAGCCGGCCGTCGTCGGTCCGGTGCCGAAGCTGTGTACTCCGGTGGTTAGGCCGGCAGCTGCAGGGTCTGACCGGTGAAGATCAGGTCCTGGTGAATCACGGTGTCGGCGTTGGCGTTGTACAGCGCCTGCCAGCCGCCCTCAATGCCCAGCTTCTCGGCAATGGTGGACAGCGTGTCGCCGGCCTGGATGACGTAGGTCTCGCCGGACAGGGCCGGGGCAGGAGCCTGCACCGGTGCAACAGCCTGGACCTCAACGTTGGTCGGGGCCGGCAGCTGCTCCGGAAGGGCCTGCGGCTCAACATAGGTCGGTGCCGGAGCGGCTTCAACCGGAGCGGTTTCAACCGGGGCGTAGGTCTGTGCCGGCGCCTGGGTTTCCACCGGGGTGGTCGCGGGGGCCGGGGTGGCGGCCTGCGGGTTGGCAGTGGCACCGGTCAGGCCCAGCTTGGCAGTGCAGGCAGGCCATGCGGCGGGACCCTGTTCGGCCAGGACCCGCTCAGCTACGGCAATCTGCTGCTCGCGGCTGGCGTTGGCCGGGTCACCGGTTCCGCCGAAGGCGGCCCAGGTGCTGGGGGTGAACTGCAGGCCGCCGGAGAAACCGTTACCGGTGTTGGTAGCCCAGTTTCCACCGCTTTCGCACTGTGCAAGCGCGTCCCAGTCCATTGAGCTGGCGTTGGCTGGTGCCGCAAGGCCTGCGAGGCCGGCAGCGCCGACACCGGTGAGGGCAGCGGTGGCCAGTCCACGACGTACGATACGACGGATCTTCTGGTTCTTCATCGGTTCTTGTGCTCCCAAGGGTTCCACCTGCGCTCAACCCGTCCCCGGGCTTCCGCGCGCCGTCGCCTACCCCGACTGATAGAGGTCTTTTTCGGTACCACGCAGCGGCGACGTACAGTGGACGCGTGGTACTTAGTGCGATTCATGCATCGGCCGCACCAGCTTTGGGTGCCGACCGCGCCGGCCTTCGAAACGGCCGGCAGTCCAGCCCTCGATCCGGGCTCATAAACAACCTAAAGCAGTCATTTGTCGAGATCAAATCGCTACCTAATCGAAACCTAATCGTTACCGGCCGGGATCCGCGCCAATAAGCCGATCGAGGCGGGTCTTGTAGGGTTCATCACAATCAGTTACGGGTAACGCTGGACACACGTCGATTTGCGTTCTATTTTGCTTTCTGCGTCGACGCTCACAGCCGGATTCGGCGGCCCTTAACGATCGGCGGCGGGCCCCCTCCCGGGAACCCGCCACCTGTTTTATGCATGGTTCATTTCAAGGCATTGGAGGCCTTGCGCTTGTTGAAGACGTCGAAACCGACCGCAAGCAGCAGGACCAGGCCCTTGATGAACTGCTGATAGTCGATCCCCACGCCCATCAGGGACATTCCGTTGTTCAGGACACCCATGATCAGGCCTCCGGTGATCGCGCCAACAATGGTCCCCACTCCGCCGGTGACAGCGGCGCCGCCGATAAATGCCGCGGCAATCGCGTCAAGCTCGAAGAGGTTTCCGGCACCCGGGCCCGCCGAGTTCAGGCGTCCGGTGAAGATCAGTCCGGCCAGTGCGGCCAGCACGCCCATATTCACGAAGAGCAGAAAGTCCACCCGTTTGGTGTTGACGCCCGAAAGCTGGGCCGCCTGCAGGTTCCCGCCGCGCGCATAGACATGGCGGCCAAAGACCGAGCGGTTCATCACGGCACTGTAGGCCACCACCAGCACACCCAGGACAACGAGCACTATGGGCGTTCCGCCCCTGGAGCTGGCAAGCAGGTAGGTCAGTCCAAGGACAACGACGACGCTGAACAGCAGGCGGGTGAAGAACCATGCCTTCGGTTCGTCATCCAGGTTCAGCTTCATCCGGGCAGCCCGTCCGCGGAGCTGGCTGAGGACCAGCAGGATAGTGGCCAGCAGGCCGAGTCCCACGGTGGTCCAGTCCAGCAGGTTGGTTTCCGCCGGGAACAGCCCGGGAAACAGGGACCCTCCGCCAAGCTGGCGGTATTCCTCCGGGAAACCGGTGATCCGCTGGTTCCCCAGGATGATCTGGGTGAGGCCGCGGAAAACGAGCATGCCGGCCAGTGTGACGATGAAGGCGGGGATCCCTACGTACGCCACCCAGAATCCCTGCCAGGCGCCGACCAGCGCACCCACCACCAGGGAGGCCACCAGCGCAGCCCACCATGGCATTCCCCAGTCGCGGATCATGATGCCGGACATGGCACCCACAAAGGCCGCGACGGATCCCACGGACAGGTCAATGTGGCCGGCCACGATGATCATGACCATACCGATGGCCAGCAGCAGGATGTAGCTGTTCTGCACAATGATGTTGGCCACGTTGTCCGGCTGCAGCAGTGCCCCGCCGGTCAGGACCTGGAACAGGGTGACGATCACCAGCAGGGCCAGGAAGATGCCGATCTGCCGCAGCCGGCCGGCCAGGAACCGTCCGGCGTCGGCCAGCGGGGACGGTTTGGGGGTCCTGGTGCCGAGTGCCGGATCCTCACCGGCGAGAGTGGTAGCCATGGCTATTCCTTTTCCTGTGTCATGTGCTGCATAAGTCGTTCGGGGGTTGCCTCGGCAATCGGAACCTCGGCGGTGATGCGGCCCTGGGCAAGGGTGTAAATGCGGTCACAGATGCCAAGGAGCTCCGGAAGTTCGGAGGAAATGACAATCACCGCCTTACCCTGTGCCGCGAGCCGGTTGATGATCGTGTAGATCTCGTATTTGGCTCCGACATCGATCCCCCGGGTGGGCTCGTCAAGGATGAGGACATCCGGATCCGCGAACATCCATTTGGAGAGGACCACTTTCTGCTGGTTGCCGCCGGACAGCTTGCCCGCAACCGCACTGACGGACGGGGCCTTGATGTTCATGCTGCGCTGGTAGTCCTGCGCCACCACGGTTTCCCGGCCGCCGTCCACCCACCCCCGGGTGGCGAGCTTGGTCAGGGCGGAGGCTGAGACGTTCCGCTTGATGTCCTCGATCAGGTTCAGGCCGTACCGCTTCCGGTCTTCGGTGGCATAGGCGATGCCGTGCCGGATCGCCTCCTGTACGGTGCGCGCGGTGATTTCCCGTCCGTTCTTGTACAGCGTGCCGCTGATGCCGGTGCCGTAACTGCGTCCGAAAATGCTCATGGCCAGTTCGGTACGCCCGGCGCCCATCAGCCCGGCGATGCCGACAATCTCCCCGGCGCGCACGGACAGGTGCGCCCTGTCGATCACGACACGGGCGTGTTCCGCGGGGTGGTGCACGGTCCAGTCCTCCACCCGCAGCACCTCCTCGCCAATCTCGGGGGTGCGGTCCGGGTAACGGCTGGTCAGTTCCCGTCCCACCATGCCCTTGATGATGCGTTCCTCGGTGACGGACCCGTCATCGAGGCTGAGCGTCTCGATGGTCTGCCCGTCCCGCAGGATGGTGACCGAGTCGGCAATGGCCCGGATTTCGTTGAGTTTGTGGCTGATGATGATGCAGGTGATGCCGTCCTCGCGCAGGCCGCGGACCAGGCCCAGCAGGTGGGCGGAGTCCTCATCATTCAGCGCAGCCGTGGGCTCATCCAGGATCAGCAGCTTCACGTCCTTGGACAGCGCCTTGGCAATCTCCACCAGCTGCTGCTTTCCGACGCCGATGTCCCCGGCCCGGGTAACCGGGTTCAGGTCGAGTCCGACCCGGCGCATCAGTTCTGCCGCGCGGACATTGGTTTCGTTCCAGTTAATGAAGCCGCGGGCCGAGCGTTCATTGCCCAGGAAGATGTTTTCGGCCACGGAGAGGTACGGCGAAAGCGCCAGTTCCTGGTGGATGATGACGACGCCGCTGCGTTCGCTGTCCTTGATGTCCCGGAAGGCAACGGGCCGGCCGTCCAGCAGGATCTCGCCGTCGTAGCTGCCGTGCGGGTAGACACCGGACAGCACTTTCATCAGGGTGGACTTGCCTGCCCCGTTCTCGCCGCAGATGGCATGGACCTCTCCGCGGGCCACGGCAAGGGTGACGTCCTGCAACGCCTTGACGCCGGGGAATGCCTTGCCGATCCCGGTCATTTGGAGAATGTAGTCACTCACGCGGACCTCCCTGTCCTGGACTCTCGATGGTGGTACAGGTGGCGGCCGGTACCGGGCCGCCACCTGCCGGGTGTCACTTAAGGTCGGAGGCCTCGTAGTAACCGCTGTCCACCAGGACTTCCTCATAGTTGTCGACGGTGACGATCTGGCTTTCGAGCAGGTACGCCGGCACTACCTTCGCGCCGTTGTCGTAGGTCTCCTCGTCATTGGTTTCCGGTTCCTCGTCCTTCATCAGGGCATCAACCATCAGCACGGCGCGTTTGCCGAGCTCGCGGACGTCCTTGAAGATCGTGGAGTACTGCTCGTCGCTCATGATCGACTGCACCGAGCCCACTTCCGCGTCCTGGCCGGTGATCACGGGCAGGTTCTCCCCGGAGTAGCCGCCGGAGCGCAGGGCGGAGATGATGCCGATGGACAGCCCGTCATACGGGGAGAGCACGCCGTCGATCTGTGCACCGCCGCCCACGGTCAGCAGGTCCTCCATCCGGTCCTGGGCGGTATCCGGCAGCCAGCGCAGGATCGCAGCCTGCTCGAAGGCGGTCTGCCCGCTGGGGACCTTCAGGGTTCCGTCATCAAGGTAGGGCTGCAGGGTGTCCATGGCGCCGTCCCAGAAGAACGTGGCGTTGTTGTCATCCGGGCTGCCCGCGAACAGTTCGACGTTGAACGGACCCTTTTCCCCGGTCGGCTGCCCGGCGTCGTCCAGGACGCCCAGACCGGTGAGCAGTGAGGTGCCCTGCTGCACCCCCACCTCGTAGTTGTCGAAGGTGGTGTAGTAGTCCACGGTGTCGGACTCGTTGATCAGCCGGTCATAGGCGATCACCGGGATGTCCTGGGCTTCGGCGGTATCCAGCACACCGGTCAGCGTGGTGCCGTCAATGGAGGCAATGACCAGGGCCTCGGCGCCGCCGTTGATCATGTTCTCGATCTGGGAGACCTGGGTGGGGATGTCATCGTTGGCGTACTGCAGGTCCACCTCGTAGCCAAGTTCCTCAAGCTGGGACTTGACGTTCTCACCGTCGGCGATCCAGCGTTCGGACTGCTGCGTGGGCATGGCGACGCCGATCTTGGCGCCCTCGTTGGAGTCCCCGCCGGCGTCCCCGCCGCCGCGGTTGCCGGCGCAGGCGCTCATGCTGAGGGCCAGGCTCAGCGAGACTCCGCCGATAAGTACCCGCTTCAGTGTGGGTTTGCGTGTCATGGTCATGCCTTTCGTGGTTGCCGTGCCTTGGTGAGGTGGGTTCAGAGTTTCTGGGCGAGCCGGTAATAGGCCGCATTCCAGCGGACTTCCCGCTGGAAACCGCGCAGGTCCGTGGTGTTGTCGATCAGCAGCAGTTCCACGCCGGACATCTCCGCAAAGTCGGTGAGCACGTCCGCCCCGAGGGCGGTGCTGAGCACGGTGTGGTGGGCGGCGCCGGCGGTGAGCCAGGCGGCCGCGGAGGTGGCCAGATCGGGATGCGGCTGCCAGACGGCGCGGGCCACGGGGAGGTTCGGCAGCGGGGCGTCCGGAGGAACCACGTCCACCGTGTTGGCGGTCAGCCTGAACCTGTCGCGCATGTCGGACATGGCCAGGACGACGCCGGGGCCCGGGTCTGTGTTGAACACCAGGCGGACGGGGTCTTCCCGTCCGCCGATGCCCAGCGGGTGTACTTCCAGGCTGGGTTTGTCCGTGGTGAGGCTGGGACAGATCTCGAGCATGTGGGCGCCAAGGATTTTCTCCTCGCCGGGCACCAGATGGTAGGTGTAGTCCTCCATCAGGGAGGCGCCGCCGGGCAGGCCGGCGCCCATTACCTTGGCCGCCCGCACCAGCATGGCGGTTTTCCAGTCCCCTTCGGCGCCGAAACCGTAGCCGCTGAACATCAGCCGCTGGACGGCGAGTCCCGGCAGCTGCCGCAGTCCGCCCAGATCCTCGAAATTGGTGGTGAAGGCGCCGAAACCGCCTTCTTCAAGGAACTGGAGCAGGCCAAGTTCCTGCCGCGCCCCGTAGCGCAGGGATTCGTGCCGGCTTCCGCCGGGCCGCAGCTCCGGGGAAACGTCATAGATGTCTTCGTACTCGGCGATCAGTTTGTCCACGCTGTCCTCGGACTGCCCGTCCACCACCTCCACCAGGTCATTGACCCCCCAGCTGTTGATGGAGACGCCAAAGCGCAGTTCGGCTTCGGTCTTATCCCCTTCGGTGACGGCAACGTTGCGCATGTTGTCGCCGAAACGGGCAACCCGCATGCCCTGCATGGCTGCCCGGCCGGCACAGGCACGCTGCCAGGAGGCAATCTGGGCAATAACGGCGGGGGCGGAAACGTGCCCGACGACGGTCTTGCGGGGCACGTCCAGGCGGGCGGAGATATAGCCGAATTCCCGGTCCCCGTGCGCAGCCTGGTTCAGGTTCATGAAATCGAAGTCGATCTCCGCCCACGGCAGTTCCACGTTGATCTGCGTGTGCAGGTGAAGAAGCGGTTTGCGCAGCGCGTCCAGCCCGCGGATCCACATTTTCGCGGGGCTGAAGGTGTGCATCCAGGCAATCACGCCTATGACGTTTTCCGCTGCATTGGCGGCGAGCGCTGCCGCATGGATGGAGCCTGTGTCCGTGAGTGTCGGTTTCCAGACCGCGCGCACCGGCAGGCCGGCGTCGTCGAGCATGCCGACAATGGCCTTGGACTGTTCGGCTACCTGGCGCAGCGTGTCTTCTCCGTAGAGGTCCTGGCTGCCGGTGAGGAACCAGACCTCGTAGGGTTCGAGCGTGGTGTTGAGGGGACTCACGTCAGTGCACTCCTGAATTTGATGGGGTTGCTGCCGGCTGCTGGCCGTACACGTTCTGGTAGCGCTCGAACAGGGCGTCGATGTGCGCCGGTTCGATGGGCAGGGGTTCCCCGAGCTGGCGGGCGAAGTGGACCGTGCGGGCAACGTCCTCGAGCATGACAGCTGCCTTGACGGCGTCGCGTGCGTCCCGGCCGATGGTGAAGGGACCGTGGTTCCGCATCAGGACCCCGCGGGACCGGTGGCCCTGAAGGGTGGAAACGATGCCGCGGCCAATCGAGTCATCGCCGATGATGGCGAAGGGGCCCACGGGGATCTCCCCGCCGAACTCGTCAGCCATGGCGGTAAGCACGCAGGGAATCGATTCACCGCGCGCCGCCCAGGCCGTGGCATACGGAGAGTGGGTGTGCACTACTCCCCCGGTTCCGGGCATGTTGCGGTACACGTAGGCATGCGCTGCCGTATCGCTGGACGGAGACAGGCCTGCGTCCTGGCTTCCGGCCACGGGACCCCCGTCGGGGTCGCATAGGATCAGGGATTCCGGACTGAGGTCCGCATATCCGACGCCGCTGGGCTTGATGACGAAGTATCCGGTGCCGGGAATCCGGCCTGAAACGTTTCCGGCCGTCCACGCCACCAGCCCGTACCGCACCAGTTCGCCGTGCAGGGCTGCCACCTCTGCGCGAACGCGTGCAACTGCCTGCTCGAAACCGTTCCCTGGAATGCTCATGCGCTCACCTCACGGACCAGGCGGACTGAGCGGCGTATGGCCTTCAGCTTCCGCATGACGTCGTTGCCGCCCCGGCCGAAATAGTCATGCAGCGCGGTGTATTCCGCGTACAGCGCGTTATAGGCCTGCGAACGCTCCGGATCCGGCAGGAACTCGTTGCGGTGCACCCTCCCCATGGCAGCCGCGGCGTCCCGCACGTGCGGGTAGGCACCGGCGGCCACGGCAGCGTGGATGGCGGAGCCGAGTGCCGGGCCCTGGTCGCTGCCAATGACGGAAATCGGCATGCCGAGGACGTCGGCGTAGATCTGCATCAGGAACCGGTTCCGAACGAGTCCCCCCGCCGCGACGAACTCCGTCACCGGAATGCCCGAGGAGGTGAACGCCTCCACAATGGTGCGGGTGCCGAAGGCCGTGGCTTCCAGCAGCGCCCGGTACACCTCGTGCGGGCGGGTTGCCAGGGTCAGTCCCACGAGCAGGCCGGAAAGCTCATGGTCCACCAGGACGGAGCGGTTCCCGGACTGCCAGTCCAGGGCCAGGAGCCCGTGGGCGCCTACCTCCTGGCCGGCAGCCTGTTCGGTGAGCAGTTCATGCACGCTCATCCCGCGGTCGTCCGCCTCCCGGGTCAGTTCGGCGGGGACGAAGTGTGCGGTGAACCAGCCGAAAATGTCTCCGACACCTGACTGGCCGGCCTCGTAGCCGTAGAGGCCCTCGACAATGCCGCCGTCCACCACACCGCACATTCCCGGCACGTCGCGCAGGATTTCGGCGTTCATCACGTGGCAGGTGGAGGTGCCCATAATCGCGACCATCCGGCCCGGGCCGGCCACCCCGGCCGCCGGTGCACACACATGGGCGTCCACGTTGCCGACGGCCACCGGAATTCCGCCCGGCAGGCCGGTCCAGGCCGCTGCCTGCTCGCTGAGCGTCCCGGCGGCTGAGCCCAGGCTGCCCACCGGGTGTTCGAGCTTCCCGGAAACAAACCCGGAAAAGTCCGGGTTCAGTGCCGCCAGGAAATCCCGGTCCGGGTATGCGCCGTCCTGCAGTATGCCTTTGTACCCCGCTGAGCAGGCGTTTCGCACATAGTTACCGGTCAGCTGCCAGACAATCCAGTCCGCGGCTTCCACCCAGTGATCCATCCGTTCGTACAGCTCGGGGTCCTCTTCCAGCAGCTGCAGCCCCTTGGCAAATTCCCATTCGCTGGAGATCAGCCCGCCGTAGCGCGGCAGCCAGGAAACGTTGCGCTGCCCGGCGAGTTCGTTAATCCGGTCCGCCTGCGCCTGCGCCGCGTGGTGGCGCCAGAGCTTCACGTAGGCGTGCGGACGGTCCTGGAGCCCGGGAAGCTCATTCAGCGGGGTGCCGTCCTTGGTGACGGGAACCATGGTGCACGCGGTGAAGTCGGTACCCACCCCGATGACTGATGCCGGATCGATGCCCGCAGCCCGGATGGCCGCCGGTACCGCGTGCTGCAGGACCTCTATGTAGTCCGCCGGGACCTGCAGCGCCCAGTCGGGCGGCAGTGGTGCACCGGTGGCAGCCAGGTTCGTGTCCATCACTCCGTGCCGGTAGGGGTGCACCGCGGACCCGAGTTCGGCGCCGTCATCCACCCGTACGACGACGGCCCGCCCGGAGAGGGTGCCGTAGTCGATGCCCACTACATGGGCGGGATCATTCCTCTGCTGCACGGTGACCTCATTGTCGTAGACCGGTAGACCCGTGACCGTGGCCGGAACCGTGGAGGTCCGTTAATGTGAACGGTCACATTTCGTTGTTGCAGTCACGCTACTCCCGAAAACGTGACGGGGACCACAAAAGTTGGTAACGGTTTGGTAACGCCGCGCAGTTAGGCAAAAGAGGCCGGCGGCGCCGCAGTGGAACCGCGGCGCACCAGTTTCGGCGCCACATCACCGGTCTTTACCGGATCCCGGCCCTGCAGCTCGCCCAGCAGGACGGCAACGCAGCGCCGGCCCAGTTCGGGGAAGTCCTGCCGGACGGTGGTCAGCGGAGGAAGGAAGTGCGCTGCCTCGGGCACATCATCAAAACCAACCACGCTCACATCTTCGGGGACCCGCAGTCCGGCCTCAGCGAAGGCATGCACCAGACCCAGGGCAATGTGGTCATTCCCGGAGAACACCGCACTGAACTGCAGGCCATTGCGCAGTTCAGCGCCTACCCGGTACCCCGACTCCGCGGTCCACTCCCCTGCCGAAACAACTGCGGGCGCGAGGCCCCATGCCGCCATCTCCTCCAGGTACCCCTGGCGGCGGGCTTCGGTTTCCACCCATCCTTCCGGCCCGGGAACATGGACCACCTTCCGGTGCCCCAGTTCCAGCAGAGCGCGGGTGGCCAGCCGCGCCCCCGCGAGCTGGTCCACTGACATACGGTGGTCCTCGCTGTGCAGCGAATGCACGGTGACAAACGGAATCCGGATGGAGAGCTGTTCAATCACTTCCAGTGTCCTGGACTGCGGGGCAAGCAGCACCAGCCCTTCGACGGCATGGCTCATCAGCCGGTCCAGCGCTTCCTCAATGGAGGAACGGTCTGCGTTGTCGATGTGCACGGCGTCCACCACGTACCCGGCCTCATTCGCCGCATTCTGGACCGCCTGCAGGGTGGCCGTGGGCCCGTACTCCGCCCCGGAAGCCACCAGTGCGCCGATAATGCGTGATTCCCTGGTGACCAGGGCACGCGCAGCACGGTTTGGCCGGAACTGGAGCTGCTCCATCGCCTCCAGCACCCGTTGCCGCGTCGAGTCCCGCAGGCTCGGGTGTCCGTTGATCACCCGTGAAACGGTCTGATAGGAGACTCCGGCAGCTGCTGCCACGTCCCGGATATTGGAGGCACGCCGAGGGGATAGGGAATCCGTCCTGCCCTCATTGGTCATAGTCAGAACCGTACTGCACCGGCGGCCCGGGCGGCATCCAACGCTGCAGGACCGCGTTCTCCGGCGCACCCCGGCACGCCGCCGGATCCACGGATCATCCGCTTGGAAACCGGGGCGCCCGTTCCGCCCCGGCGGAGCCCGCGGGCGCCCGCGCGGGAACTTCTGGACAGTGCCCGCAGCGCGGGTCTAACGTTGGACCTCGTGCTCACATTCTTCAATGCGTTCAAGCGCATTTTGGTCGGGCGTCCGTACGGGAACGAGCGCCTCGCGCACACCCTTCTTCCCAAACGGATTGCGCTTCCTGTTTTTGCCTCGGACGCTCTTTCATCGGCTGCCTATGCACCCGATGAAATTCTGCTGACCCTGGCCCTCGCCGGCGTCACCGCCGTAACGGTCTCACCGTGGGTGGGACTGGCGGTAATGGTGGTCCTGCTCACCGTGGTGGCCTCCTACCGGCAGAACGTGCACGCGTACCCGTCCGGCGGCGGCGACTACGAAATTGCAAGCGCCAATCTTGGAAAGTCCGCCGGCCTGACCGTCGCTTCCGCGCTACTGGTGGACTATGTGCTCACCGTGGCCGTGTCCATGTCCTCGGCGGCGGCCTATCTGGTTACCGCGGTTCCCGCCCTGCACGGCAACCAGGCAACCATTGCGGTGATCGGCGTTGCCCTGCTGGTACTGATCAACCTCCGCGGCATCCGGGAGGCAGGGTCCGTGTTCGCGCTGCCGGCCTACATCTTCATGGCCTCAGTGCTGGGCATGTGCGTCACGGGTGCCGTCCAGTTCTTCTCCGGAAACCTCGAACAGGCGCCCTCCGCTGCCCTTGACCTCGTGCCGGAGGCCGGACTCGACAGCGGCCTGGTGGGCCTGGCCGGTGCCTTCCTGCTGCTGCGTGCCTTCTCCTCCGGCGCGGCAGCGCTGACCGGGGTGGAGGCCATCAGCAACGGGGTCCCCACCTTCCGCAAACCCAAGAGCACCAATGCAGCCACAACACTGCTGCTGCTGGGCGTGATTGCCACGGCCATGCTGGCGGGAATCCTGGCCATGGCCAACCTCACCAAGGTTCATGTGGCACAGGACCCGGCCACACAGCTCACCCTCAACGGTGAACCGGTGGGCGAGGGGTATGTGCAGCACCCGGTGATCAGCCAGCTGGCGGAGACCATTTTCGGGGGCGGCAGCATCCCCTTCTACATTGTGGTGGCAGCCACCGGGCTGATCCTGGTGTTCGCCTCCAATACCGCTTTCAACGGTTTCCCGGTCCTCGGCTCCATCCTGGCCAGGGACGGCTATCTCCCCCGCCAGATGCGCACCCGCGGGGACCGCCTCGCGTTCAGCAACGGCATCATCTCCCTGGGACTGGGCGCCCTGGTGCTGATTGTCGCCTTCGACGCGGATGTGACCCGGCTGATCCAGCTCTACATTGTGGGGGTTTTCGTCTCCTTCACCGCCAGCCAGCTGGGCATGATCCGGCACTGGACGGGGAAACTGCGCACGGAACGGGACAAGGACGTTCGACGCCGGATGCAGCGTTCGCGGGCCATCAATGCCCTCGGTTTCGGGATGACAGCCCTGGTGCTGCTGATTGTCATCATCACCAAGTTCACCCACGGCGCGTGGATTGCTCTGCTCGCCATGGCGGTCCTCTACGCGATCATGTACAGCATCCGCGTCCACTATGACACCGTGGCCCGGGAACTCACGCTCCGGGAGGATGAGCACGGACTGGCCCTGCCGTCCCGGGTGAACGCCGTGATCCTGATTTCCCAGATCCACAAGCCGGCACTGCGGGCCATTGCCTATGCCCGCGCCTCGCGCCCGTCCAGCCTGAATGCCATCACCGTGGATATTGATCCGGAAGAGACCCGGCGGACCATGGCTGAATGGGACCGCCTGCAGATTCCCGTGCCGCTGACCGTGCTATCCTCCCCCTACCGAGAGACCATCTCCCCCGTGCTGGCGTATCTGCGCGAGGCCCGCCGCAACGCGCCGCGGGAGCTGTTCGTGGTGTACATCCCTGAATATGTGGTGGGCCGCTGGTGGGAGCAGCTGTTGCACAACCAGACCGCCCTGCGGATCAAAGCGCGGCTGCACTTCGAACCCTCGATCATGGTCGCCAGTGTGCCGTGGCAGCTCGCCTCCAGCCATGACGCCCAAGGGGAGCCTGCCGGCGGTCCCGGCGCGGGCCCCGGAAACCGGGGTTAGCCGGGCCGGCCGGAGCTAGCCGGCCGCCGTGGTCAGCCGGGCGCCGCGGTCAGCCGGGCGCCGCGGTCAGCCGGGCGCCGCGGTCAGCCGGGCGCCGCGGTCAGCCGGGCGCCGCGGTCAGCCGGGGCTATTTGAGACCAGGGCTACTTTGGGGCCGTCCGTGGTTAGTCCAGGGCAGTGCCTGCGGGTCCGGCGGTATTCCGGCCGCCCAGCACGGAACGGTAGGCGTATTCCGTCAGCCTGCCGTCCTGTACCGCCTGCTCCACGGCAGCGAAGGAACGCGGGCCTTCTTCTGCGTAGGGGAAGTGGATGAGCTCGGCAATGAGCTCCCATTCTTCCGTGACCGAATCGATCAGGTCCGCCGGCGTCTCCTCCTGGGAGGGGCCGCCGTTCAGGACCGTCCAGGCGTCCTCGGGCACCCGGAAGGCCTCGAGCCGCTCCAGGTCGGCTTCAAGCTCGGCCAGGGTCGCGTACTCGGTCTGGGCTTCCGGCGGCACGGAGCCATCCGGGGTGGCAAGTTGCGCCACGAAGGTTGTCTCGGAGGACGGGTAGACGGAGGTGGGGACCGGTTCCCCTTCCTCCAGATAGGCCGGCAGCTGCGAGGGCATCCAGTACCAGGCATCCCCCTGGTCGGGGCCGCCGGGCTGGTCCCGTTCGCTGATCCAGCCGCGGGCAGTCAGCAGCGCCTCTGCCTCGTCGCTGAAGTACACGGTTTCCCCGCGAAGCATGGCGTTGACTTCGTGCTCGGCCCGGCGGGCCTGCTTTTTCTTGCTGACGGCCTTCTTGCGGGGCTTGGATTTGGGCACGGCTGATCTCCTGGGGATGTGGGGGAAGGCGGCTGGAACTGCGGAACCGGGGTTAGAACCCGCTTCCGCCTTCCACTGCCATATTCGAGAATCGGGAGTAATGGCCCTGGAAACCAACAACGATGGTTTTCGTGGGACCGTTACGGTGCTTGGCAACAATCACATCGGCCTCGCCGGCCCGCGGGGATTCCTTGTCATAGATATCCTCGCGGTGCAGCAGGATGACCATGTCGGCGTCCTGCTCAATGGAGCCGGATTCACGGAGGTCCGAGACCATCGGCTTTTTGTCAGTGCGCTGCTCGGAGCCACGGTTCAGCTGCGACAGCGCGATGACCGGGACTTCGAGTTCCTTGGCCAGGAGCTTCAGCGCACGGGAGAACTCGGAGACTTCCTGCTGGCGGGATTCCACGCGCTTGCCTGAGGACATCAGCTGCAGGTAGTCCAGCACCACGAGTTTGAGGTCATGGCGCTGCTTCAGGCGCCGGCACTTGGCGCGGATTTCCATCAGTGACATGTTGGGGCTGTCATCAATGAACAGGGGCGCGTCGTTCATGCGGCCCATGGTGGTGGCAATCTTGCCCCACTGCTCATCCTTGATGGTGCCCTTGCGCAGATCCTGCAGGCCAATGGTGGCCTCGGCAGACAACAGACGCATGGCAATCTCGTTTCGGCCCATTTCCAGCGAGAAGAACACCGTGGTCATGTTGTTCTTGATGGCCGCGGAACGGGCGAAGTCCAGCGCGAAGGTGGATTTACCAACGGCGGGGCGGGCCGCGATGACGATCATCTGGCCCGGGTGCAGGCCCTGGGTGAGCTCATCGAGTTCATAGAAGCCGGTGGGAACCCCGGTCATGCCCTCCCCGCGGTGCCCGGCGGACTCAATCTCGTCCACGGTGCCTTCGATGATGTCCTTCAGCGGGACATAGTCCTCAGCGGTGCGGCGTTCGGCCACTGCGTAGACTTCCGCCTGGGCGGCGTTGACGATGTCATCAACTTCCATGCCGTCATTGGAGTAGCCCAGCTGGACAATCTTGGTGCCCGCATCCACGAGCCTGCGCAGCACGGCACGTTCGCGCACAATCTCGGCGTAGAACCCGGCGTTGGCTGCGGTTGGAACCGACTGGATGAGCGTGTGCAGGTAGGCCGGTCCGCCAATGCGGCTGATTTCCCCGCGCTTGGTGAGCTCATCCGAGACAGTGACGGCGTCCGCCGGCTCACCGCGGCCGTAAAGGTCAATGATGGCCTCGTAGATGGCCTCGTGGGCCGGACGGTAGAAGTCGATGCCCCGGAGCACCTCGACACAGTCGGCGATGGCATCCTTGGACAGCATCATGCCGCCAAGCACCGACTGTTCGGCAACCAGGTCCTGGGGCGGTGTCCTCGCGAAATCCGGACTTGATGATGATGCCTTGGAGTCCGTATGCGTGAGCGACACTGTGACCCTTTCCGTTCCTGCGTAAGACGTTAGATCCCTGCCCTGCCGGAGCATTGGATTATCTCTATCAGCCGGCTCTGACATCCGTTGGGAGCCTGCTGTACTGATTGATCCGGATTCGGCGGGCATGCGTCTGATGAAGGGATTCACCGCAACGTTATGCCCACCCGCACCGGCTCGACAAACGAGTTATCCACAGCTCCTGTGGATAGTTTGTGCATAACGCGGCGTGTCTTGTGCACAGGCTGGGCATAAGGGTGTGGATAAATAATTAGTTTTGGCCCAAACATGGCTCTGACTAGGACAAATGCTTGTCCACACCTGTGTAAACAGACTATTTTTCCGGCGCGCCCGGTGAGCGGCCGCGTGTTGACAGCTCGGAAAAACAGGCATAAGGGGCTGCACTATCCACATTCGGTGCGCGGGATATCCACAAGACGGAGGTATTCAGCTGTGGACAACACACATCCGCTGCTGCCTGCCTCTAATCTGTGCTCTGTTGGGCCGGGTGAAAGCATCCGGCCGATGGCGCCGGCACGCCGTCCTGACAATAAAAAACACCCCCCGGTCCAAGGACCGGGGGGTGTTTTATCCGTCTGCGTCAGACGCTAGCCGGCAACGACCTGAAGGTCGATGACAGCTGCGACGTCGTCGTGCAGGCGCACGTTGGCCTGGAAGGAACCAACCGACTTGATGTGAGTCGGCAGTTCAACCTTGCGCTTGTCGATGGCGCCGAGACCGGCAGCTTCGACAGCAGCAGCAACGTCGGCGGGCTTGACGGTACCGAAGAGGCGTCCGGACTCCCCGGCCTTGACGGTCAGCTTGACCGGCTTGGCGGAGAGAGCTGCAGCCTGCTTCTGAGCATCTTCCAGGGAAGCGTGCTCACGGGCAGCGCGGGCAGCCTTGATGGATTCAACCTGCTTCTCGCCACCCTTGGTCCAGGTCAGAGCGAAGCCGCGGGGCAGGAGGTAGTTACGTGCGTAACCGTCCTTAACCTCGATGACGTCGCCGGCAGCGCCGAGACCGGTTACTTCGTGGGTCAGAATGAGCTTTGCCATGAGTTAGGTTCCTTTCCTTTAGCCGCGGCCAGCGCCGGAGTACGGCAGGAGAGCAACTTCGCGGGCATTCTTGATTGCCTGGGCGATCTTGCGCTGTTCCTGCACGGAAACGCCAGTTACGCGACGAGCGCGGATCTTTCCGCGGTCGGAAATGAACTTGCGCAGCAATGCTACGTCCTTGTAGTCGATGACAGTGATGTCAGCGGCCTTCAAGGGATTGGACTTTGGTTTGGGCTTGCGAAGTTCAGCCTTAGCCATCGTGGAGCTCCTTATGTCTGGTGGAGCCCGTGGATACATTTCCACGGGATGGGCTCGACGGCGGTTGCCGTCTGAGGGTGGCGCCCAAGGGCGCCGGGTGAAGGGCCGCTGCCACCCGGAAGGGGAAGCCGCTCTTCGGGTGAAGAGGTTTAGAAGGGCGGATCGTTCGAATCCGGACCGTTGCCCCATCCGCCGGAGTTGCCGCCCGCAGGGGCGCCCCAGGGATCGTCAGCGGGTGCGGACTGCGTCTGCTGCTGCTGGCCGCCGCCCCAACCGGAGTTGGAGTTGCCGCCGAAGCCGCCACCGCCGCCGCTGTTGCCGCCGAATCCGCCGCCACCGCCGGAGCGCTGGGTGCGGGTGACCTTGGCAGAGGCATAACGCAGCGAGGGGCCGATTTCGTCGACCTCAAGCTCCATTACGGTGCGCTTTTCGCCTTCTTTGGTTTCGTACGAACGCGACTTCAGGCGGCCCTGGCAAACTACGCGGGTTCCCTTGGTGAGGGACTCGGCGACGTTTTCAGCAGCTTCACGCCAGACAGACGCGCGGAGGAACAGCGTTTCGCCGTCCTTCCACTCGTTGGACTGACGGTCGAAGGTCCGCGGGGTCGAAGCAATGGTGAAGTTCGCCACTGCCGAACCGGACGGAGTGAACCGCAGTTCCGGGTCGTTGGTTAGGTTACCGACGACGGTGATTGTTGTCTCGCCTGCCATGAAAGCCTCCTGATATCTGTACGGGTTGTCCGAAAATTACTCTGCGGAAACCTTTGCAGCGTCCTTTGCGGCCTTCTTGGCATCCTTCTTCGAGATCTTCTGCTCTTCCGGGCGGATGATCTTGGTGCGCATGATGGTCTCGTTCAGGCTCAGCTGGCGATCAAGCTCGGCTGCTGCTGCAGGCGTACCGGTGAAGTTAACCACCGCGTAGATGCCTTCAGACTTCTTCTGGATTTCGTAGGCCAGGCGACGACGGCCCCAGATGTCTACCTTGTCGATGGTTCCACCATCGTTGCGGACGACATTGAGGAACTTATCGAGCGAAGGCTCGACGGTACGCTCTTCGACCTCGGGGTCGATGATTACCATCAGTTCATAAGCACGCATTTGTGAACCCACCTCCTTTGGGCTGTACGGTCACGGTATTTCCGTAACAGGAGGTTCTTTTGCGTTGTCTCCCCATCGCATGCGGCTGATCCGCAGCGAGGGGGAATCTGCCGGCCGAAGCCGACAGCACAGACTTTCCTATCCTATCCGATTTCCGCAGGCGGAAATGACACGCCGGTGTCCGCCGGGCGGGACACTGCCCTACGAGGCTCCGGCAGCGAAGAACAGTTCCGCGACGGTTGCCAGCCGCAGGGGGTCCTGGACGCCGGCCATTTCGCGTGCCGAGTGCATGGACAGGACGGGCATTCCGACGTCGATGGTCCGTATGCCGAGCCGGGTGGCGGTGAGCGGGCCGATGGTGGATCCGCAGGGCACCGAGTTATGTGAGACGAACTCCTGGTAGGGCACACCGGCCGCTGCGCAGAGGCGTGCCCACTTCGCAGTTCCCGGGGCGTCCGTGGTGTAGCGCTGGTTGGCATTGATCTTCAGCAGCGGGCCGCCGTTGAGTACCGGGTGGTTGGCGGGGTCGTGCCGCTCGGCGTAGTTGGGGTGGACGGCGTGCCCGACGTCGGCGGAGATGCAGAAGGACGCGGCCAGGGCGCGGGCCCGTTCCGCCGTGGTTGCGCCGAGTCCGTCGCCGATGCGCAGCAAAATGTCTTCCAGGAATGGTCCGGCGGCTCCGGACCGGCTGCCGCTGCCTACCTCTTCATGGTCGAAGGCTGCCAGCACGGCGACGGGTGCTCCGGGCGCAACGTCCGCGGCGATCAGGGCGGCTACGCCGGCGTGGACCGAGGAGAGGTTGTCCAGCCTGCCGGAAGCGAAGAACTCACCCTCGGCGCCGAAGACCTGCGCCTCCTGGGTATCTGCGGCCACAATGTCGTAGCCGCCGATCTCTTCCGCGGCCAGGCCGGCTTTGGCAGCAAGGAATTCCATCAGGTCCGCGGTGGACGGGTCCCCCTGCCCCCAGACGGGGTTCATGTGCTGCTGCTTGTCCAGTTTCAGGCCGTCATTGACGGCCCGATCCAGGTGGATGGCCAGCTGCGGGAAACGCAGCAGCGGGCCGGTTTCCACCAGGTGTTCCGTGCCGTCGAGGGTCACTATGCGGCCGGCCAGCTGGAGCTCGCGGTCCAGCCAGGAGTTCAGCAACGGACCGCCGTAGACTTCGACGCCGGCCTGCAGCCAGCCGTCGCGGCCGGTGGTGGGGCGGGGCTTGAGTTTGAAGGTGGGCGAATCAGTGTGCGTACCGAAGATGGAGAACCCCGTGGTGGGACCGGCGTCCTCGGGAGCCACCCACGCAATGAACGCACCGTCGCGGACCACGAAGTATTTGCCGGCGGTCCGCGGGAAATCCTCCGTTTCAGCGACTTCGGAGAAACCTGCCCCGGCAAGGCGGCGGGCGCTTTCCCGGACGGCATGGAAGCTGGAGGGCGAGGCGCTGACAAACGCGCCGAGATCTTTTACGTGGGCCAATGCGTCAGACATGCTCCGATTCAATCAGAGGAGTCCGGACAGGCGTAACCGGCGTCCGGCTGTAGACACAAAAATCCCCGGCAGCGGTGCTGCCGGGGATTGTGGAGGAGATGTCCGGTGAAGACGCCGGCGGCCGTTCTTCCGCCGCCGCCCTCACCGAAGTCTTTGGCTAGACGTCGCGGCGCTTGGTGACGACCAGGGAGATGATGAGCAGCACCAGCGCCCAGGCTGCGAGCACCAGTCCGCCCTCGAGCTGGGTGAGTGCTCCGTCGGCGACGGTCCCGGCGGTTACCAGCTGGGTGCCGGCGTTGCTCGGCAGGAAGCGGGCTGCGTCGGGGATCCAGTCGGCGATGCCCTCGACAATGCTGACCACCAGGGGCAGCACGAAGATGATGCCGATGGCGGTCACCACTCCCCCTGCCGTGTTCCGCAGCAGCGTACCGATCGCCATGGAGAACACGGCAATCAGTGCCAGGCAGGTGCCGGTGTTCAGGATGCTGGCAAGGACACCCTGGTCATCCAGCGACAGGCTGAGGTCACCGCGGTTCAGGATCGGCTGGGCTACGAGATAGGAAATGAACGCGGCGCCGGCGCCGATGACGAAGGAGATGACGGCGATGACAAGGTTCTTGGCCAGCAGCGCAGGAATCCGCTTCGGGACGGCGCTGAAGGTGGAGCGGATCATGCCGGTGCCCCATTCCGAGGCAATCAGCACTACCGCCAGCGAAGCGATCAGCAGCTGGCCGAAGAACAGGCCGCTGGCCGGGATTTCCGGGATCAGATCCTGGTATATCTGCGGGTCGCCGAAGGTCATGGCCTCTTCGGGGGTGCTTGCTCCCTTGATCATGTCCAGCACAACCACCACCTGCCAGGCGGCGAGGGCTGCCAGTCCGACCATCACGACTACGGTGATGGCCAGCAGGATGACGGTGGAGGGGACCGTGTTGACCTTGATCCATTCGGACTTCAGGACGCGCATGAAGTTGACGCCGGTGCCGGCCGGAGCGGGGGTGCGGTGGTTTTTGGATGTTGTTGCGGTACTCACGCTGCTAGTTCCCCTTCCCGGAGGCGGTTCCCGCAGGAACAGGTTCCTGCACCAGGTCCTGGGACCGGTATTCGACGTCGTCTCGTGTCAGTTCCATGTAGGCGTCCTCCAGGGACACCTGCTGGGGTGTCAGTTCGTACACCAGGATCCGCCGTTCCAGCGCCGTTTCGGCGATACTGCGCGGATCCGCACCGGTGATTTCCAGCAGGCCGCCTTCCTTCTCGACGCCGGCAACGCCGGGCGCGTCCAGTGCCAGAAGGAGATCGCGCGGGTTGTCCGTGCGCACCAGCGTCCGGATCTTGTCCTGGCCGGCGATGATCTCAGTGATCGGGGCATCGGCAATGATCCTGCCGCGGCCGATGACGATCAGGTGATCGGCCGTCTGTGCCATTTCGCTCATGAGGTGCGAGGAGAGGAACACGGTGCGGCCCTCCGAGGCCAGGCCCCGGGCCAGGTGGCGGACCCAGAGGACACCCTCGGGGTCCAGGCCGTTGACGGGTTCATCCAGGATGACGGTATGCGGATCGCCCAGCAGTGCCACGGCGATGCCGAGGCGCTGGCCCATGCCGAGGGAGAAACCGCCCACCCGCTTTTTCGCTACGGGACCAAGACCGGTCAGCTCAATAACCTCGTTGACCCGCTTGGCCGAAATACCGTGGGTGGCCGCCATCGCACGGAGGTGGTTGTAGGCACTGCGCTTGGTATGCACGGCCTTGGCGTCCAGCAGGGCCCCCACCTCGCGCAGCGGTGCCTTATGCCGGGCATACGGCTGGCCGTTGACCAGCACCTTGCCGGAGGTGGGCCGGTCCAGGCCGACAATCATCCGCATGGTGGTCGACTTACCTGCGCCGTTCGGGCCCAGGAAGCCGGTAACTTTACCCGGCTGGACAGTAAAGGAAACATTGTCGACGGCGGATTTGGCGCCATAGCGTTTCGAGAGGCCGTGTGCCTCGATCATGGTGATCCTCACGTAGGAACGGAAAGCAGGTTCTGGGGGCTGTCTCCAGACTAGGCCAGCACGGCGGGTCCCGGACCGTTCCAAGGGATGATTCAGGCTAAATCAGTAGTCCCCCTTAGGGATGACTCGGGGTTTCCCCTGAGTCATCGGGGGCATTGGCGGCCGCCCGCCGCGGGGATCGGGCGGGTTCCGCGTCCCGGCCGGGGCGTTGTGACTCGTATTCCACTTCTCCCCGGGTCAGTTCCATGTAGGCGTCCTCCAGGGATTCCTGCTGCGGGGTGAGTTCGGTGACCAGGATCCTGCGGGCGAGGGCGGTCTCGGCAATGGCCCGCGGCGGCAGGCCCAGGACGTCCAGCAGGCCCGGCGCGGTCCGGCGGACCTCCACGTCCGCGGAACCGAGTGCGGCCGCCAGGGCGTCGGCGTCGTCGGTGCGGACCAGTGTGCGTATCCGGCCGCCGCCGATCACCTCCTGAATGGGTGCGTCCGCCAGGATCCGGCCCCGCCCGATCACAATCAGGTGGTCAGCGGTCACTGCCATTTCGCTCATCAGGTGCGAGGAGATGAACACGGTGCGGCCCTCGGCGGCCAGGCCGCGGACCAGGTGCCGGACCCACAGCACGCCTTCCGGGTCCAGGCCGTTGACCGGTTCGTCGAAGATCAGGGTCTGGGGATCCCCCAGCAGCGCCACTGCGATGCCCAGCCGCTGCCCCATGCCCATGGAGAAGCTTCCTACGCGCCTGCGTGCCACCGGCCCCAGGCCGGCGATGTCGATAACCTCGTTGATCCGCCGGTTCGATATGCCGTGGGTGGCCGCCATGGCCCGCAAATGGTTGTACGCCGTGCGTTTGGGGTGCACCGCCCGGGCTTCCAGCAGTGCGCCGACTTCATGCAGGGGTGCCTTGTGGCTGGCGTAGGGACGGCCGTTGACGGTCACCGCGCCGGCGGTGGGGTGGTCCAGCCCCACGATCATGCGCATGGTGGTGGACTTCCCGGCACCGTTGGGGCCGAGGAATCCGGTGACCTTCCCCGGCTGGACCGTGAACGTGACGCCGTCGACGGCGGTCTTCTCACCGAACCGCTTCGCGAGATCTGCTGCCTCAATCATGGTGTCCTTTCACAGCTACCGGGAGCTGACCGAGGCGAATTTGCGCACGGACAGGGGAACGAAAACAACCAGCAGCACCAGTGATCCAATCACCACGGTAGGGATGGCGTGCTGCATCGGCCAGGTGTCCGGGACGGGAGCGGTGCCCAGATTGCCAAACAGTTCACGGGCCGCCTGTACCAGCGCGGACACCGGGTTCCAATCAGCAAAGATCCGCAGGGGTGTCGGCAGGGTGGAACTCTGCACAAAGGCATTCGAAATGAACGTGATGGGAAACAGGATGATGAAGGACGCGTTGTTGATGGTCTCCGGCGACCGCACGCTCATGCCCAGCAGGGCCATCACCCAGCTGAAGGCGTAGGAGAAGAGCAGCAGCAGGCCTACGGCCGCCAGGAAGGACGCGAAGTTTGTGTTGACCCGCCAGCCCACGAGCAGCCCGGTGCCCATCATGATGAGCATGGAAATTCCGTTCAGCGCCAGGTCGGAGTTAGTCCGTCCGATCAGCACGGCTGAGGGGCTCATGGGCAGGGTCCGGAAGCGGTCAATGATGCCTTCCTTCAAGTCCTGGGCCATGGCCGCCCCGGAAAACGTGGAACCAAAAACCACGGTCTGGGCAAAAATCCCGGCCATCAGGTACTGGGTGTAGTCCGTGCCCGCCACACTGATGGATCCGCCGTAGACCTGGCTGAACAGCAGCACAAACATGATCGGCTGCAGCACGGCAAAGACGATCATGTCCGGGGAGCGCTTGATCTTGATCAGGTTGCGCTTGGTGACGGTCCAGCCGTCGTCGACCCAGTTAAGCGCCGACGACGGTCCGCGGCCCGTCGCCGCCGGAAGACCGGTGGCGGTGGCGCTCATCGGTGCGCCCCTTCTCCGGCTTTCGCCGTTTTCCCGGTGCCGGCTCCTGCTTCGGCGGCCTCCGGGGCAGGTTCCTCCTCGGCCGGGCGGCCGGTGAGCTGGAGGAACACGTCGTCCAGGGTGGGCCGGCGGATACCGGCGTCGTGCAGGCCGATGTGCTGTTCCTGCAAATCGG
Organism: Arthrobacter sp. Y3225209; assembly: GCF_059090685.1. Lineage (NCBI taxonomy): Bacteria > Bacillati > Actinomycetota > Actinomycetes > Micrococcales > Micrococcaceae > Arthrobacter > Arthrobacter sp. Y3225209. The sequence continues at coordinate 130,887 of NZ_JBNHFW010000002.1, forward strand.
CGAGGACCTGCTGCAGGGACGCCGGTCCGTTCTGGACGGCGACCTCCAGGGTCCTGCCGTCATCGGAAGTGTGCGGGGATCCCGCGCCGTGCAGGGTGAGGATGGCCCGCGCGGCACCGGCATCGTTGCCGTCAATCAGGGCCACGGCAACGCTGTGCCCGCCGATGCGCGATTTCAGCTGGTCCGAGGTGCCTTCGGCGATCACCACCCCGTGGTCGATCACCGCTACCGTGTCAGCGAGCTGGTCGGCTTCCTCCAGGTACTGGGTGGTGAGCAGCAGGGTGGTGCCGCCCGCAACCAGGTCCTTGATGACCTGCCACAGGGCCAGCCGGCTTCGCGGATCCAGTCCGGTGGTGGGTTCATCGAGGAACAGCACCCGGGGACTGTTCACCAGCGCTCCGGCCAGGTCCAGGCGCCGGCGCATGCCGCCGGAGTAGCCCTTGACGGGACGGTTGCCCGCGTCCGTCAGCTCGAACATATCGATCAGTTCCGCTGCGCGGGTACGTGCCTGTTTCGGCGTCAGGTGGTAGAGCCGGCCAACCATCCGCAGGTTCTCCTGGCCGGTGAGGTTCTCATCAACGGCAGCGTACTGCCCGGAGACACCGATGATCCGGCGGACAGCCTTCGGATCTGCCAGCACGTCAATGCCGTCAATCCGGAGGGTACCGGCGTCGGGTTTGATCAGGGTGGTGAGGACCTTCACCGCCGTGGTTTTACCGGCACCGTTGGGACCGAGCAGCGCCATCACGGTGCCTTCGGGAACCGCAATGTCCAGGCCGTCCAGGGCATGTACGGGACCGCTCTTGGACTGGTAGACCTTGGTGACCCCGTTCGCCTGGATCAGCGGAGCCCGGTCTGCGGAGGAAGGAGGCTGCAGAGAAGGGGACATGCGTCGAGAGTAGGACCGGAGGGTGCCCCGGCGCCGCCCCTTTGAGGACAATTCCGGTCCGCGGTGCTCAGGTTGTTTCGGAGACCGGCTTCCGTTCAGCAGCCGCCGGGGCAAAAACGATGGAGACGAGCATGGCCACGCCCACCACCAGCAGCGCGTTCCGCACGCCCCAGAGTTCCCCCAGGAAGCCCAGCACGGGCGGGCCGAGGAAGAACGCGGTGTAGCCGATGGTGGACACCACGGAGATGCGCGCCGGTGCGTGCGCGGGGTCCTCGCCTGCTGCGGACATGCCCATCGGGAAGCCCAGTGCCGCGCCAATCCCCCACAGCACGGCACCGGTTCCTGCCATCCAGAGGTTCGGTGCCAGCACAAAAAGCAGCAGGCCGGCCAGGGAAGCGCTCATGCAGATCCGCAGTGCCCGGACACGGCCCATGCGGTCAATCAGTTTGGCGCCGAACCAGCGGGTGAGGGTCATGGCGGCCACGAAGACGGCAAACATCACGGCACCGACGGACTCGGTGGTTCCCAGTCCGTCCACGGTGGCCTTGGCCACCCAGTCATTTGCCGCACCCTCGGTCAGGGCGGCGCCCAGCACTACGACGCCGATCAGCAGGGTCCGGCCCTCACGCCAGGCTCCAAACCGGGAGACCGGGCCCGGTGCAGCGCCGCCGGGTGCTCCCTCAGGCTGGTGCGGCAGCTGCAGGAAGTTTCGGGGGACAATCAGCACGATCACACAGACCACCGTCAGGATGGCCAGCAGGTGCAGGGACAGGGACACTCCGGCGAAGGAGAGCAGCGCGCCGATCATCGCCCCGGTAAACGAACCGGCACTGAAGGCACCGTGGAAACGCGGCATGATGTTGCGTCCGAGCCGGCGTTCAACGTCGGCGCCTTCGAGGTTCATGGCCACGTCCCACCCGGCGATGCCGACACCGAACACCAGCAGCCCGGCGCCGGTGAGCGGGATGGAGCCCAGGTAGAGTCCGGCGGCGATCGCCAGGGAGGCCGCCGACGTCGTCATGCCGCCGGCGCGCACGGTGCCTGCGGTGCCGATCCGCTGCGCCACGGAACCGGCCAGCGGCAGCGCCGCCACCGATCCGATGGCCGAGAACAGCAGCAGCAGGCCGACGCCGGCCGCGCCGATGCCCAGGTCCTGTGCCGCGGCCGGAATCCGGGCCGCCCAGCTGGCGAAGACCAGCCCGTTCAGCCCGAAACAGACGAAGACCGCGATCAGTGCTTTATTCAGGGATGATTCGTTGACTTCACGCACGGCAGTATTCTCCACTATCGAATTCCCTACTATCGAACCCGGTCAACCCGTTTTTCGTCCCACACCGGCGTCTCGGATTCATAGACCCTGCCGTCGGAGCCGAAGACCAGGAAACGGTCAAAGCTGCGGGCAAACCAGCGGTCGTGGGTGACGGCCAGGACGGTGCCTTCGAAGGCGTCAATCGCTTTTTCCAGCGCTTCGGCGGAGTGCAGGTCCAGGTTGTCGGTGGGCTCGTCCAGCAGCAGCAGGGTGGCGCCGGAGAGTTCCAGCAGGAGGATCTGCAGCCGGGCCTGCTGGCCGCCGGACAGGGATTCGTATTTTTGTTCCGAGGACGCGGCCAGGCCGTATCGGTCCAGTGCACCGGCAGCGGCTTCGCGGCCCAGCCCGGAACGGTGCTCGTCGCCGCGGTGCAGGATGTCCAGCAGGGTGCGCTCGGCCAGGTCGGGGCGCATCATGGTCTGGGCAAAGAACCCGGGCCGGATGCGGGCACCGAGTTTCACCGTGCCTTCGTGCGGAACCGGGGCGATCTCCACCTCGGACACGGGTTCGTGTTCCCGGTCCGGGTCGGTGCCGCCCAGGGCGAGCAGGCGCAGGAAGTGGGACTTGCCGGACCCGTTGGAGCCCAGCACCCCCACCCGGTCGCCGAACCAGATTTCGGTGCTGAACGGCTTCATCAGCCCGGTCAGCTCCAGCTTCTCCGCCACCACGGCGCGCTTGGCGGTCCGGCCGCCGCGCAGCCGCATCTTGACGTTCTGTTCAATCGGCAGGGCTTCGGGCGGCCCGGCTTCGAGGAATTTCGCCAGGCGGGTCTGTGCCGCCTGGTACCGGTTGGCCATATCGGAACGGAACGCGGCTTTGTTCTTGTACATGTTGACGAGTTCCTTGAGCTTGAGGTGCTCCTCGTCCCAGCGCCGCCGCAGCTCCTCGAACCGGGCATTGCGGTCCTCGCGGGCCGTCACGTAGCTGCCGAATCCGCCGCCGTGGATCCAGGCCGAGGCGCCGTTGATGCCCGGCTCCAGGGTCACGATCCGGGTGGCGGCGTTGTCCAGCAGTTCCCGGTCGTGGCTGACGAACAGCACTGATTTCCGGGACTCCGCGAGCTTGGCCTCGAGCCAGCGTTTGCCGGGTACGTCCAGGTAGTTGTCCGGTTCATCGAGCAGCAGCAGCTCGTCGGGGCCCGCGAAGAGGGCTTCCAGGACCAGGCGTTTCTGCTCGCCACCGGAAAGGGAGGCGGCCTTGCGGTATTGGGCGCGGTCGAAGGGCAGGCCCAGTGCGGCCATGGTTACCTCGTCCCAGACGGTCTCCTGCTCATAGCCGCCTACGTCGCCCCAGTCGGTAATGGCGGTGGCGTAGCGCATCTGGGTGGGCTCGTCGTCGTGCTCCATCATGGCTGTTTCGGCGGCGTCGACCTCCCGTGCCGCGGCTGCCAGGGCCGGCGGGGCGGCGGAAACGAGCAGGTCCCTCACCGTGCTGTCGTCGCGGACCTGGCCGACGAACTGGCGCATGATGCCCATGTTGCCGGACCGGGAGACGGTCCCCTCATCCGGGGCGAGGTCGCCGGAGATAATCCGCAGCAGGGTGGTCTTGCCGGTGCCGTTGGGTCCGATGAGGGCGGTCTTGTGGCCGTCCCCCACTTTGAAGCTGACACCGTTGAGCAGCTGCCTGCCGTCGGAGAGGAAGTAGTCAATGTTGGATACGTCGAGATGCGCCACGTCTCCATACTCGCATCTCCGCCTGCCCGGCCCGGGCGCACCGGCCGCCGTTCAGGGCCATGCCTGCGGGGCATACGATAAAACCATGATTTTTATTACCGTCAAATTCCTTGTTAAGCCCGAATGGACCGAACGCTGGCCGGAGCTGACCGCCGATTTCACCGCCGCAACCCGGCAGGAGCCGGGCAACCTGTGGTTCGACTGGTCCCGCAGCCTGGAGAACCCGAACGAATTCGTGCTGGTGGAAGCGTTCAAGGACGACGCCGCGGAAGCCCACGTGGGCAGCGCCCACTTCCAGCAGGCCATGAAGGACATGGTCCCGGCGCTGGTGGAAACGCCGAAGATCATCAACACGGTCATCGACGGCGAAGAGTGGTCCCGGATGGGTGAACTCACCGTCGAATAGGACTACTTTCGATCCGGTTCGTAGCCGGCACGGCGCAGCATTTTGCGCAGGTCAACCACGGTCTGCTCGCTGATGTCCTTGCCGTGCGGGACGGACAGGTAGTCGGTCTGTCCGGCCAGGGTCACCTCGTACTTGCCGTTGTGTTCCCGGGTAGTGTCCGCCACGGTCTCCAGCAGGGAGACCACGTCCTTCCACTCGATGTTGCCGCTTGAGGGATGCCGCAGGATCCTGTCCAGCGTGTCCCGGTGGTGATTGTTCAGATGCTCGGTCATGGGGAACCTCCTAGCTATTAGTTCCCCATGACCGGCACCTGAGCGCAAGGCATACGCCGTCCTACTCGAAAATAAGCTCCAGCTTGTCGCCGTCGATCTTCGCTTCGGCGAACTCGGTGAAGGTGTCGCTCTCCTCGAACGGTTCCCATTTGCCGTTTCCGCCGCGGTTGACCTCGCAGTTCAGCGTGATCTTGATGTCCGTGGCGAGGAAGCCGAAGGTCTCATCCAGGGCGGTGGTTCCGGCTACCGGATCGATGCTCGGGCCGGAGGCCAGGGACCACTTGATGTTGCGGTACCGCTCCGGGTATTGCATGTCGGGGACATTGTTCAGGCAGCCCGGGTTCACCAGCTTGGTCGATGCCAGGCAGCTGTCCAGCCAGGCCGTCATCTCCGTCTTCAGGGCCTCGTCGGCGTCGTCGCTGAGCTTAGGCCAGTAGCTGATGATCTGCTGCGGGGAATCCAGTTCCACCTCCACGGTTTCGTTCTCCCCGTAGTTGATGAACTTGCTTCCCGCGATGGGCTCAATCCTGTAGTCACCCGGAAGCACGGCAAGATCGACTGTCTGCAGTCCGCCGTCATCCTTGAACTCCGGCAGTGCCACGGTCACGCCGTTGACGGTCATTTCCTGGGGCCGGTAGGAATTCTCCGGAATATCCAGGGTCACTGACCAGTCCATCAGGTCATCCTCGATCTTCCACTTCGGGAAGAGGAGGTTCTGCCGGCCGTCCTTCACCACGCGGATGGTGTGCTCGGCGGTGGATCCGGCCCGCGTGACATCCGCGGTGACAACTCCGCCGTTGGCGCCGTCGAACCCGGTGATCCTGTATTCGGAGATGCGGTTCTCGGCCGCCTGGTACACCTCGTTGTTGATCAGGACCGTGTCCAGCCCGTCACCCGCGGGCAGCAGTTCAACGGCCTTTTCGGCATTCCCGTCCTTCAGCGCGCCGAGGTATTCCTCCACCACGCCTTCCGCACCGTACACGTTCTTCGCCAGATAGGAATATGTGGCAATTCCGGCGGCGAGCAGCAGCACCAGCACGCCGCCAAGGATGGCGAGCAGGGTGAGCTTCTTCTTTTTCTTCGGATCCATCGGCGGGCGCGGTGCGGTGCTTCCCGGCGGGTTCCAGTCTCCCCCGTTGGATCCGGGCGGCGGCGGGGCCGGCGACTGCGGCGGGCCCGGCGGCGGCGACTGCGGGTAGGCGGCCGTTCCCGTGCCGTGTCCTGTCGGCGTTCCCTGGCCTCCCGGCTGCGCTCCCTGCCCTGCAGGCGCGGCTCCGCCGAAATTCTCGTTGCTCAATGTAGTTGTCCCCCCATTAGTGTTCCCCCGGTTTATCTCTCCGGCGCGTACACCGGAAAGACAAACCTACAATTATTTGGCGAGCTGCGTCACACCGCTCCCGCGGAGGGAGACAGATCCGGGACCGGCATGCCGAAAACGTCCTTCAACGCCAGGTGGGCCGCGTGCAGACCGCCCATGCCGTGGACCCCGGGGCCGGGCGGGGTGGAGGCGGAGCTGAGGTACACGCCGGGCAGGGCCGTGCGCCAGGGAGACGGGGAAAGCACCGGGCGCCTCAGCATCTGGGTCAGCGTCACGGCGCCGCCGCCGAAATCCCCACCCACATAGTTTTCGTTGTAGCGGGCCAGATCCGCCGCCGTCGTCACCGATGAATCCACCACGACGTCGCGGAAGCCGGGCGCGAAGCGTTCAATCTGTGCGGTCACGGCCTCGGTCATATCCACGGTGGACCCGGCGGGGACATGGCAGTAGGACCAGAGGATATGGCGTCCGGCAGGGGCGCGGGTGGGATCAAAACCGCTGGGCTGGGACGCGAGCACATAGGGCCGGCGCGGGTGCCGCCCGGCCGCGACATCGGCCTCGGCAGCCGCCAGCTCGGCACGGGTACCGCCCAGGTGCAGTGTTCCGGTCCCTGCGAGTTCCGGGTTGGACCAGGGCACCGGGGCGGAGAGGATGAAGTCGACTTTGCAGGCGGCGTTGCCGTACCGGAACTGCTCCAGCGCCCGGGCGTAGCGGGCCGGCAACCGGTCACCGCCCAGTTCCAGCAGCACCGAGGGAGAAACGTCCAGGATGACTGCCTGCGAGCCGGCCACTTCGTCCAGGGAGGAGACCCTGTGGCCGGTGACAATACGCCCGCCGTGCGCCCGGATATCCTCGGCCAACGCGTCGGCAATGGCTTGCGAGCCTCCCACGGGAATGGGCCAGCCGACCGAGTGGGCCAGCGTGCCCAGCATCAGTCCGCCGCCGGCCGAGGGCAGCGAGGGCATCCGCCCCACCGGATGCGCCGCAACACCGGAGAGCAGTGCCGGAGCGGCGTCCTCCACGAACCGGCGGTTCCACAGCGGCGTGCCCTGGTCCAGGACGGCGAGGCCGAACCGGGCCATTGCGATGGGGTCCTGCGGGATGTTCAGCAGCGATCCCATCAGCAGTTCCGTGACTGCCTCGCTGCGTTCCACCAGGGGTTCCAGCAGCCGGCGGTAGGCTTCCCCGTCCCGTCCCAGTCCGTCTACCGTCCGGTCCAGGTCCTTGTAGGCCAGTGCTGCGCGGCCGCCGTCCAGCGGTGAGGCGTAGGAAACTTCCGGCACCACCAGATCGATCCGCTGCCCGAGCCCGAAGCTGCGGAAAAACGGGGAGGCGAGCGCCATCGGGTGCACCGCCGAGCAGATGTCATGCAGGTGGCCCGGTTCCATCAGCTCTTTGGTCCGGCTGCCGCCGCCCACCGTTTCGCCGGCCTCGAAAACCTCGACCGACAGCCCGGCACGTGCCAGAACCACCGCTGCGGCCAGTCCGTTGGGACCGGCTCCGACCACGCTGACGTCGCTCATTGAGGTGCCTGTCCGCCCTTCCGTCCGGTGATCGCGGCTGCACGCGCCTTGACCGACGCCGGCAGCGCACGCAGTTTCTGCGGTGCTTCCCGGCGGAGCCTGAGCGCCGCTGCTACCAGAGCGTACCGGCGCGGGTGCAGCGGAATGTCATAAGTGGTGGGAATGGTGACCACGGTCTTGGAGAAATTCCGTTTGAACGTGGTGACGTTGATCAGCCCGGGATAGTTCTCGCTGACAATGCCGGTGAGCCCGCAGGCCGTGTTGCCGGCTTCCTTGAGCACTTTGAAGGCTTCCCACAGCAGCAGATACGGGGCGTTGGTCTTACGGGCACTGTGCGAGCTGGCGGCGAAATAGTAGACCGAATAGCCGCGGTACTCGGTGGTGATCAGCCAGGACACGGGCCGGTTGTCCACGTAGGCCACCATCAGCCGCAGGTACTGGCCGAGCTCGGTCAGCAGTGTCTCGTAGAAGGTGGACTCGAAGCTGGAGAATCCGTCGCGGGCGGCGGTTTCCTGCATGATCGGGAACAGCTCCGTGCGGAAGACCTCCGCCCAGCGCTCCGGCTCGATGGTCCGCACTTCGACGCCGAGCTTCTCCGCCTTGCGGATCAGGTTGCGGGCGTTGGAACGGAAGGAGGCGAAGATGGCGTCCGTGTCCGGGGTCAGGTCCACCACGATTTCCCGTTCATACCAGCCGTGTTCCAGCGGTCCCGTGACCGGCGGCTGGGGGTGGGCCACCTGCATCCGGATGTAGAGCGGATCCACCGCCGGGTCGGCACGGAACTGTTCCTGCACCGTGGCCACCAGCCGGGCTTCGGCGTTGTGCGTGCGGGTGGTGAACCAGGTCGGTCCGTTGACCACCACCAGGGAGGGACGCAGCCGGCGGTCCGAGCGCAGGTAGCTGGCAACGGCCACCAGGGTGCCGCCGTCGTAATACGCCCAGATGCCGTAGGGAGTGCGGCCGAGTTTCCGCTCAAAATCCGCCCAGTAGGGGGTCTGCTCCAGCGGGATCACCACATCGGGATGCGCGGCGGCAAGGGCCTCGAATTCCTCGTGGGAAAGCTGCTCGGAACGGTATGGAACGGGGGTCACTGTGCTTCTTTCGACGGGGCCGCGTGCGCTTCCAAGGGTACCTGAACGCTCTTGGCGCGCCTGAGGACCCAGCGATCGGGGGCGCCGTTGAACGGGCCTCCCTGCGGATCGTCCACACCGTTGCGCCGCACCGGATCTCCCGCGGGATTGAGGATGTCGGACACCACTGCACCCATGAGATAAACCGTGGCCAGCACGTGGCCCAGGACGGCCAGCACGTAGTAGGGGGAATCGATGTTGTTCTGCGCCGCACCGCCGGAGGTTTCCCGGGCCAGGTACATCCAGATGGCCCACCAGTGCATCACTTCGAAGAACTGCCAGATGAGGAAGTCCCGCCAGCGCGGCCGCGCCAGCGCCACCAGGGGCAGGAGCCACAGGACAAACTGCGGCGAATAGACCTTGTTGGTGAGGATGAACGCGGCCACGATCAAAAAGGCCAGCTGCGCCAGGCGCGGTCGCCGTTCAGCACTCAGTGCCAGCACGGCTATGCCGGCGCAGGCCAGCGCGAACAGCAGGTAGGCCCACACATTGATGAAGGCGGCGTCCACCGTGGCTCCGCCGTAGCGTTCCACGGTCAGGTTCCAGCCAAACCAAATGGAGGAATAGCCGGCCGGCCGGTCGGAAGTGAAGCTGAGGAAGTACCGCCAGGACTCGTAGTCCCGCAGCAGGAAGGGCAGGTTGACGGCCAGCCAGGCGGCGCCGGCGGCGGCGAAGGTGAGGACGGCCGGCCGCAGGCGCAGGGTCCGCAGCGCCAGGACCAGCACTGCGCCGAGGATCAGCACGGGGTAAAGCTTCAAGGCGGTCCCCAGCCCAATCAGGATTCCTGCTGCCACCGGTTTGTTCCGGGCGAACGCCAGCATGCCCGCGGTGGCCAGCAGTACTGCCCAGATGTCCCAGTTGATAAAGACCGCAAGGACGGCTGTTGGCGCCAGGGCCACCATGGCCGCGTCCCAGGGCCGGCGGCCGGACATCCGCATGGTCAGCACAACTGTGGCAATCCAGGCACCGGTGGCCAGCAGCGCATTAACGTCGAAATACTGAAGCGAGCGCAGCGCGGTGGCGCCGTCCTCCTGCCCCGGAATCAGCAGTGCGGTGGCCCCCGCGAGCAGCCCCAGCAGAACCGGGTATTCAAAGAAGGCACCCTCCGTGAGGAAGGGGAAGACCCCCTCCCCCAGACCGCGGGTGCGGAACAGTTCGGGCCAGTCGGAATAGCAGGCCTGGTAGAAGTGGTCGGGGGTGCTCCAGCCCCCGGCGCGGCAGGGCATTTTGACCAGTACGGCGAGCAGGGCGGAGAGGGTGGTGAACAGAATCAGCACGCGCTCCACCGTAAAAAACCCCGGGGTGACGATGCCCGGCGCCGTAAAGCGTCCCAGCGGCCCGCCGATGACCTCGCTGAATTTGCGCAGGAACGGGTCATTTCGGCTGGGCGCCACTATCCGCATGGGGCGGCGCCGGGGGCTCGGATCCATGTCTCCCAGTATCCAGCAACCCCCGGCCTCCGGTCAGCACCGGCATCTGCACTGCCGCGGCGGCCGGGGCGGTCGGCTTTTCCGGAAACTACTGCGGTGCCAGGCTGCCGCCCTGGCCAAGAGTGTAGGTGCCACCGTCAAGGTAGGCATTCTCCGCGGCAGAGGGATCGTAGGTCAGTGTGTGGCCGTTGCCGGTAATATTGCTGATTTCCCTGCCGGCAATCAGGGCTCCTTCCACTGTCGTGGCGGTGGAGTCCGCCTGCAGGAGCACCCGGGAGGTGGTATCCAGGCTGATCCCCACGTTGCTCAGGGCGCCCGAGACGGTGCTGTTGGAAGTCAGGGAAACCACCAGGCTGCTGTCCGGGTCCGCCGTGAGGTTGCCGTCCAGTTCCGTTTCGGCCACGTTCACCGTCCCGGCACCCCCGCTGGTCGCCGCAATCAGCGCCTCCGAACCGGCGCTGAGCTTCGCGCCGTCACTAATGGCTACCGTTCCGGGAACGCCTTCAATCAGGACGGCGTTGCCATTCTGCCCGGTCAGGCTTCCGCCCGAGACGGTCAGGGAACCGCCGCCGGACCCGCCGGGGGTGCTGCTGTACAGGTAGGCCCCGTGGGTGGCGCCGGTGAGTTCACTGCCGGTGCTGATCAGCGTGTTCGCGCCTTCCACCACGGCGCCCTCGGCGGCACGGGACGTCCCGATCACGCCGCAGAGGGAGATGTCTCCGGTGGAATACACCGCTGCGGACAGGTCCCCGGCCGCCGTGGCCGTGGCCCGGTTGATGGTGATCTCCCCGCCGCCGCGGTCGGTGGCAATGGTGCTGGAGTGGTCCCTGGCGGTGGTCAGGGTCAGGTCCGATCCGGTTACGGCACCGCCCGCCGTTGCCTCGACGGCGTGGGCAAAGGAACCGTCGGTGTTCACGGTGGTGTTTGCCAGTTCAATCAGGGATCCGGTTCCGGTGCTGAAGACGGCGTTGGCCCCCGTTCCGGAGGTGTTCACCGTTGCATTGTTCAGGGAAAGCCGGCTGCCGTTGGAGACCAGGACTGCCGCATTGAGGCCGTCAAAGCTGGAGGAATCCACGTTCGAGGATGCCCCGCTTTTGGTGACAGTGGCGTTGGCGACGGCGGAGGTTCCGCCGTCGGCACGCGTCAGGGCTGAGGAATCAGGATCGGAGGCGGTGAAGGTTCCACCCGCGGGATTATCGGTGGGAACGGTTGCGGAGAGCGGCGGGCATTGGGCTGCCGACCCGGCGCCGGCAGAGGATTCGGACGCAGCGGGGCTGGTGGCTGACGGGCCGCCGCTGCCCTGGTTCTCCGGGGACGGCGAGCTGCAGCCCGCGGTTGCCAGCAGCCCGGCCAGGGCCGTGGCGACAAGGCTGCGGATGGGCAGTCGGGGCCTGTGTGCCCGGGTGCCGCGTACCTGAATACCGCGGGGAAACACTGCCTTCCGGAAAGCGGACATCTTCGACTCCCTTGGTCGGGGCGCGCCCGTGGCAGGGGCGGGGTGTCGTTCGCGTTTCCAGTGTAGGCTTGCGGCCGCCCCTGTACTCCCCCTGGGGCCCATATGCGATTGAGTTCGGCATCGGGCCAAAGATGTGAGTGCCAGCACGTAGACTATGGGGGTTGTCTGCGCCGGGCGCGCAGCGTTCAACATTTCTTCAAAGGAGAACCGTGTCCGAGAACCCCATCCGGGTGGCAATTGTCGGTGTTGGAAACTGCGCAGCTTCGCTGGTGCAGGGTGTCCAGTACTACCGAAACGCCGACCCCAACGAGATTGTCCCTGGCCTGATGCACGTGAAGTTCGGCGACTACCACGTCAATGACGTGCAGTTCGTGGCGGCTTTCGACGTCGACAGCAAGAAGGTCGGCCTGGATCTGGCCGATGCCATTGGCGCCAGCGAGAACAACACCATCAAGATTGCCGACGTTCCGGAAACCGGCATCACGGTGCAGCGCGGACACACCCTTGACGGGCTGGGGAAGTACTACCGGGAGACCATTGTCGAGTCCGACGCCGCTCCGGTGGACATTGTCGCCGCACTGAAGGACAACGCCGTTGACGTAATGGTCTGCTACCTTCCGGTCGGATCGGAACAGGCTGCCAAGTTCTACGCCCAGTGCGCCATTGACGCCGGCGTGGCCTTCGTCAACGCCTTGCCCGTCTTCATTGCCGGCACCAAGGAATGGGCGGACAAGTTCACCGCTGCAGGTGTTCCCATTGTCGGTGATGACATCAAGAGCCAGATCGGCGCCACCATCACGCACCGCGTGATGGCCAAGCTGTTCGAGGACCGCGGCGTCGTGCTGGACCGCACCTACCAGCTCAACGTCGGCGGCAACATGGACTTCAAGAACATGCTGGAACGCGAACGGCTGGAATCGAAGAAGATCTCCAAGACCCAGGCGGTCACCTCCAATACCTCCGCGGACCTCAAGGCGGATGACGTGCACATCGGCCCGTCGGACTACGTCGCCTGGCTGGATGACCGCAAGTGGGCCTTCGTGCGCCTCGAAGGCCGCAACTTCGGCGACGCCCCGGTCTCGCTGGAATACAAGCTTGAGGTCTGGGATTCCCCCAACTCCGCCGGTGTCATCATTGATGCCGTCCGTGCCGCGAAGATCGCCCTGGACCGCGGTGTGGGCGGACCCATCCTCTCGGCGTCGAGCTACTTCATGAAGTCCCCGCCCGAGCAGTACAACGACGATATTGCCAAGGAAAAGGTGGAGCAGTTCATCCGCGGCGAGGTCGAACGCTAAGTCGAACGCTAAACACGCTTTCGCAGAACGCCCCCGGGTGCCGGTCTTGTCGGTCCGGGGGCGTTGCTGTGTCCGCGGCGAAGGGGTTCAGATAAGGCCCGAGGGTGTGCCGTCCGCGTCAACCTTCATGTTCAGGGCCGCCGGTGCCTTCGGGAGTCCGGGCATGGTCATGACCGCCCCGGTCAGCGCCACGACAAAGCCGGCGCCGGTTTTGATGGACAGGTCCCGGACATGGATGGTGAAACCGGACGGTGCGCCGAGGGCCGTTGCGTCGTCGGAGAACGAGTACTGCGTCTTGGCCATGCACACCGGAAGGTGCTCCAGGCCGCGGGCGGCAATCTCATCCAGCCGGCGCCGGGCCGGCAGCGCAAATTCGACGTCCGCCGCACCGTAAATGTCCCGGGCAACTGTGCGGATCTTCTCCGCTACGGGCAGCTCGTCCGGATACAGGAACCGGAAGTCGACGGGCCGGCCGAGGGCTTCCAGTACCGTTGCAGCCAGCTCATCCCCGCCCGGCCCGCCGCCGCCGTTCGCCCAGACGTCAGCGACCGCGGCACCCACTCCTTCGGTGGCGCACCATTCTCGCAGCCAGTGCAGTTCCGCCTCAGTATCGGTGGCGAAGCGGTTCACTGCGACCACCGGATTAATGCCGAACCGGCGGATGTTTTCCAGATGCCGCCGCAGGTTGGCCGTGCCGGCCTCCAGCGCGGGCAGGTTCTCCTCCGCCAGTTGTTCCCGCGGCAGTCCTCCGTGCATTTTCAGTGCGCGTACGGTGGCAACCACCACCACCGCATCCGGGGCGACGTCGGCCACCCGGGACTTGATATCCAAATACTTCTCCGCCCCCAGGTCCGCTCCAAAGCCCGCTTCGGTCACCACAATGTCGGCGAGCCTGCGGGCGGTGCGGGTGGCTATGACGGAGTTGCAGCCGTGCGCGATATTGGCGAAGGGTCCGCCATGGACCAGCGCGGGCGTCCCGGCCAGGGTCTGTACAAGGTTTGGTTTCAGGGCGTCACGCAGCAGCAGCGTCATGGCTCCCTCGGCGCCCAGGTCCGCCACCGTCACCGGCCGGCGGTCATAGGTATAACCCACGGTGATCCGCGCCAGGCGTTCGGTGAGGTCGGTGAGGTCACGGGCCAGGCAGAAGACGGCCATCACCTCCGAGGCAACCGTGATGTCGAAGCCGTCCTGCCGCGGCACTCCCTGCGCGGGGCCGCCCAGGCCAATGACGATCTCCCGCAGGGCGCGGTCATTCATGTCCAGGACGCGTTTGATGGTGATCCGCCGAGGGTCCAGCCCCAGGGGATTGCCCTGGAAAATCGAGTTGTCCACCAGGGCGGCCAGCGCATTGTTGGCCGAGGTGATGGCATGGAAGTCGCCGGTGAAGTGCAGGTTGATGTCCTCCATGGGCACCACCTGGGAGTACCCGCCGCCGGTGGCTCCGCCCTTCATGCCGAGGACCGGACCCATGGACGGTTCCCGCAGGGCGATAAAGACGTTTTTGCCGGCGCGCTGCAGGGCGTCGGCCAGGCCGACAGTGACGGTGGATTTCCCTTCCCCGGCCGGGGTGGGGCTCATCGCCGTCACCAGCACCACCCGCCCCGGAACCCGGTTCCCCGGCAGCAGCGCCGGGTCCACCTTGGCCTTGTAACGGCCGAAGAGCTCCAACGCGTCCTCGGGAATGCCGGCCGCTGCGGCCACCTCGGCAACGGGCAGGAGCCGGGCCGACCGGGAAATTTCCAGGTCCGATGGAACATTGGTGCGCATATGCCGCGTTTCCTTCCGCTGCGCCGGCAACGGATCGCGTTGGCGGCGGGTCATTGGATGGAAGCCAAGCTATCAGCCGGGCAGGCGTGACGCGCCCTTACCGGCTATTTCCGGACCGACCGGCTGGCGAACTGGTCAGCTGCCTCACGGTAGCTCTCTGCGGTGAGCATCGCTGTGCGGCGCCAGCCAAAGGCCTGCGCGTGTGCGGCCGCTCCTTCACCGAGGGCACGACGGCGCTCGGTCCCGTCGTAGAGGGCCTCGAGTTCCTCTGCCCAGCGTCCGGGGGCGTGTCCGTTGACCAGCACGCCGCTGCGTCCGTGCCGCACCGCCTTGGGCAGGCCGCCCACGTTGGCGGCCAGCACGGGCGTGCCGCAGGCCTGGGCTTCCAGGGCCACGAGGCCGAAGGACTCGCTGAAGGAGGGTACCGCCACCACGTCTGCGGAGCGGAACCAGTCCGCCAGCTGATGCGGTTGCACGGGGGGCCGCAGCGAGACGGTGTCCTGGAGCCCGAGACTGCGGATCAGCGGAGCCAGGTCAAGGACCTGCGAGCCGCTGCCTGCACCCAGGATGCTCACCCGCAGGGGAATGTCCGGGCGCCGGCGCCGCAGTTCGGCAGCAGCCTCCACCAGGACCTGCGGGCCCTTCATCCGCTGGATCCGGCCGGCAAACACCACGTGGAACACCCCGGGCAGGAATCCCCTGCCGGCCTGCACGCCCGGCCTGCCGCGGGGCGAGAACACGTTCAGGTCCACTCCCGGTGCCACTACGTCAACGGTCCGCGGATCCGCGCCGTACAGGGTTTCCAGCTCGGCGGCTTCGGTGCTTGTGTTGGCGATAAGCCGGGTGGCACCCCGGACTATTTGCTGCTCGCCGTCGATACGGATCTGCGGCTCGGGGGACTCCCCCGGCTGGGCCTGGAGATTCTTGACCCGCGCCATGGTGTGCATGGTGTGCACCAGCGGCAGGTCCCACTGCCGGGCCACGGCCAGGCCGGCTGTGCCGGAAACCCAGTAGTGCGAATGGACAACGTCGAAGCCCCCTTCCAGGAGGAAGGGCTGCGCCTCGGCAACGGCAGTGGCCAGGTCCAGGAAGGGCAGTTGTTCCTTGGGTACCCTGCGAACCGGGCCGGCAGGCACGTGCCGGACCTTCACACCCGGTGCCAGCTGCACATCGGCGCGCTGTTCCGGATCCGTGGCGCGGGTAAAAATCTCCACTTCGGTGCCCGAGCGGGCCAGTTCAAGGGCCACTGAACGGACGTAGACGTTCATGCCCCCGGCATCGCCGGAGCCGGGCTGCTCCAGCGGGGAGGTATGAAGGGAGAGCATGGCCACACGTTTGACCTGGGGCACTTTGCTCCCTTCCATCCTGAAATCTTCTCTATCGACTTTATAACGCCGCGGGCTTCAGCTTTGTTTCCTGTCGGCTAAAACACGTCCGCCGGGCACCTGCAGGTGCCCGGCGGTGCCGGTGCCCGAGCGGATCGGATGGCGATGCACTCCGCCTACTTCGCGGAGTGGAAGTAGTGCAGCAGCAGGTGCCCCTGTTCCCCGCGCAGCGCCGCGTCCAGCCGTGCGTCGTGGACCGCGCTGGAACGCAGGTAGGAACTGTGCAGGCGCTTCAGCATTGAATACACCTCCTTCAGCGGGTGATGTCGGACGGGCGGATGTTCTGCCGGGAGGGTCACAGCCCGTGGTTCAGGCAGCAGGCCGGCATGCGAGGTGGACGTGAAACTGGTTTCGGGCATGGCTGTACTGGGCAAGGGATATTCAGGCACTGGATTCTCCAAAAGGGGAGCCCAAAATGGGCAGGGGAAATAAGGAAAAGGAAATGTCGGAAAAGAGACAGGAGAAAGCCGGAAAGGCGTCGACTATTTACGTCAGGGCGATTTGCGGGAATACATCCCGACCAGGACGCGATGATGCCTTCAGGAAAAGGCCTGCCTATTGACCGCGACGCCCGGTGCCTGGCTTCTCCGTGCAGAGCAGCCGGGGGGCAGGAAGCGGGGGTGGCCGGAAGCTGGAGCTATCCGGTGCGGGCCGCGCAGTGAGGGGTAAGGCGGCGGCGCTTAGGCGGACACAGCCGGCCAGTGGCCAGCAATAGACCGGTGCGCGGCGTAGAGCCGTCCGGAAAGAACCGAGGACGGTGCCCACGGAGCCCGGAACCGCGGCCGGAGGTTATGACCGGCAACGCCGAAGCCGCCATTAATGTTCATATTCATAACTCTCCACCTCCTGTTCGCGGTGACCTGGATACTTCGGGTCTCTTAAGGGTTTACGGTTCTGCCTGGGGCGGGCTGCAAAAGTGCCCGCAAAAGAAAGGTACAACAGTTTTCCCGGCCCTGCCAAGTACTTTTTAATAATTCTTTGGAATTATTTCTTAAACCGGGGCGGGCGGGCCGGGAGAACCTGCAGGTCAGAGGTTCCAGCCGACTACGGCAGGGGTGTGCTTGTCCCAGCCGAGGGTGCAGACGGCAGCGGTGCTGAGGGCAAAGTGGCGGCCGAATTCCGGAGGCAGTCCCAGCCAGCGGGCGGCCAGGATGCGCAGGAAGTGCCCGTGTGCCACCAACAGGACCTTTTCCACCGGGGTGGCTTCCGGATTCCGGTCCATCTCGGTTCCGGAGCCGGCCTGGACGGCGGAAATGATGCGGTCCGCGCGCTCGGCCACCTGGGCCAGGGATTCGCCGTTGGGCACCCCGTCCTTCCAGATCAGGTAGCCCGGGTTCTCTTCGCGCACCTGCCGGCTGTTGCGGCCCTCATTGTCGCCGTAATCCCACTCGTGGGCGTGGGGAACAATCTCCGCGTCCGGGTAGCCCACCAGTTCCGCGGTCCGCCGGGCGCGGATCAGAGGTGAGGTGAGGACCCGGTCAAAACTCACGGGTCCGATCTTCTCCAGCGCAGCCCTGGCCTGGGCTTCGCCTTCGGGCGTCAGTGGAATATCCGTCAGTCCGGTGTAGTTGCCCTCACGGCTCCACTCGGTTTCTCCGTGCCGCAGGAGCCATAGGCGGGGCAGCCGGGTCCCGGACGGGGTCAGGTCCGGTACTGCCGGTCCGAAGTTGTCCCCGTTGCTCATTTATTTGTCCTTCGCGTTTGTACCTGATCCATCCTGCCCCCGCAGGCTTTCTTTTTCCGTTGTATCAGGTGACAGGCCAGTATCCTGCATTGAGCTCTCCGGTTGTGCGGACCACCACGTCCGGAGCAGCTCGGCGGCTTCCGCCTCACTGCGCGGCCCGTTTTCCATCCGTTCCTCCAGGAGGAACCGGTAGGCGCGGCCCACCACGGGCCCGGGACTCACGTTCAGCAGCGCCATGATGGCCTCCCCGTCCAGGTCCGGACGGATGGCAGCAAGTTCTTCCTGTTCAGCGAGCGCGGCAATCCGCTGCTCAAGGTCGTCATAGGCGAACGCCAGCCGTTCGGCCTTGCGCCGGTTCCGGGTGGTGACGTCGGAACGGGTCAACCGGTGCAGGCGCTCCAGCAGCGGCCCGGCGTCGTTGACGTATCGGCGCACTGCGGAGTCGGTCCAGCCGGCGTCGCCATACCCGTAGAAACGCATGTGCAGTTCCACCAGCCGGGCCACCGACTTAATGGTGTCGTTGTCGAACCTCAGCGCCTTCATCCGTTTGGCTGTGAGCTTGGCGCCCACGGCGTCGTGGTGCAGGAAGCTCACGGAACCGGACGGTTCAAAGCGCCGCGTGGACGGCTTTCCCACGTCATGCATCAGTGCGGCAAAGCGCAGCACAAAGTCCGGGCCGGGCACTGCGCCGTCGGCATCCGTTTCCAGTTCGCAGGCCTGGCGCAGGACGGTCAGGGAGTGCTGGTAGACATCCTTGTGCCGGTGGTGCTCATCGATCTCCAGTTTCAATGCCGCCACCTCGGGCAGCACATGCTCGGCCAGGCCGCTCTCCACCAGCAGGTCCACACCGGTCCACGGTGCCTTGCCGTTGATCAGTTTGGTCAGTTCGTCGCGCACCCGTTCCGCGGAGATGATGCCAATCCGGCCGGCCATGTCCCGCATGGCCTCAAATACCTCCGGTGCCACCTGTACCTGCAGCTGCGAGGCAAAGCGTGCCGCCCGCATCATCCGCAGCGGATCATCGGAGAACGACGTCGACGGCGCACCCGGCGTCCGGACCATGCCGGCGTGCAGGTCCCGGGCTCCCCCGAAGGGGTCCACCAGTTCCATGGACGGCAGCCGCAGCGCCATGGCGTTCATGGTGAAATCCCGGCGGAACAGATCGTCTTCAAGTTTGTCGCCGAACGCGACGGCGGGTTTGCGGGAGGACGGATCATAGGCGTCGGCCCGGTAGGTGGTGATCTCCACCTGGAACCCGCCCTTGCGCATGCCAATGGTGCCGAATTCGCGGCCGATTTCCCAGAAGGTGTCAGCCCAGCCCCTGATGATCCGGATGATGTCATCCGGTCGGGCGTTGGTGGTGAAATCCAGGTCCGGGGAAACCCGGCCCAGGAACAGGTCCCGCACGGGTCCGCCGACGAGGGAAAGCTCATAGCCGGCGTCCTCGAAACGGGTGCCCAGCTCCGGGATAACGCCGGGCAGCGGGGACTTTAAAGCAGAACTATCAAAAAGGTGCGCCATAGTGCTTTAAGCGTGCCAGATAAAACGGCGGGGACCGACAAGGGCACCGGGTTCCCGGGCGGACACGCCGAGGGTTCCCGCTTCCTCTCCGGCAGCCTGCCCAACAGTCATCATCCCCGGGGAAAGATCGTTACAGTGGGAGTATGGCCCATCCCGTACCGAGCGCCCCCAAGCGGACCCCATTGACTGCGTCAATGGGTGGCCTCGGTGCGCATTCGGTACATGCTCCCCTGCCCACGGTCGAAGAGGTCTCCGCCGGCGGCATCGTGGTGGACACCGCCGATGAACAGCTGCCCGTGGCCATCATTGCCCGGCTGAACCGCGGCGGACGGCTGGAGTGGTGCCTGCCCAAGGGACATCCCGAAAACGATGAGGACAACCCGGCGGCTGCCATCCGGGAAATCGCCGAGGAAACCGGCATCGATGGCCGGATCCTTGCTGCACTGGGCAGCATTGACTACTGGTTCACCGTCAGCGGGCACCGGGTGCACAAGACCGTGCACCACTACCTCCTTGAGGCCTGCGGCGGACACCTGACCATCGAAAACGATCCGGACCATGAAGCCGTGGACGTTGCCTGGGTTCCGCTGGCGGAACTGGGCCGCAGGCTTTCCTTCCCCAATGAGCGCCGCATCGCGGACCTCGCCCGGGAGATCCTGCCCCGCCACCTCTGAACCCCGCCGGTTCGGGCGGGCCGGTTAAGGCAATCCGGACCGGAAGTGAGAACATAGGGTCACGATGGCCGAAAAGAATATAGCCCCCAGTACTGCGCGTTCCAGCGCGGTCATGGCTGCGGGGACACTGGTATCCCGAGTCCTGGGACTGGTCCGCACTGCCCTGCTGGCAATCGCCATTGGCAATACCGGGCTGGTCACCGACATCTTCAGTTCAGCGAACGTGCTGCCGAACTTCATCTACCTGATGGTGGCCGGCGGTGTGTTCAACGCGGTGCTGGTTCCGCAGATCATCAGGGCCAGCAAACGCCCGGACCGCGGATCCGAGTACGTATCCCGGATACTCACGCTCTGCCTGCTGGTGCTGGGCTGCATTGCCGCCCTCGCCACGCTGGCGGCGCCATTGATCCTTCCCCTGGTCACGGCGCTGAACCCGGCCCAGCTGCCGCTGGCCACCACCTTCGCCTACTGGCTCTTCCCGCAGATCTTCTTCTACGGCGCCTACGCCGTCATCGGACAGATCCTCAATGCCAACGGCCGGTTCGGCGCCTATATGTGGGCTCCCGTCGTAAACAACATTGTTGCCATCGCCGGACTGCTCATCTTCATTACCTTCATCGGCCGCGAAGAGACCTCCTCTTTCTCCCCGGAAACCTGGACCAGCCAGGCAACCATCCTGCTGGCCGGAAGCACCACCCTGGGCATCGTGCTGCAGGCCGTAGTACTGCTGATCCCGCTGCGCCGGCTCCGGCTCGGGCTGCGTCCGTCCTTCGGCCTGCGCGGGGTGGGGCTGCGCCAGACCGGCAAGGTGGCCAAGTGGACCATCCTCACCATGCTGATCGGCAACGGCGCCTATCTGGTCTACACCAAGGTGGCGACCATCGCCTCCTCCGCCCGGCCTGAATACCAGGCCATGGGACAGGAGATTGCCGGGCACCTGAACCTCGAGACGGCCTCAATGCTGTACATCATTCCGCATTCGGTCATCACCCTTTCGCTGGCGACGGTGCTGTTCAACACCATGTCCCATGCCTACGCGGAGAAGGACTACGACGGCGTCCGGGCCACCCTTTCGCAGGGCCTGCGGGCCATCGGTGTGGCCACCGTTTTCTGCTCCGCGGTGCTGATAGTCCTCGCCGGGCCCATCAGCATCTGGTTCAGCGGCGGCTCGAATGTTTCGGCAACACTGCAGGCACAGGTCCTCGTCCTCCTGGCCTGCACTGCCCCCTTCCTCAGTGCGACGTTCCTGATGAACCGTGCGTTCTACGCCAATGAGGATGCAAAAACCCCGCTGATCATGCAGGTCATCCTCTCGGCGTTCGGTGTGGCCCTCGCGCTGGCCGCTGCCAGCCTGCCCGCGGACACGATCATCTTCGCCCTCGCCGTGGCGTACTCGCTGGGCAATATTGCCGCCGTCGTCGTCAGCCACATCTTCCTCACCCGCCGCCTGGGCAACTATGGTGCGGCCCGGGTCTTTGATGTCCACGTCCGGCTGGTCGTCGCCGCCCTCGGTGCCGCCGCCGTCGGATCGGCGGCGCTGCGGATGATGGGCGGTTATGCTGTGGACGGTTTCGCGTGGCAGTCACTGGGCGCGGCCACTGTGGTCATGCTGGTCTGCGGGGTGCTGATGGCCGGAACGTACTACCTGATGCTGCGCTGGCTGAAGGTCACCGAACTGGATGCTTTCCTCAAACCGGTCCTTGCCAAAATCCGGCGGACTGCCTAAAGTGCCGACGCCGGCATTCGGCGCGGACGCGGGTAGCATGGGAACAAAGCAGGCAGTTCAGGGCTGCGGCAGACTGCCGCGTACCGTGTCCGTGAACGAACATCCATATACGCAGTTGTCAGCTCGACTGACGCAGTCTTATTGCCGTTTTCATGGGAGGAACACGTGCCACAGTCGGTAGACGTCGGTTCAGTGCTGGGCGGACGGTACAAAGTGACCGCGCAGGTGCTGGCCTCAGCGGAGCAGGACCTCGTACTCGATGGTGTGGACCAGGTCCTCAACCGTTCCGTCAGCATCCTTGTGGCTGCCCCCGTTAACGCCAGCCAGGTCTCGGCCAGCGCCCGTGAAATTGCCACGGGTGAGCGCCACGGCAATGTCCAGGTCCTGGATCTCGGTGTCAGTGACGGCCGCACGTACCTCGTCACCAACAACGCCAACGCCGCTGATCTGCTGGACCTGGTCATCGAGCGCAACGAAGCCCCCTATGTTGAACCGTTCTTTACCGACACCCTGGGCTCGGAAATCTTTGGCATGCCCCGCTCCCGCGAACCGGAAACGGTCGAGGATGACCGTTATGTGGAGGAAAAGGCACCCCGTAAACCCCTGATCAGCGGCGGGCACATGCCCAAGCTGCCCCGCTTCGGCCGCAGCGGCGCAGCGGGGGGCGCTCTCGGGGGTGCCGAATCCGCTGCCGCCCAGCGTGACCTCGAATTCGGCGAAGCCGAAGACGCACCTGCCGAGGCAGCCACCGGCGGCGCAAATGTTCCCCCTCCCCCCACCAGCCGGCCGGGCGCTTACACGGCGCGCACACCGAAGGTCACCAAGTGGGAGGACGAGGAACCCGTAGAGGCTCCGGCCGCTGCGCCCGGCGTCCGTTCCGCCTCGAACTTCCCGAAGTCCGCCCTGGCCGCGGGCAACTACGACTCCGATTATGAGTACGGTTCAACCGACACCGACGACGGCGATACCGGCTATGCGGACGACGACGGCGACGGCAGCGAGGACCGGAAGGACAACCGCAAGTCCGGCCGCGTGCTGATCGGCGCCATCCTGAGCCTGGTCCTGGTGCTGGCCGTGGTCCTGGCCGTCAGCCAGCTCGGAAAAATGGGTGAGCTCTTCAGCTCCACTCCGGAAGCCGGATCCGCCACCACCGCACCTCCTTCCGAGGCACCTGCCCCGGCGGAAAGCGAGGCAGCGCCCGCCGCTGCCCCGGAGATCGCCGGCATCACCCGGCTGGTCCCCGGCAATGAGCTGCTGGACTCGGCCAATGACGGTGCCCTGCCCCAGATCGTTGACGGCAACCCGTCCTCCTACTGGTCCAGCTACGTCTACGCCAGCGATACCTTCGGCGGGCTCGCCCCGAGCCTGGCACTGGTAGTGGATCTGGGCACTGAATCCGCGGTGAACGAGGTGAAGATCACCCAGCTCAACGGCACCGGCGGAAGCTTCTCGGTGATGCTTAATGACACACCGGACCTCGAAGGTGCGCGGACGGTAGCCCAGACGGGCTTCACCGGTCCCACCACCAGCATCCCGGTGCCTGAAGCTGACGGAACCGCCGCCACGGCGCGCTACGTCATCGTCAACTTCACTCAGCTGCCCCGGCTCAACGGCGTCCAGGCCGCCTACCCCTGGGGCCTGCGGATCGCCGAAATCGGCGTGTCCTGACCCACATGGCCAAACCTGCTCTCCGGCAGTCCGGGAGCAGGGCCTGAGCATGTCCCCGGCACCACTGCCGGAATAAGCTGGACCCGGCAGTGGTTGTGCCGGGTGATCCATATGGAGCGGTCCCGCAAGGGACCCCGTCCGCAAAGTTCAACAAGGAAGAGGTTCACCGCCCAGTGAGCACCGCAAACTCCGTCGCCACTGACGGCTCTGCTGCCGGCAACGTCCGGGACGTCATCATTGTCGGTTCCGGACCCTCCGGTTACACCGCTGCCATCTACACGGCCCGCGCCAACCTCAAACCGCTGGTGATCGCGGGTTCGGTGACCGCCGGTGGCGAGCTGATGAACACCACGGATGTGGAGAACTTCCCCGGTTTCCCCGAGGGCATCATGGGCCCGGACCTGATGGCCAATTTCGAGAAGCAGGCAGCCCGCTTCGGTACGGAAATCCTCTTTGAAGACGTCACGAATGTTGAGCTTGAGGGGGATATCAAGCGGGTAACCATCGGTACCGGTGAGACCTTCGAGGCGCGCGCCGTCATCATCTCCACCGGCTCCGCGTACCGCGAACTGGGCCTGGCTGATGAGAAGCGGCTCTCCGGCCGCGGCGTCAGCTGGTGTGCCACCTGCGACGGCTTCTTCTTCAAGGGACAGGACATCGCCGTAATCGGCGGCGGCGACTCAGCCCTCGAAGAAGCCCTCTTCCTCACCAAGTTCGCTGCGTCGGTGACCGTGGTGCACCGCCGTGACAGCCTGCGTGCCTCCAAGATCATGCAGGACCGTGCCCTGGCGCACGAAAAGATCCGGTTCGCCTGGGATTCGGAAGTGGCCGCCATCCACGGCGAGGACAAGGTCACCGGCCTGACCCTGCGGAGCACCAAGGACGGCACGGAGTCCGAACTGAACGTCACCGGCGTGTTCGTGGCCATCGGCAACGATCCCCGCGTGGACCTCGTCCGCGGCCAGCTTGAACTCACCGAAGAGGGCACCATTGCCGTCCTCGGCCGCACGTCCAAGACCTCGCTGCCGGGCGTCTTCGCCGCCGGCGACGTCATCGATCCCACGTACCGTCAGGCCATCACCGCCTCCGGCTCCGGCTGCGTGGCCGCCGTCGACGTCGAACACTACCTTGCCGACCTCGGCGACTCCGTGCCCACGGCTGCGGAGGTTCCCACCCCGCCGGCCGAGGCCGTTTCCGAACACGCAGCCCTTTAGTCCCGTTCCTCGTAAGGAGAGCAAAATGAGCAGTGCAAAAGCAGTAACCGACGCTTCTTTCGGTACCGACGTCCTGCAGGCGGACAAGCCGGTCATCGTGGACTTCTGGGCCGAATGGTGCGGTCCGTGCCGCATGCTGTCCCCCATCCTCGATGACATTGCCGCCCAGTACAGCGAGAAGGTGGATGTGGTGAAGGTGAACGTGGATGACAATCCCGCCATCGCCGCCCAGTACGGCATCACCTCCATTCCCGCCGTTTACGTCTTCCAGGGCGGTGAAGTGGCTGCAACGTCCATCGGCGCGAAGCCCAAGCAGGTCCTGGAGCAGGAATTCGCGGCCTTCCTGAAGTAAAGACCAAGAACCATGCACGGCGATAGCCTGCGGAGGCTGGATGCCAGCCGGCGCGTAGTGACGCTTCGTGAAGCGTTGCTGCGCGCCGGCGTCACCCTGTCCTATCTGGCACCGGATTCCGTTAACGACCCCACGATTTTCGATGACCACGTGGATGCCGCCGTCCGAGCCTTCCAACAGAGCCGCGGCCTCATTGTGGACGGCGTAGCGGGCCCGGACACCCAGCGGGCGCTGCAGGAAGCACAGTTCAAGTTCGGGGACCGTACCCTGAGCCACATTGAGGGTTCCCCGCTGCGGGGCGACGACGTCGCTGAGCTGCAGCGCCACCTTTCGCACCTGGGGTTCTACTACGGGCATATCGACGGCAGTTTCGGTGTACGCACCCGCTATGCCGTTGCCGAACTGCAGCACAACCTGGGCCTGCCCGGCAGCGGCGTCTGCGACGGCGACACCATGACCGCCATGTCCCGGGTCAACCGGGCCATTTCGCCCAGCCAGGCGTTTGCCCTGCGCGACTACGAGCGGCTCGACCGCTCCACCGCTGCCCTGCGCGGCCGGCTCATATCCGTGAACATTGGCCGCTCCGCGCTGGCCTCCCCGCACACCGCCGAACGCCTCAGCGGGGAACCGCTTACCGAGCAGCTCGTCACCACTGACATAGCCGGCCGGGTGGGACGCATTCTCAGGGAGTTCGGCGCCCGGCTGGTTCCACCCGTGTCCGAAGTGGCATCCGACTCCCCCGGAGCCCGGTCAGGTGTGCCCAGCCTTAACCTGGATATCCACTGCGACTGGCTGGACCAGCAGCCCGCCTCCGGCATTGCCGCCTACTACTGGGGCCTGCCGGGCACGGGCGAGGCTCGCTCCCCCATCGGGCACCGCGCCGCCGTACTGCTGATGAAGGAACTTAGCGCCCGCACCGACATGGACAGCCTCGGGGTCCATGCGCGGACCTGGGACACCCTGAAGGTCCCCGGTGTTCCGTCCGTGGGACTGGATCTGGGCTACCTGAGCAACGCGCACGACGCCGAGCGCCTCGCCGATCCGGTGTTCCGGCAGACGGTGGCCGATTCCATTGTCATTGGTATCCAGCGGCTGTACCTGCTGGAGGAAGAGGACCAGCCCACGGGCACCCTGGCCCTCGATGACGTGCTCAAGTTCAACCCCATGGAAGACGCCGATTCCCGGCGGGTTTCCGGCCTCTGATCCCTCTCCTCGCGTTTCAGCCGGCTGCAGGCGCGCACTCCTAGGCAGAGACCGCTATCTGCCTCAGCGCATCGACTACCTGCCGGACAGCCGTCCGGTGGAGGGCCTCGGGCCTGCAGAGGATGTCCACGTGCCTGGCCAGGGGCAGGTCATGGATCGGTTTGAGCACCACACCGCTTCCTTGCCGCGGGGATGCCGTGTGGCGGGGCATCAGCGCAATGGCGGAACCCGCCGCCACGATTGCGGCCGCGATGAAGAATTCATTGATCCGGTGCGTGATGTTGAGCGGTTGCCGCGCGTGAACGGCAATAGCCTCCAACGCCGGCATGAGGGGAAATCCGTCCTGGACTGACACCCAGTCCTCATCGGCCAGGTCACTGACACTGACGCTCGGTGCCCCGGCAAGCCGGTGACTGTCCGCCATGGCGACATCCAGGGGTTCCCGCAGAAGCGGAAGGACACTGATCGATTCGGGCCAGGGACTGGTGTGCTCGAGGCGGTGCGCGACCACCAGATCGAAGTCGGCAGCCAGGGCCGGGAAGCTTTCCTGCCCCACGTCGCGGTCATGGCAGATCAGCCGCGGGCTTCCTTCTGCGGACAGGGCGTGGAGCAGGGGGCCGAAGAAGGTAAGGCCGGCACTGTTGAAGGCGGAGATCCGGACCGTCCCACGGGGGTTCTGCAGGTAACCCGCTACTGCCTGTTCGGCGGTGCTCATCGCAATACTGATGTCCACGGCCGCACGCGCCAGTGCCTCACCGGCCTCGGTGAGGACGAGGTTGCGTCCCCTGCGTTCGGTCAGGGGAACCTCCGCGCGACGCTGCAACGCGCTGAGCTGCTGGGAGACGGCCGACGCGGAGACATGGGACGCGCGGGCGACGGCGGCGAGGCTGCCCCGCTCGCCCAGCTCGCGGAGAAGTTCCAGCTGATGAAGATCCATAAGCAAAGGCTAAACCTATCTTTCAGAAGTTGCCCTCTAGTCTTACGAATCGGTCTCCCCCAGACTCGAAGGGTGCCTTTCTCACCAGGAATTTCAGCGATCAAAACGCCCGGCGGACAACAACGCCGGGTTGCCTCGCTTTTTGCTGACCGCAAGGTGGACCTGTTGCTGCTCCTGGTCGCCATCGTGTGGGGCAGCAGCTATCTGGCTGCCAAAAACCTCACCGGCACCGTGGGGGTCAGTGTCATCCTGTCGCTGCGTTTCCTGATCACGTCCCTGGCGCTGTCGATGATCTGGCTAATCTGGCAGCGCCGCCGGACGACGCGCCGCGAACTTATTGTCGGCGTCGTACTGGGTTTGACCCAGGCAGCAGTGCTCATCCTTGAGACGCACGGGATTGCCGGCACCAGCGCTACGAACGCCGGGCTGATCATCAGCCTCGTCATCGTTTTCACTCCGGTTACCGAGAGCATTGCCTTCCGGGTGAAGCTGCCCCGCACGGTATTCGTCGCCGGCATTGTCGCAGTCACAGGGGTGTGCCTGCTCGTCTCCGGCAACGGCTTTGTGGCGCCCGGCCCCGGGGACATGCTCATGCTCGCTGCCGCCGCCGTACGCTCCATCCACGTCACCGCCGTCTCCGCCCTGACCAGGGGCCGCGGGTACAGTGCGCTGAATCTGACAGTGGTTCAAAGTGCCGTCTGCGCCGTGCTCTACACGCTCGCGGATTACCGGGGCGTGCTCCGGGCCGTGCAGGGCTTCGACCTACGTGAATGGGGCGGGGTGCTCTACCTCGGCCTGGCATGCAGCGTTTTCGCGTTTCTGGTCCAGACGTGGGCCATCCAACAGACGTCAGGCTCCCGGGCCAGCCTCCTTATGGGAACCGAGCCCATTTGGGCTGTCCTCATTGGAATCACCATCGGACAGGAAACCCTCGCTGTGCCGGGCTTCATCGGGGCCGCGCTCATCATCATCGGCACGTACATCGGTCTGAGGGCGGAAGCACGGCACCGTTCCTTGCACCCCCCTGTATCCGGCGGGATACCTGAAGCAGCAGCACCGCAGGCCACCGGCAGCGGGGCTCTGCCGGATACCCTCTCTGTGCAGCCAGCGCCGCAGAGGGGTCCCTGAGCGTGCTGCTAACCGGAGATCTGCCCTGCCCAGGCCGGCCAGGACCCGGCATCCGCGTCCGGATCGATCCCCTGCAGGCGAACCAGGCAAACGTTGCCGGGCGGCCGGGTTGTGGCCCACAGGCTGTAGGACCGGCCGCGGGCCGTGGAACGTATCCATTCGAGCACCTCATACAGGTCAGCCCCTGAAAGCTCCCACTCTTCCTTAGCCCGGCTGCCTGGCCAGCAATACACCCGGTAGGACGGAGCATCCTTTTGCATGGTTTGGTCCCTCGGGTCAATCAGTTCTGGTCGTATCCACCGAGGGTACTCCGGGCGCCATAGCGTGCGGCTCTGTGAGGATCATGGTGAGGAGGTCGTCCAGAGTTCCGTGGCACTTTTCCACTTCAGCGAGGTGGTAGAACGTACTGGTGGTCCCGGGGTTCCAGATGCTTTTGGTCGGGGAATGCAGAATGATCCTGCTGCGCTGCGCGATCGCAATGCCAAGCTCAACATGTGTGCCCTTCCCGCCTGGAAGGAGGATTACAACGATGTCCGCACCTATTACTGCATCTCTTTCATGCTCACCGATGGAGCGCAGATCGCCAGGGCTGACTGTGCCCCCATCGCGCTCGGTCGCGTTCCGGGTCCAGTCATAGGTATTGACGTAACCTTGGCTTTCCAAGGCCTGGGCCACGTACCGGACGTTGACGATATTGCTGATGGCCGACGCAACATAGAATTTCTTCACTCCTCGTTCCTCCTTTTGTGCACTGCGTTCATTGTTCCCCACCGGGCCCCGGATGCGGGGTACTGTTCAGCCATGAGTGCACCTGTGGCCAGTGGTTACCCTGTCCCATCCCCTTCCGTGATCATCGGGTTGATGGAGCGGATGGTGAGTGAGCGGTGGCCTTCAGGATTGGAGCATTTGGCCGGTTACTTCGCCCGGCTCGGCTGCGTTCTAGGTCCGTCACGGGAACCGGACGAAGACTGCCCGCCAGGTGTGGCCCGAGGAGAGTTTTTCGTGCCAGGTGTGGCAGTAACCAACGCTTCCTGGTCCGCGTTGAATTCTGATCTCTTTACCCTCACCCTGTTTGCCTATGCGGATTCCCCGCCCGGGAATGTCGATGCCGGCTATGACGCGATTCGGACGGGCCTTGTTGATGTGTTCGGTCCGGCTCTCGATGAGCGTACTGACCCACACGGCAATCGGTCTGCCGTCTGGCTGGTTCAGGAAGCCGTTGTCGAGTTGTATGCACACCTAAATCTGGCTCCGGCTGTGCAGGCCGCGGTTTCCCACGAGGGACGTACGGCAGATTTCCAGCGGCTCATCGCGCAACGGCCCGGGCACCCCGGGCACCCCGGGTATTGAGTGGGGCCGTTCAACGCCGGTCGGTGCCCGGGCGCCGAGATAGATTCCCCGGGCAACGGAATGCGCGATGTAGATCGCCAACAGAATTACGGCCGGGGTGGGTCCAGTTCTCCTCGGCGCGGAGAGCAGCGGAGCCGCTCCGGCGGAAGACAGCCGATTCAAGACCCGGTTCCCATTCTTTCGTGGGAGGCCGGACGACCGGCGTCGGACGCTTCGGTACGGTGGAACGTCTACGCAGTGTCAGCAGTCAGCGATCACGCAGTGGGACTCACTGGGTCCTTTCAACCCCGGCGACAGCGAGGGGCAGTGTGATAACTCCAGCGGCATTGTCGCCGTTGCCCGCTCCGCCCACATCCGCGCACATCCGCGCACATTCCTGCGTAATGACGGATTCGGTGTAGCCGCAGCTGCCGCATGGGAAGTGCAGCACCGATGGCTTGATGCCTGAACGGCGGAGGTCTTCGGCGTTGGCAGGTAGCTTGCTTGCTGCGAGCTCTAATGCTGCATGGTCGCAGTCGTGACCGGGCCGTTACCTGCAGCGTCAGCGCCTGAAGAAGTTTCCCGACAGCGGAGCCCATGCGTACCACCCCTTCCCCCGCTGCCGGTCGGCCTGGGCTTGGTTACCCTCGTCCTCCTGTGCCTGCAGTGCGATCACTAAGGCATTGAACCTGGCAACCGCATCAGCGTTGCGCGCAGGCCCGGATGAGCGGAATACGCCGGCAGGCGCCCCGCCCTTTTCGTACGTGGTGAACTCGATCTGGTAATCCTCGCCGAGCTCGTCCGCCAAACACCTTGCCAGCTGTACGCCGTTAGTAGTGAACCGTTTGGCTGCTTCTGCAGACACCCACTGCTTGTCCGGGGTCAACGACCGGTAGTAGGACTCTTCCCATGACCGGAGAGCACGGATGAGTCCCGACGTCAGTCCGGAGGCCTCGTAGTCCACGGGGCCGCTCATCCAAAGCACCGTTCCTGCATAGTCCGGAAACAGTCGCACAGTCACCGGTTGGCCAGAATCCGTGGCTGTCATGACAGAAGCGTACTGCCACAGCCACACATTTGGTGCAGTGACCGGACCTGATGCTCCGAGAAGTCCTACCGGATTGCAGGCTTACATTTCCGGCACACGCGGCGGGGATGAGCTCTCTGCCTGCAACGTTCCCCAAGAGGTGAGAGTGATAGTCCGTCTGTACCGAGCATGAAGCAAACGCAAGACCGGTTGCAGTCATTTGCGTCGCCTGTCGATAGGCACGCTGTGGAGCAGTATTTCCGATAGGAGCGTTTGCTCGATCATCGGTTGCCCTCGCACGCAAGGGCAACCGGGCCGCGAATGGCGACCTGCGGCCGCGGCTACTCTCCAGATATACTCGGGCTGTGACACGCCAATACTCCGCTTGGCAGGAGTCGTGGCATGTCGTTTCACGTGAAACCAGCCCCATCGGCGGTCCACTGCCTTGGCCTCGCCCGAATGCGTCGCCCGTGCGGGTAGAGAGAAGTGGAAGCACCGGTAGGACCCATATGCCAGGCTGGCCCCCAGGCCGGATGAGCTGGAACCGCGGCATCGCAATTCCGCAGACTACATCCTCTATACCCCTCTACACACTGGCCCGCGGGCGGCTTTAGCCTAGCCCCAGATGCAGGCTCTCAGGTCCGTTTCGAGAGATTGTTCCACGTGAAACAGGTGCCACATTCACCGGACGACTCCCTCCCCTTTGTCCTTAAAGCAGGCCCCAGACAATCCACAAACACCACATTTTGGAACCGCGAACAACCATGGCACTCCCGCTCCAGGGTTGCACCCGCGCACGAGCGGTCCCGATTCTCTACCCGGCAGTCCGGCGTATCCGTGAATACCTCGAAACACCCTCGGTATGAAGGTACGAACTATGGAGAGCGGACCGTGGGGACCGGTAGGGGCTCACGGCAATCAATACGGGCAAACCGTGGTTGTTTTGAGCGTTCCACGGAGGGGTTCTGCATCACCGGATCGCCGGTAGCTTTGCCCGCGGCCGCTGCGTAACCGTCCGAACCTCCAGCTGCGACGTGCGCGCTCGTGCCGGCACCTGAACAACTAACAGACGCCGTATCCCGACTTTCGATCATCGCGCGTGGATGCTCCTTGGCTGTTTCACGTGGAACAACATGCTTCTGCGCGGCCGCGTGAGCCCGACTTCTACGACCTCAGTGCTCTGGCGGACCAGTGCTACCGAGCGCAGCCGGTCGGGGTACGGCTTTCAAGGTGGGCTGGAACCACCTTGCGTGGCGCACACGTTCCTGACATACGTCCCTGGCCCACGTCCCTGACGTACGGCCCTGGCGCGCACCCCTGCCGGGCGATCACCGGAACGGCAGAGTAGATAGAACTTGCCAGACTGACAGGCCGCCGCCCAGCTCCGGGTATTGGTAAGGCCGTCGTCACAAATGCACGCGAGAGTTCGACAAATGTCGCTCTACCTATTTGGGTATCGCATGCGTTACCGAGAACGATAGGCAGTAGCGGCAAGCCGAACCCCATGATGGATGAACGTCCTCACTGTTAGCGGCGATTGAGGCTACTCCTGACTCGCAAGTGTCTTCTGCACAGGCTGTAGTTTCACGTGAAACCATATCTGCCTAGCTCATGTCCAGTGCATATCTATAGAGCGACCTTCAGCTGGCGCGTCGCCTAAATCGAATAATCAACACACATCCGCACTGGACCGACTCGCCGGGACCCTTAGGTATGTCGGGCAAGATCACTCAACAGCGGACCAGGACGGGTTCTTAATTTCCGAGTCCGTGGCTGCTATTACTGACAGATCGGCGTGTTTCGACTCTGCGAACCAGAGGTGAGGCCTTTGTGTCGGCTGGCCAGTCCTGACATAGCTCATCCCAGCAGGGATCAGAGTGCCTTTAGGTTCCTGAGGAGCGCAGACAGATCACCATTTAAGTCCGGCCCCTACGAGGGTTTCACGTGAAACGTGTCTGCGGCGGTACCTGCGGTACCGCCGCTGAGCGGCGAATCCGGAATATCGTGCCTGCCGGTTTTGTACCGAGTCGAATCGGAGAACCCGACCTGCCAGCTACCGAATCAACCAGTACCGACGGCAAGCCCCCTTCAAGCTGCCTGCTCTGCCACATGCCCAAAACGTAATGGCCACTGTTTCACGTGAAACGGTGGCCATTACGATACGCGAACCAGCGGAAGCTACGAATTCGGGGGCGTCAGTACTCCCATAATGCGATTGAGATCGTCAACACTGGCGAATTCAATGCTGACCTTGCCCTTCCGGGCGCCGAGCGTGATCTTTACGTTCGTGTCGAGCCGGTCTGAAAGCGAGGTGGCAAGGTAGTCCAGGCGTTCGTGGCGGGCACCCAGCTTCGGCTTCGCATTCTTTGCTGGCTTCTTTAATCCATCTGCGAGCGACACTATCTCCTCAGTCGCACGGACAGACAACCCCTCGGCGACGATCCGCTGAGCCAGTTTCTCCATCTCAGCAGGATCGCCGAGCCCAAGCAGCGCACGGGCGTGACCTGCGGAGAGCACACCTGCCGCGAGTCGCCGCTGCACCAGCGGAGGAAGCTTCATCAACCGCAGAGTGTTGGTTACCTGCGGCCTGGACCTGCCGATGCGGTCCGCAAGCTCTTCGTGGGAGCATTCAAAGTCGTCCAGCAACTGCTGATAGGCGGCCGCCTCTTCGAGAGGATTCAGCTGGCTGCGGTGCAGGTTCTCCAGGAGTGCGTCGCGCAGAAGATCAACGTCCTGCGTGGAACGGATGATTGCCGGAACAAACTCCAATCCCGCCTCTCGGGTGGCACGCCACCGGCGCTCACCCATAACCAGTTCGTAGGGGTGATCCGGGTCGCCTTCAGCAGACGGACGCACCACAATCGGCTGGAGAACGCCAATTTCACGAATGGAATGCACCAGCTCGGCCATGTCGTCTTCATCAAAGACAGACCTGGGCTGCTTGCGGTTCGGATGAATGGAATCAATAGGAAGTTCCGCGAACGTGGCGCCGGGGACCTGCACCAAACCTTCGGGCAACTGGGCTGATTCGGCAAGGCCGGTAGATGTTTCACGGGAAACATCACTGCTTGCCGGCTCCAGACCCGAGTCAGCCGGGTCGGCCGTGCCGGCCGCCCGCCTTACCGGCTGCTTGGCGGACCTATCAGCCTTTGCAGTGGACTTATTTGCAGTTGCCGCACTCTTTGTACTACCGGAGCCCTCCCGGGCCTCTGCGGGCCGCGTAGCGGCCTTCCGCGTCGACTTGCCAGGGGTGGAACCCACAGCCTTGGCGTTCCCGGACGCGGTGTCGGGAGTCTCCTCAGATACTGCCTCCGCCGCTGACTTGGCCACCGAACCGCGTGTAGTGGTTCGCTTCGAAGGTCCGCGAAGTGCCTCTTTGTTAATCCCGGCACCGCGCCGGGGCCCCGCACCCCCGACCTGGTTACGGGAATCATCCGCGGCCGCAAAAAACAGATCCACGGGTCGTCCACTGCCCGAGGGGGACAGCCCGGTATTCGATGATTCTTCGGGCTCCGCGCTGCTAGGAATCAAAGCTCCCAGACCGCGGCCTAAACCACGACGCTTTTCGGCCATGGGTAAGTCCTTCCCTTATGCACACTACAAGCGGCACGGATTGATTGTGAGAGTATTCTAAGCCGCGGTTGGACGTTGTCCGGTGAACCGGGCCGGGGTGTCTCTAGGCGCGCTGGGCGATTTCGGCTGCGGCTTCGAGGTAGGACAGCGCACCGCTGGACGACGGGTCGTAAGTCATCACGGTCTGCTGATAGCTGGGGGCTTCCGAGATCCGCACGGAGCGCGGAACCACGGCGCCGAGTACCTGCTCCGGGAAATGCTCACGGACTTCCGCCGCCACCTGGGCCGCGAGGTTCGTCCTGCCGTCGTACATGGTCAGCAGGATCGTGGAAACAACCAGATCGGCGTTGAGGTGCTTCTGGATCATTTCAATGTTCTTCAGCAGCTGGCTAAGGCCTTCCAATGCGTAGTACTCGCACTGGATAGGGATCAGCACCTCGCGGGCGGCAACAAATGCGTTGACGGTCAGCAGTCCGAGGCTGGGCGGGCAGTCAATGAAGATGTAGTCCAGCCGCTCAAGGCCCTGCTTTTCCCGCTCTGCGGCGTACACATCGATGGCCCGGCGGAGGCGCTGTTCGCGGGCCACCAGTGA
Organism: Arthrobacter sp. Y3225209; assembly: GCF_059090685.1. Lineage (NCBI taxonomy): Bacteria > Bacillati > Actinomycetota > Actinomycetes > Micrococcales > Micrococcaceae > Arthrobacter > Arthrobacter sp. Y3225209. The sequence continues at coordinate 165,368 of NZ_JBNHFW010000002.1, forward strand.
AACCAACTCGATTTCGGCACCAGCCAGGTGAATGGTGGCCGGTGCACAAATGAGGTTATTGATGTCCGGGCAGGGCGCAACGACATTCGCCAGGGGGAGGTCGTTGATCAGAACATCGTAGATGCTCTCCACGTCGGCACGGTGGTCGATGCCGAGTGCGGTTGATGCGTTGCCCTGCGGATCGATATCGATCACCAGCACATTCTGGCCGGCCGTCGCCAGGGCGGCGGCAAGGTTCACCGTGGTTGTGGTTTTACCCACGCCGCCCTTCTGGTTGCTGACGGTCATGATCCTGGTCTGGGCAGGGCGCGGCAGTACCCGTCCGCGCAGTTTTTCCCGGCGCCTGCTTTCGCTGGCCAGTTCACGTGCCAGCGGGGTGCTCTCGTCCATCAAGTCCATAACGTCTACCGACGATGACACCGCCAGGGCGTCTTCCTCGGATACACCACCTTCGATAGCTTGGGGCGCCGGCACGAGTTCGGCACTGCTTTCAGTTTGGGCGGGCTGTCGCGGTTCGGGTGTTTCGGTTTCACGTGAAACAACAACAGCCGGTACTTCCTGCTCGACAACCTCAGGAGCGGGTATTTCCTGTTCGCTGACCGCCGGGCTGGATCCGGTGGAAACCGGAACATCCTGCTTAGCAATCACCTGGGGTTGCTTCCTGCCAAATGAGAAGGCCGAACCGAGTGCGGCGAAAGGGGGAATTCGTTTTGCGGCAGAATCGCGCACACTCACCGGGTCTTGCTCACTTTCCAACATAAAGCGTTAAGGCATTAGTCCATCTAGACTATCTGCTCCCCGCCCAATAGCAGGGATCAGCACCGGTGTGTGCAAAGACCCGCGCGCGGGCAGGTCAGCCTACTGTGATGCGCACCACAGTAGTGGGTTCTTCCAGCAGATCGCTGCCGGCCGTAACGACGGCGGTTTCCCGGCCGCCCAGCTTCCGGATGGCCTTGGCTGCCTTCTGCACTTCCTCTTCCGCGCTGCGGCCCTTTATCGCCAGGACCTGTCCCTTGCCGTGCAGCAGAGGGATGGTGAGCCCGGCCAGCCCGCCCAGTGCGGAGACAGCACGTGCGGTGGCAACGTCCACATCGACGTCGTCCACTACCTGCTCCGCCCTTCCCCGCAGGATACGTACGTTATCCAAGCCGAGATCTTCCACCACTTCGTTCAGCCAGATCACCCGGCGTTCCAGGGGCTCGATCAGGGTCATGGAGATGACGGGACGTGCAATCGCCAAACATAGGCCCGGCAGCCCGGCGCCGCTGCCGACGTCGGCAACTGTGGCACCCGCCGGAATCAGTTCAGCCACCACTGCACAGTTGAGCACATGCCGGCTCCAAAGCCGCGGCACCTCCCGGGGACCAAGCAATCCGCGTTCCATGCCCGAGGTAGCCAGGTGCTCTACGTACCGCTCGGCTAGCTCCAGGCGGTCGCCGAAAATCTTCCGGGCGGCGTCCTGTTCGGCGGGTGTTGATTCGACCACTGGCTCTGGTATTCCTTGTCTGCGCTGCTGGGTGATTGTCTAGGATGCAGGCAGGGAAACCACGATGTGGCGGCTTGCGCCTTCACCTTCGGATTCACTGACCAGGCCGAGCTCGGCCACTGCGTCGTGGACGATCTTGCGTTCGTAGGCGCTCATGGGCGCCAGCGAGATTTCCTCCCCGGAGTCCTTGGCACGCCGGGCGGCATCTTCAGCGATGGACTGAAGCTGCTCTCCGCGTTCCACACGGTATCCGGTGATGTCCAGCACCAGGCGGGACCGGTTTTCGGTGGCCGTGAGTACAGACAACCGCGTCAGTTCCTGCAGTGCTTCGAGCACTTCTCCGTCACGGCCTACCAGGGCCTGGAGGGCGGTGTCGCCTTCTTCCTCGGAGACCACGGAAATGTACGTCCGGCCGTTGCGGACCTCTATGTCGATATCGCCGTCGATATCAGCAATGTCCAGCAGTTCCTCGAGGTAGTCAGCGGCAACATCGCCCTCTTCCTCCAGCCGGCCCGGGCGCTCCCGGCCTGCTTCTACCGCGTCTTCGACAGCCACTGCAGGCTCATCCACGTGCTCCGGGGTCATCTCTTTTTCCTGTTCTTCCGCTGGGGCTGAACGCGCTGGCCTTTGGCTGCCGCCGGAACCTCGACGGGGACTTCGCCCTTCTTCTCTCCGAGCAGGGGAACCATCGGAAGGCCCTTGCGCGCACGGCGCTCGGCCATGGCCTTGGCGGCGGGGGAACCCGGCGTCGGCATGCGGCGGATGACGAAGAACTGCTGGCCCATGGTCCACAGGTTGGTGGTGGTCCAGTAGATCAGAACACCAATGGGGAAGTTGATGCCACCTACGCCGAAGACGATCGGCAGTACGTACAGCATCATCTTCTGCTGCTTCATGAAGGGGCTGGCGAGGGCCTCTTCGGACATGTTCTTGGACATGATCTGCTTCTGCGTAATGAACTGCGAAGCGGTCATGGCCAGAATCATCACGATGGAGAGGATGACAACGGCAACCTGTCCGTCACCGCCGCCGCCGTGCAGCAGCGAGGAGGAAAGCGGTGCGCCGAGGATGGTGGCCTCGTCGAACTGCTGGATGGCCTGAGAAGACAGGGCGCCAATGTGTTCGCCGTTGTCGCTGGCCTTGGAAACACCGTTCAGCACCTGGAACAGGGCAAAGAAAAACGGCATCTGGATCAGCATGGGCAGGCAGGCCGCAAACGGGTTGGTGCCGTGCTTCTTGTACAGCGCCATCTGCTCCTGCGTCATGGCCTGACGGGAGAGCTGATCGGTCTTGCCCTTGTACTTCTGCTGCAGCTTCTTCAGGTCCGGCTGCAGCGACTGCATGCCTCGCTGAGCCTTGATCTGCTTGACGAAGACGGGGATCAGCGCCGCGCGGATCACAATCACCAGGCCGATGATGGACAACGTCCACGTCCAGCCGGATGCTTCATCCATCCCGAGGAATACAAACCCCTCGTGGAAGATCCACATGATCCATGACACTACCCACTTAAAGGGGAACAGTATCGTCTCGAAGAAACCCATTTACTCTCCTCAGGCCGCCGAGCGGCTGTCTTCGTCGGCTGGAATCACGGGGTGATTCAGCACAATGATCCTCGGGACCTTCTTCGTGTCCCAAATCCGGTGTCCCTCAGGTACATGGTCCACGCCGCCGCTGTTCCAGGGATGGCAGCGGATCAGCCGTCGGAAAGCCAGCCAGGAACCCTTAACGGCTCCATGCACGGTGACTGCTTCGAGGGCATAGGCGGAACATGAGGGAAAGAATCGGCAGACCGGGCCGTAGAGCGGCGACACAAGCCTGCGGTAGGTGATGAGGAGGCCAATCAGGACCGTCCGTGGAAGATTCCACAGAAAACGGGCAACGGCGATCAAGGCCCTCAACGGATACGATCCGGAGTCCCTCATCGCTGGCTCATCCTCCCTGCCTGGCATGTTTCTGCGAAAGTTTGGCGGTACAGGTACTCAAGGCACTGCGGTAGTCAGCGCTCAGCTCAGCCCACGACGCCGAAGCCGACGGAGGCAGAGCCCGCACCACTATGTCCAGTCCCGTTGGGTTCAGAGCAAGGCTCTGCGCTGCCGCTTCCCTCAGTCTTCTCTTAACGAGGTTGCGTGTCACCGCGTTCCCAACGGATTTGGCCACGATAAAGCCAAAGCGGGTCGGCTGATCGCCGGTTTCCACTGCGTATAGCACTACGTTCCGGCGCCCACTTCGGGCACCGGAACGTACAGTACGAGAAAAGTCCGCCGATACCCTTACCCGATTCCTCACGGCCAGCATTTAGACCACCTGGAATCCGGGCTAGAGCTGCTTAGTGGCAGCATCGACAAACTTTGAGGTTATTTAGGCCGACAGTTCGGTACGGCCCTTGCCACGGCGTGCGGAAAGGATGGCACGGCCGGCACGGGTACGCATGCGAAGGCGGAAGCCGTGCTTCTTGGCACGACGGCGGTTATTCGGCTGAAAAGTCCGCTTGCTCACGGTAGTTACTCCAAGACAATCTTGAGTCGCGCCGGCACTTGTTGCGACAAGGGGGAAGAACAAGCGGCGCTTTTTTCATGTGTCTGTCTGTACTCGCCCGGACCTGGACCCTGATTTCCAGAACCCCTGCAGGGCATGTGTGAGTACAGATAGCAGACACAAAGGACTACTCAACGTTAGGTGACACCCGGGCACCAGTCAAACCGGCGGTCCACCGGCTGTGCACGCGTATTTTTCAACACCTGTGGACAACTGCTGTGGGTATCCTGCCGCACAGTCGCCTGTGAGAGAGCCGACAGCCCCTTGATCCGGCGGATTTCCAGCTACCACGACGGTAAATCATCCTTTAGGCTTGGCGACGGGTACTTTATCCACCAACTGTGTATAACTCTGTGGATGAAGTGCCATGGGTCCCCGCCGGGATCCCTGGTTTTCTTAGACAGCCGCGAGGCGTCATGAGAGGTTTTTGTGGGTACGGACGAAATCAACGATGTTGGCAGCTCCTGGCGCAAGGTCATTCGGACCCTGGAGACGGATGACCGGGTCACCCCGCGACAGCGTGGATTCGTTGTGCTTGCCCAGGCCCAGGGCCTGATTGGGACCACCCTGCTGGTAGCTGTTCCCAATGAGCTCACCCGGGAAGTACTGCAGACCCAGCTGAAGAACATCCTTGACGAAGTACTGCGCGGGGTCTTCCAGGCGGACATCCAGTGTGCCTTCGTTATTGACGCCGATCTCACACCGGTCGCGGAACCGGAGCCCGAACCGGAAGAACAGCCCGCCGCTCCGAGCCCCGTGCCGTCCGGGGAAAGCGCGCCGTCGCCCACTCCGCCCAGCACGAGCCAGGAATTCGGCCGGCTGAACCCCAAGTACATCTTTGAGACGTTCGTCATCGGTTCCTCCAACCGCTTCGCCCACGCCGCGGCCGTAGCCGTGGCCGAAGCTCCGGCCAAGGCCTACAACCCGCTGTTTATCTACGGTGACTCAGGGCTGGGCAAGACCCACCTGCTACATGCCATCGGCCACTATGCCCGGCACCTCTACACCGGTATCCGGGTCCGGTACGTCAATTCGGAGGAGTTCACCAACGACTTCATCAACTCCATCCGGTATGACGAAGGCGCCAGTTTCAAGCAGCTCTACCGCAACGTGGACATCCTGCTCATTGATGACATCCAGTTCCTGGCCAACAAAGATGCCACCCAGGAAGAGTTCTTCCACACCTTCAACGCACTGCACAACCACAACAAGCAGGTGGTTATCACCTCCGACCTTCCGCCCAAGCAGCTCTCCGGGTTTGAGGAACGGATGCGGTCCCGGTTCGAATGGGGCCTGCTGACCGATGTGCAGCCGCCGGAACTGGAAACCCGCATCGCCATCCTGCGGAAAAAGGCCATTGGGGACAGCCTCAGCGCGCCGGACGACGTACTTGAGTACATAGCCTCGAAAATTTCCACCAACATCCGCGAACTCGAGGGTGCCCTGATCCGCGTGACGGCGTTCGCCAGCCTGAACCGCCAGCAGGTGGACGTCGGACTTGCCGAGATTGTGCTTAAGGACCTGATTACCGACGACGGCGCGCAGGAGATCACTGCCGCGTCGATCCTGGGACAGACGGCTGCCTACTTCCAGATCAGCCTGGAAGAGCTTTGCAGCAAGTCGCGGACGCGCACCCTGGTGACCGCACGCCAGATCGCCATGTACCTGTGCCGGGAGCTGACGGATATGTCGCTTCCGAAAATCGGGCAGGAGCTGGGCGGGCGCGACCACACCACGGTTATCCACGCCGACCGGAAGATCCGCGAACTGATGGCTGAGCGCCGCGCCATCTACAACCAGGTCACGGAGCTGACCAACCGCATCAAGCAGCAGCAGCGCGAGGCCTGAACCACGGGGAAGGAGAGCCCCGCAGGGGCTCAAAATTAACATTTGTGGACAAGGGTGTGGATAACTCGGTGGACAACCCGTGGTTACCCACACTTCCCTGTGGATACGCGGAATCCCAAAAAAGTTTCCAACAGCCCCGCGGACAGCCCGTGCGGCGGATCCACAGGTTATCAACAGGCTTAAACAGCCGGGACGCGGCGCTGAGGCAGGTTATCCACAGTATCCACAGGAGTTATTAACACTACGGATCTTAAGAAATTCGGTTCCACCAAATAACAACTAAGCTCAAGCACCCCTCGGACCAACCGACACGCACACCAAAAAACGCCTGGACGGGACAGACCCCTTTGTTCCGCAGGTCCACCTGCTGCAGGTAGAGGAACTCCGGTGCGGTCCGGCACCGGACCGGGCTAAGCTGTCACAGAGTATGGTTGTCATTCGCATGCACCTCGGTACGGCTCTTACCCGCCGCACCGCATCGCGGATGCTGCCCCAAGTACCACCCACCACAGCTCAAGATGAGCTGGAGACACATTCAGTTGTACTGAGAAGTACGTTGCGAAAGGCGGCACCCTTCAGTGAAGTTCAGAGTTGAGCGGGATGTCCTGGCTGAGGCCGTTACGTGGACAGCACGTTCCCTGTCCCCGCGTCCGCCGGTTCCGGTCCTTTCGGGGCTGCTGATCAAGGCTGAAAACGGTTCACTGAGCCTTGCAAGCTTCGACTACGAAATCTCAGCGCGTCTGCAGATCCCTGCGGATGTGGCCGAAGAAGGCACCATCCTGGTGTCCGGGCGCCTGCTCGCCGAAATCTGCCGCAGCCTTCCCTCCGCTCCCGTTGAGGTGGAAACCGACGGTGCAAAGGTGACGCTGACCTGCCGCAACAGCCGGTTCAATTTGGCTACCATGCCTGAGGCCGAGTACCCCGAACTGCCGGCGCTGCCTGATGTCAGCGGCGTAGTCGACGGCGATGCGTTCGCACAGGCTGTCTCCCAGGTGATCATCGCTGCCAGCCGCGATGACACCCTGCCGATCCTCACCGGCGTCCGGATGGAAATCGAAGACGATCTGATTACCTTCCTGGCCACTGACCGATACCGGCTGGCACTTCGCGAACTGGCCTGGAAACCCACCACACCGGGCATTTCCACCAGTGCCTTGGTCAAGGCAAAAACCCTGAACGAGGTAGCCAAGACCCTTGGCGGTGCAGGCGACCTGAACATTGCCCTCTCCGAAGACAGCGAGCTGATCGGCTTCGAAAGCGGGGGCCGGCGGACAACGTCTCTGCTGGTGGACGGTGACTACCCGAAGATCCGTTCCCTTTTCCCGGAGAACACACCCATCCACGCAACGGTGGAAACCCATGCCCTGGTGGAAGCTGTCCGCCGTGTTTCCCTCGTAGCCGAACGCAATACGCCGGTACGGCTGGCCTTTACCGACGGTCAGCTCACCCTTGATGCGGGTACCGGTGAAGACGCCCAGGCTTCGGAAGCCCTGGAAGCAGCACTGGTGGGCGACGACATCACCGTGGCCTTCAACCCGCACTACCTGAGCGAGGGTCTGGGTGCGTTCCCGAGCAAATACGTTCGTTTTTCCTTCACGACACCTCCCAAGCCGGCGGTCATTTCGGCGCAGGAAGAACTCACTGGTGATGACCAGGCTGACTACCGTTACCTGCTGATGCCGGTGCGCCTGCCAAACCAGTAGTCCGCCGCGGCGCATAACCGCAGTCCCGGGAGCCAAACAGAGAGAAGCTGACATGCATATCGGCCTCATTGGACTCGGGAAAATGGGCTTCGGCATGCGCGAGAGATTGCGACGTAACAATGTCGACGTAACAGGATTTGACAGGGACCCGGTCCATAGTGACGTTTCCTCGCTCACGGAACTGGTGGATGAGCTCCCTGTCCCGCGGATTGTCTGGGTGATGGTTCCGGCCGGGGATTCGACCGCCGGCACCATCACCGCGTTATCCGAGGTCCTGAGCCCGGGGGACCTGGTGATTGACGGGGGCAACTCCAGATTCACCGACGACAGCGAGAGCGCCCGGATACTTGGAAACCGGGGCATACGCTTCCTTGACTGCGGCGTCTCCGGAGGCATTCGGGGCCGGGACGAGGGCTATGCGCTGATGGTGGGCGGTGCTGCCGATGATGTACAGCGGGCAATGCCGCTCTTTGACGCGCTGCGGCCGGACGGCGAACGCGGGGACAGCTTTGTCCACGCCGGGAAAACCGGTGCCGGGCACTACGCCAAAATGGTTCATAACGGGATCGAATACGGTCTGATGCAGTCCTACGCCGAGGGATACGAACTCCTGGCAGGACAGGATGTGGTTGATGATGTTCCCGGGATCCTGGCCGCCTGGCAGCACGGCACCGTAGTGAGGTCCTGGCTGCTGGAACTTGCCGTCCAGGCCCTGAAGGAGGATCCGGATCTGGCCGGCGTCGGCGGACACATTGAGGATTCGGGGGAGGGCCGCTGGGCGGTGGAGGAAGCCGTTGCCCGCGGCATTCCCGCACCGGCCATAACGGCCGCCCTCTATGCACGGTTTGCCTCCCGCCAGCAGGACGCGCCGGCCCTTCGCATGGTCGCCGCGCTGCGCCGCCAGTTCGGCGGACATGAGGTGCGCCGCCCGGAGCACGGCGGGCCGGACGCGGGATAAGCAGTCCGCGTACAGTGGAAAGGGAGCCTGCACAGGCCACGGGGACGGGAAAGGACGAAAGAAGCACAGATGTATGTTGACCACCTGTCCCTGACCGGATACCGGAGTTATCCCCAGCTGGACGTCCGGCTTGAGCCCGGAGTGACCGTGTTCGTCGGGCCCAACGGCACCGGCAAAACGAACATTGTTGAAGCGATCGGCTATTTGGCCGGGCTTTCCTCGCACCGTGTCAGCAGTGACGCGCCGCTGGTCAATTTCGATGCAGCGCAGGCACTGATCCGGGCGCGGCTGGTCCGCGGATCCCAGGCCACCGGCGTCGAACTGGAAATCAACCCCGGACGCAGCAACCGCGCCCGCATCAACCGGGCCAATCCCGTTCGTGCCCGGGACATTCTGGGTCTGTGCAAAACGGTGCTGTTTGCCCCGGAGGACCTTGCCCTGGTCAAGGGCGATCCAGGGAGCCGACGGCGGTTCCTTGATGAGCTGATCGTTTCCCTGGTCCCCCGCCACGCCGCAACCCGTTCGGACTATGAACGGGTCCTTAAACAGCGCAACGCCCTGCTGAAATCGGCACGCGCCGCCGGCCGTTTCACCTCTGCCCATGAGGCAACGCTCGAAGTCTGGGACCAGCACATGGCAGTTGCCGGCGCCCAGCTGGTGGCGGCACGGCTGGAGGCACTGCAGCGTCTGCAGCCGCACCTGTCAGACGCGTACCGGGATCTGACGGACGGCTCGAAAACTGCCCGGGCGGTCTACCGGTCCACGCTGCAGGGTTCGGTCAATGACGACGGCGCCGTGGAAGGCGAACAGGATCCGGACGAGCTGTACGGCCTGGACGTGCCCGCCCTGACCGAGCGGTTCCTGGCTGCCTTCACCGCAAACCGGCGGCGCGAACTCGACCGGGGCATCTCCCTGGTGGGTCCCCACCGTGACGAGCTGGAACTGATCCTGGGCCAGGCGCCGGCGAAGGGCTATGCCTCGCACGGGGAAACCTGGTCCTTCGCCCTCGCGCTGCGGCTGGGCTCGTATTACCTGCTCACCAGTGACGATCCCACTCCGGGCGCAGGCCCCATCCTGATCCTGGACGATGTTTTCGCCGAGCTGGACGTGCAGAGACGGCGCAGGCTTGCCGGAATCGTCGCCGGCGCCGAACAGGTCCTGGTCACTGCTGCCGTGGGAGATGACATCCCCGAAGCACTGGCCGGCCGGATCATCACTGTGGTTCCCGGAGGCATCAGTGTGCCCGTTGCCTGAGGCTGATCCGCCGCTGCCCCCGTCAGGGGCGGGCGGTTCCCGGTTTGAGGACGCCGATGACCGGCCGGACGCCGCGCGGGAACAGCTGAACCGGATGCGCCAGGCCGCCCAGGCGCGCGGAAACCAGCGCACCCCGGCGACGCGGCGCAAGACCGGCCGCCGCCAGCAGATGCCTTTTGTCCCCGGCGAATACGTGGGACGGGACCCGCAGGGCCTGGGCAAGGTCTTCACGCGTTTTGTCAGCGAACGCGGCTGGAACTCCCCCGTGGCGGTGGGATCGGTCATCTCCCGCTGGGAGGAACTCGTGGGCAGCGAGGTCAGTGCCCACTGCACGCCTGAATCGTTCTCCGACACCACCGTGCAGGTCCGCTGCGATTCCACCGCCTGGGCCACCCAGCTGCGGCTGTTGCGGGACACCCTGATTGCCCGGTTCGATGCGGAACTCGGTCCCGGCGTCGTCACGAAAATAGACGTGATTGGCCCGGCCGCGCCAAACTGGCGCAAGGGCCTGCGCAGCGTCAAGGGCCGCGGTCCACGGGACACCTACGGATAAACCTGCGGACAAGCAGGAACAGCTTCCGGGCACCTGGCGCAGTCCGGCGGGCCGAAATCAGTGCCCGGACAGGAGCCGCCTGGGGGCCGGGAAACCCCCTGGAGCGTATCCGGCCCTATCCAGGGCGCTCCAATTCGCTGCAAAGCGTCATTATTGGCTTGTCAGAGGGTGTTTTGGACATGTTTGCCGCCTCTGGCGCGGTAGAATTGAGAGTGGAGATGCCTGTCCGCTGGGGAGGCTCAATTCTGACGAACACAAGAGGAGTCGACAGCACCTGTGGCTAACGACAATGAGATGGACAACTCAGAGGTAACACCAGAGGACCATAGTGCCCCGGAAAAGGCCACCCCCGTGGAATACGGCGCTAATGAAATTACGGTCCTTGAAGGCCTTGAAGCCGTCCGTAAGCGCCCCGGCATGTACATCGGTTCCACCGGCCCGCGCGGCCTGCACCACCTGGTCTATGAAGTGGTGGACAACTCGGTGGACGAGGCGCTGGCGGGCTACTGCGACCACATCGAGGTTGTTCTGCAGGCCGACGGCGGCGTGCGCGTCACGGACAACGGCCGCGGCATTCCCGTAGATATGCACCCCACCGAGGGAATTCCCACGGTGCAGGTGGTCATGACCATCCTGCACGCGGGCGGCAAGTTCGGCGGCGGCGGCTACGCTGTGTCCGGCGGCCTGCACGGCGTTGGCATCTCCGTGGTCAACGCCCTCTCCGCCCGGGTGGAGACTGAAGTGCGCCGGCAGGGCTTCGTCTGGCGCCAGAGCTTCGCCAACGGCGGGCATCCCGTGGGCGAGCTGCGCAAGGGCGAGCAGACCGAGGAAACCGGCACCACCCAGACGTTCTACCCGGACCCGGAGATCTTCGAGACCACCGAGTTCGACTTTGAAACCCTGCGCGCGCGTTTCCAGCAGATGGCCTTCCTGAACAAGGGCCTGCGGATCCGGCTGACCGATGAGCGCACGCTGGAAGAGGAAGCCGAAGAGATCACGGATGCTTCCGAGACGGCCGAAGATGCTGCGCCGAAGCACCGCAGCGTGGATTACCTCTACGCCGACGGTCTGCTGGACTACGTCAAGCACCTGAACTCCTCCAAGAAGGTCGAGGTTGTACACAACGACGTCATTGCCTTCGAAACCGAGGATTCGGATAAGAAGATGGCCGTGGAAATGGCCATGCAGTGGACCACCGCGTACTCCGAGAGCGTCCACACCTACGCGAACACGATCAACACCCATGAAGGCGGAACCCACGAAGAGGGTTTCCGCGCCGCCATGACGTCCCTGATCAACCGGTATGCGCGCGAGAAAAACATCATCAAGGAAAAGGATGACAACCTCACCGGTGACGACATCCGTGAGGGCCTGACCGCCGTTATCTCGGTCAAGCTTGCCGAACCGCAGTTCGAGGGCCAGACCAAGACCAAGCTGGGCAACTCCGAGGTCAAGGGCTTTGTGCAGCGCGTGGTCACCGACCAGCTCGGTGACTGGTTGGAGCGCAACCCGGGTCCGGCCCGCGATGTCATCCGCAAGTCCATCCAGGCCTCCCAGGCCCGGCTCGCGGCCCGCAAGGCGCGCGAATCCACCCGCCGCAAGGGGCTGCTGGAATCCGGCGGCATGCCGGGCAAGCTCAAGGACTGCTCCTCGAAGGACCCCTCGAAGTCCGAAATTTACATTGTGGAGGGTGACTCGGCCGGCGGTTCCGCCGTTCGCGGCCGCAACCCCGAAACCCAGGCCATCCTGCCGTTGCGCGGCAAGATCCTGAACGTGGAGCGCGCCCGTCTGGACCGCGCGCTGAGCAACGCCGAAGTCCAGGCCATGATCACCGCCTTCGGCGCGGGAATCGGCGAGGACTTTGACGTGGAGAAGGCCCGCTACCACAAGATCGTGCTGATGGCCGATGCCGACGTTGACGGCCAGCACATCACCACGCTGCTGCTCACGCTGCTGTTCCGCTACATGCGCCCGTTGATTGAAAACGGCTACGTGTACCTGGCCCAGCCGCCGCTGTACCGCATCAAGTGGTCCAACCACGCCCACGATTACGTCTACAGCGACCGGGAGCGGGACGAGGTTATTGCCCGCGGCCTGGCCAACAACCAGCGCCTGCCCAAGGACAACGGCATCCAGCGTTACAAGGGCCTGGGCGAGATGGACTACACCGAGCTCTGGGACACCACCATGGACCCGGATCACCGCACGCTGCTGCAGGTCACCATGGATGACGCGGCCGCCGTCGACCAGGTCTTCTCGGTCCTGATGGGCGAAGACGTGGAGTCCCGCCGCAGCTTTATCCAGCAGAACGCCAAGGACGTGCGCTTCCTGGACATCTAGCAGTACCGGGAACCGGCCCCGCAGCCGGTGGGCAAGGACTTAGCGAACTTAGAACGGAAGCAGAACCAATGAGTGATGAGACTCCCGAGGTAACCGGGGACGAGACTCCCCTGGCCGGGACCGCACTGACTGACCGAGTCGAGCAGATTGACCTGCAGACCGAGATGCAGCGCTCCTACCTTGACTACGCCATGGCGGTCATCGTCGGCCGCGCCCTGCCGGACGTAAGGGACGGCCTGAAGCCCGTGCACCGCCGCGTGCTCTACGCGATGTTCGACGGCGGCTACCGCCCGGACCGCTCCTTCAACAAGTGCGCCCGCGTGGTCGGCGAAGTCATGGGCCAGTACCACCCGCACGGCGACTCGGCGATTTACGATGCCCTGGTCCGCCTGATCCAGGACTGGACCATGCGCTACCCGCTGGCGCTGGGCCAGGGAAACTTCGGTTCCCCCGGTAACGACGGCGCAGCCGCCCCGCGGTACACGGAAACCAAGATGGCCCCGCTGGCCATGGAAATGGTCCGGGACATCGACGAGGAAACCGTCGACTTCCAGGACAACTACGACGGCCGCAACCAGGAACCGACCATCCTGCCCTCCAGGTTCCCGAACCTGCTGGTCAACGGTTCCTCCGGTATTGCCGTGGGCATGGCCACCAACATTCCCCCGCACAACCTGCGGGAGGTGGCCGACGGCGTGCAGTGGTACCTGCAGAACCCGGACGCCCCGAATGACGTCCTGCTTGAGGAACTGATCCGCCGCGTCAAGGGTCCCGACTTCCCCACCGGCGCCACGATCCTGGGCCACAAGGGCATTGAAGACGCCTACCGCACCGGCCGCGGCTCCATCACCATGCGCGCCGTGGTCAACGTGGAGGAACTCCAGGGCCGTACCTGCCTGGTGGTCACCGAGCTCCCCTACCAGGCCAACCCGGACAACCTTGCAGTCAAGATTGCCGAACTGGTCAAGGACGGCAAGATCACCGGCATCGCCGACATGCGCGATGAAACCTCCGGCCGCACCGGCCAGCGCCTGGTAATTGTGCTCAAGCGCGACGCCGTGGCCAAGGTGGTGCTGAACAACCTCTACAAGCACACCCAGCTGCAGGAAAACTTCGGCGCCAACATGCTGGCCATTGTGGACGGCGTGCCCCGCACCCTGTCCCTGGACGCCTTCATCCGCCACTGGGTCACCCACCAGCTCGAGGTCATTGTCCGGCGCACCCGCTACCGGCTGCGCAAGGCCGAGGAAGCAGCACACATCCTGCGCGGCCTGCTCAAGGCCCTGGACGCCCTGGACGAGGTCATCGCCCTGATCCGCCGCTCCTCCACCGTGGAGGATGCCCGCACCGGCCTGATGGGCCTGCTGGAGATCGACGAGATCCAGTCCCAGGCCATCCTGGACATGCAGCTGCGCCGCCTGGCCGCACTGGAACGCCAGAAGATCCAGGACCAGCACGCCAAGCTCGAAGCCGAAATCGCCGAATACAACGTCATCCTGGCCTCCGAGGAGCGCCAGCGGGCGATTGTCAGCGAGGAACTGCAGGAAATCTCCGACAAGTACGGCGATGACCGGCGCACCAAGATCCTCATGGGCTACGACGGCGACATGAGCATGGAAGACCTCATTCCCGAAGAGGAAATGGTGGTCACCATTACCCGCGGCGGTTACGTAAAGCGGACCCGCAGCGACAATTACCGCCAGCAGGCCCGCGGCGGCAAGGGCATCCGCGGAGCCCAGCTGCGCGGCGACGACGTCGTTGAGCACTTCTTCGTCACCACCACCCACCACTGGCTGCTGTTCTTCACCAACCTGGGCCGCGTTTACCGGGCCAAGGCCTACGAACTGGCCGAGGGCGGCCGCGACGCCAAGGGGCAGCACGTAGCCAACCTGCTGGCCTTCCAGCCGGATGAGCACATTGCCCAGGTCCTCGCCCTGCCGGACTATGACACCGCCCCGTACCTGGTGCTGGCCACCAAGCGCGGCCTGGTGAAGAAGACCCGCCTGGCGGACTATGACACCAACCGCTCCGCCGGCGTCATCGCCATCAACCTGCGTGACGGCGACGAACTGGTCTCCGCCCAGCTGGTCTCCGAAACCGATGACCTCATGCTCGTTTCAAAAATGGGCCAGTCACTGCGCTTCACCGCCACCGATGAGGCGCTGCGGCCGATGGGCCGGGCAACCTCCGGCGTCACCGGCATGAAGTTCCGCGAGGATGACGAACTCCTGGCGGCCGACGTCGTCACCGAGGACTCCTTCGTCTTCACCGTGACCGAAGGCGGCTACGCCAAGCGCACCAGTGCGGATGAATACCGGGTCCAGGGCCGTGGCGGTCTCGGCATCAAGGTCGGCAAGCTGGCCGAGGACCGCGGACACCTGGTCGGTGCCATGGTGGTACAGGAAGAGGACGAAGTCCTGGTGGTGATGCAGGGCGGCAAGGTGGTCCGCTCCTCCGTGACCGGTGTGCCTGCCAAGGGCCGCGACACCATGGGAGTTATCTTCGCCAAGCCGGATAAGAATGACCGCATTATCGCAGTTGCCCGGAACTCCGAGCGGGACCTGGCGGTAGTGGAGGACGAGGACGGCGAGGGCGTAACTTCCGAGCCGGCTCCGACATCCGAGGGTGTGGAACCTGTAGCCCCCTCGGGCGATGAAGTACCGTTGTCTACAGACAAAACGGCTGAGCCAGATGCACAGCCGGAACAAGATGGAGGTAACGAGTGAGCTCGACCAACTCAAGCCCTAGGTCGTCCTCGGGCGGCGGACCGCGGGTGAAAACCCCCGCCCGTCCCGCCCAGCGTCCTGGAGGCGGTCAGAGCGCCTCGGCCAACCGCCAGCCGCTGGTAAAGCCCGTTCCGAAGGCCAAGGCCCGCAAGGCGCGCCTGCTGGTCAGCAAGATCGATCCCTGGTCCGTCCTGAAGATGGCGTTCCTGCTGTCCGTGGCCCTCGGCGTCGTTACCGTGGTGGCAGCCATTGTCCTGTGGACCGTCCTGGACCTGACGGGGATCTTTGACCGTGTCAATACCCTGTTGGGTGAGATTGCCGGTAGCGAATCCGGCGGATTCGACCTGCGTGACTTCGCCTCCCTGGGTCAGGTGGTCTCCTTTGCAACCATCATTGCGGTGGTCAACGTTCTGCTGCTGACGGCCCTGTCCATGCTCGCTGCAGTGCTGTACAACATCGCCTCCACTCTCGTGGGCGGCATTGGCGTCACCCTGACGGACGACTGATTGTGCCGGTTCCGGACGGGCTGTGACAGCCCGTCCGGAACCGAAAAACACCTCGATTTGGCGCCGCGCGGAAGGTGCGGTAAAGTCATATCTCGGCCCGAAGAGGTTCGGGGCGTATAGCTCAGGCGGTTAGAGCGCTTCGCTGATAACGAAGAGGTCCCAGGTTCAAGTCCTGGTACGCCCACGGAACACCTTGAAAAAGGTGGACCACAACGGTAAGGAGAATTCCGTGAAAAAGTTGCTCGCACTAGCGGCGGCAGCGGCCGCGGGAATCTTCGCTTTCAAGAAGTGGCAGGAAGCTGCCGCAGAGAAGACCGTATGGAAGGAAACGACCGACAAGGTCGAATAACTTCGAAGAATTATCTGGCACACAGACCGGAAACGGTAGGTTATACTGGATAAGTTCTCATTTCGGGGGCATGGCGCAATTGGTAGCGCACCTGCTTTGCAAGCAGGGGGTTCGGGGTTCGAGTCCCCGTGCCTCCACCGAAACAGAAGGTCCCCGCTCTCCGGAGCGGGGACCTTCTGCGTTAAACGGCAGACCCGGAATCCCGGCCCCGGCAACGCGCTGCACTGCACTACTGTTGGCCTGTGAATATTTTCCTCGCCCTGGTGGGCGTGCTGGGTGTCTCAGCATCCGGGCCCATCATGGCGGCTACCGCCGCACCGGCCCTGGCCATCGCTTTCTGGCGCAACGCCATCGGCGCCGTATTGATGGGTGCCCCTGCGGCAGTTGTCCACCGGCGCGCCTTCCGGGCGCTTACCGGGCGGGACTACAAATGGACGGCCGTGGCAGCCATTGCCCTGGCCCTGCACTTCGCCTGCTTTATCACTGCCCTGCAGATGACCTCTGTGGCTGCGGCAACGGCACTGGTGTGCCTGCAGGCAGGGTGGATCGCCCTGTTCAACGTGCTGCGCGGCATCCGGGTGGCGCCCGTGGTGCTGGTGGGGCTGGCAGCGGCCTTCGCCGGCGTCGTCGTCATTTCCGGATTCGACCTGGGACTATCCCGTGAAGCGCTGATCGGTGACCTGCTCGCCGTTGCCGGCGGCGCCCTGGCCGGCGTCTACACGATCGCCGGGGGCAAAGCCCGCGAAACGATGGCTACGGGGACGTACACCACGCTTTGCTACGGAGCCTGCGCCGTACTCCTGCTGGGCCTCTGTGCGGCCTTCAGGCAGCCGATAGTCGGTTTTCCACCGGCAGCATGGCTGGGGATCCTGGCCGTCACGCTGGTAGCCCAGATTCTGGGGCACACCGTGTTCAACCACCTGCTGGCAGTGATCAGCCCGCTGGTGGTGTCAATGATCATCCTGCTGGAAATCCCGGGGGCTGCCATCCTGGCGGCAGTGTTCCTCCACGAGCAGCTGCCGGCAGGCACCTATGCGGGGCTGGCCCTGATTCTGGCCGGTCTTGCCGTGGTGGTGGCCGGACAGGGCCGCAACCGCAGGCGCGCCGCCGCTGCCGCCCCCGCGGTTCCCCCGGCGCCGCCGGCCCTGGGCGGAGAGCTCTAGGGCGGGGGGCTCTAGGGCGGGGGGCTGCAGACAGAGAAGGAGGGCCCCGCAGGCGGGACCCTCCTTCTCTGTGTCTGCAGTTACCGTGTCTGCAGTTACCGGCGAACCGGCAAGCTGCGGACTACTTCTTGCCGGTGTTGTTCTCCGAGTGCGCGCCGGAAGGCTTTACAGCTTCCTTGGCTTCGCTGGCAGCTTCCTTGGTGTGCTTGCCGGCTTCGGAGACCTTGTCGCCGGAGCGGGAGGCAGCGCGCTCGGCTGCTTCCTTGATGCTCGCAACGGTTTCCTTGGTCTCGGAACCTGCGGTCTTGAGGTTCTCTGAAGCCTTGTCGGCTGCCTTGTCAGCGGGCGCGGCGGCGGGCTTCGGCTTGGGTACCTCAACGGGGGCCGGAGCAACCGGCTCGGCGGGCTTGGGCGCGGTAGCCGCCGGGCTGGAGGCCGGGGACGTGCGGGCCGGCTGGGGAGCCGGAGTCTTCCACGGGTCCTCGACCGGACGGGAGGCACGCCAGGCGGCAACGCCGGCTGTGAGGGCTGCGGCGATGATGCCGAAGATCAGCCAGCCCTTTCCACCCTTCTGGTTCTTCCGTGCCTTCTTGGCAGCCTCGGCGGCGGCCTTCTGTGCGCGCTTCACAGCCTTCTTGTTACCGGTCACCTTGGCGACGGCGGTCTGTACCGGCACGTTTGCGGCCGTGAGGCTGCGCGAGACGTTGTCGGCAGTTTCACCGATGCGGGTGGACAGGGTCGGAAGGAAATCATCCACCACACGGTCCTTGGCGGTGTTCAGCGCCGGAGTTGCCCGGTCCAGAGTGCTCTGGATCCGAGGGGTGGCTTCATCCACGGCATGGCTGATGCGCGGGCCTACCTTCTCCAGTCCGCCCTGAATACGGGGCGTGACGGTGGCAACGCCGTGGGCAATCTCGTCAGCGGCGCGCTTGATGCCGTCTTGGATTTTGGGAGAAGCAGTCTCTATCCCCTTCTCGATGCGCGGAACGGCCCAGCCTTTGGCTGCCTCGACCTTGGGCGTTGCCCAGTCCCGTGCGGTGCCAAGGCCTGCGGCGACGTTGGCTTCCAGATCATGCGTGATGCGGTCCTTCTTCAAAACTACCTCCCGGGATAGTGTCGTTTCAGCCTTAGCCTACGTGTTCCCGCGACTCTCTGCTATTGACAGCCCCAGCGAGGCCCGGTTTTCACTGTGCGCTGAACAATGCCGTTTCCGCCCATGTAAACAGGCGTCGTGGAAGAATGTCCTTATGACTGCTATTCCTACAGCAAAAGCAACCATCCACACGTCCATGGGTGACATCCGTGTCAACCTGTTCGGCAACCACGCGCCCAAGACGGTCAAGAACTTCGTCGGCCTGGCCACCGGTGAAATCGAGTGGACCGATCCGGCGACGGGTGAGAAGACCAGCCGTCCGCTCTACGACGGAACGATCTTCCACCGGATCATCAAGGACTTCATGATCCAGGGCGGCGATCCCCTCGGCCGCGGCACCGGCGGTCCCGGTTACCAGTTCGACGACGAAATCAATCCTGATCTGGACTTCTCCGCGCCGTACAAGCTGGCCATGGCCAACGCCGGAGTACAGATGGGCCGGGGCACCAACGGTTCCCAGTTCTTCATCACCTCCGTGCCCACCACCTGGCTGCAGGGCAAGCACACCATCTTCGGTGAAGTGGCCGACGACGAGTCCCGCGCCCTGGTGGACCAGCTCAACGCAGTAGCCACCGACGGCCGCGACAAGCCGACCGAAGACGTGGTCATCAACAGCATCACCGTCGAGCAGCTCTAGCCTGTCCGGCACTGCCCCGGCCGGATTCTCCGGCCGGGGCATTTCCTCTATCCGGGAGTTCTGAGCAATGTCATATGGTGTGCCGGCCGAGGTGCCGGCGTCGAAGGTACCTGTATGCCCCCGCCATCCGGATCGGGTCAGCTATATCCGCTGCCAGCGGTGCGGGCGCCCGGCCTGCCCGGAATGCCAGCACAATGCCGCAGTAGGCGTCCAGTGTGTGGACTGCTTCAATGCGCAGAAAAAAGACCAGCCGGTCTACCGCACCCCGTATGGAGGACAGGTAGCCCGGAACGGAAAACCCGTTGTCACCATCACCATCATGGCGGTCTGTGCAGCCGTATTCCTGCTGCAGCAGGTGGTGCCGTCCTTTACCTCCGCCTTCCAGTACGTTCCCTGGGCGACTGATGCCGAGCCGTGGCGGATGCTTACATCCGCGTTCCTGCACTCCCAGACCGGGATAGTCCACATCGCGTTCAACCTGTATGCGCTCTGGTTCCTGGGCCGCAGCCTGGAACCGCTCTTCGGCCGGACCAGGTTCGCGCTGCTGTACCTGATCTCGGCCTTCGGCGGTTCCGTGGGCGTGATGTACCTGGCCGCGGCAAACGTGGCCGTGGTGGGAGCTTCCGGGGCGGTCTTCGGGCTCTTCGGCGCGCTCTTTGTGGTAATCCGCCAGCGCCGCGGTGAACTTCGCTCCCTGCTGATCCTGCTGGGACTGAACCTGGTCATAGGTTTTGTTTTCCCCGGAATTGCCTGGCAGGCCCACGTGGGCGGCCTCCTTACCGGCGCAGCCTGTGCCGCCGTGCTGGCCTACGCACCCAAAGGCAAACACCGGACCGCGATCCAGTTTGCCGGGCTGGCAGCCATTGCGCTGGTGCTGGTGGCCGCTGCCGTGCTGTGGGCACCGCCGCTCTGGGTTTCACCGGTCTGAACCGCCGTACGGTCCCCGCTGTGCCCGCCGGTCAATCCGGCGGGCACAGCTGTTTAAGCCGAGGGAAGCCCGCAAAAGTTATCCACAGGGATACCCACAGTGTTAATAACTAACAGTGGTGTAGTTCTGGTTCGGTGGAGACCATCCACAGGGTTATCCATAGCCTGTGAAGACTTACACACATGTAATTCCACAGGTGTGGATAACCTCGATCCCTTTATTTGCAAGGAAGTTGGCAAAGTAACCCACAGAGTTTCCCACACCTGTGGATAACTCCGTGCACAAGCTGTGAACAACGTGGTTTAAGGGGATAGTGCGTGCCTGAGGCACAAAAAAACTCCCCGACGCCCGTTAGGGCACCGGGGAGCAGGGGTCCGCGAAGGGCTATCGCCAGCGGGTTGTCATAAGGAACCCGACGATGGCGATGCCGAATCCGACCAGAATGTTGCTGGCGCCCAGCGCCGGGATCGGGAACTGTCCCTGGGTGATGTAGTAGGTGATGATCCACAGCAGGCCGACGATCATCAGGCCGAACATGACGGGTTTGTACCAGACAGGGTTCGGCTTGGGCGCTGACGGTGCAGCAGCGGGGGCAGCAGCGGCCTTGGCGGACTTCTTGCGGGATTTGGACTCAGGCACGGATCCTCCTGGGGAACCGGCTTACACAAATGCCGGTGGTTTTGTAGTCGCGGACTGGGACGGGGCCGGTGCGCAGCGAGGCATTGCTGGTCAACACTGTCTGCGATGCGGCCTGCTCGGATGCTCCCCTTCCTGCCATCCTAGCGAATTCCCGGCGCAGAGTATCCTTGGTTCGTCGGACGGTGCCAGCTGTCCGAAACTAAGGAGAGTCCTTGGCCGAGTCCCCAGCCACCGAACAGGCCCGTCGCGGTGCCCGCAGCACACCTCCCCGGTACCGCAGGCAGTCCGGGGGCAAAGTGCGCATGGCCGTTCAGGTGGCCGGCGAACTGCTGATTACGGCAGGACTTATCCTTGTCCTCTTTGTGGCCTGGCAGCTGTGGTGGACGAACATTGAGTCCGGCCGTGCCCAGCAGGACGCCATCCGGGACCTGGTGCAGGATTTCGAGCTGCCCGCGGACGATCCGGCACCGGCCGGCCAGGACTACGGTGATCCGGTGGTTCTTGCTCCGGTGGATACCGAGGGCGACACTTTTGCCATTGTTTACGTTCCCCGGTTCGGTTCTGACTATGCCGTGCCGGTCAGCAGCGGGGTGGGCACAGCGGTCCTGGACCGGCTGGGACTGGGACACTACCCCGCCACGGCCATGCCCGGTGGCATAGGCAACTTTGCGGTGGCCGGCCACCGGCAGACCCACGGTAAATCCCTTGACGCCATCCACACCCTGGTGCCCGGCGACCGGGTTTATGTTCAGACCCGGGACGGGTATTACACCTACGTCTACCGCAATACCCAGGTGGTGCTGCCCAACCGGGTGGATGTGATCGCGCCCGTCCCTACGGATCCTGCCGCCGTACCCACCGAACGGTTCCTTACCCTGACCAGCTGCAACCCGCGCTTCGGTTCCCAGGAACGCATCATTGCCTATGCGGCGATGGACTCCTGGCTGCCGCTCTCCGCCGGTCCCCCGGCCGAGATAGCGGACACGGTTGCCGCCAACACCACCGGAGGTCGCTAAAATGTATGGATGGATCTTCCGGCACCTTCCGGGTCCGCTGTGGGTCCGGATTCTCCTGTCCGCGGTGCTGATAGCAGCGGCCGTGCTGGCGCTCATGGAGTATGTCTTTCCATGGCTCGCGGAGAACAGCTTCTTCCCCTCCTCTGAGGACTCAACGATTGGCGGTTCCTAGCACTATGAGCACCCGTATCCTGGTGATCGATAATTACGACAGTTTTGTCTATACCCTGGTGGGCTACCTTCAGGAGCTGGGCGCCGACACCACTGTTGTCCGCAACGATGACCTCAGCATCGGGGACGCGGTAAAGCTCGCTGCCGAACACGACGGTGTGTTGGTCTCCCCCGGGCCGGGTACACCTGCGGAGGCCGGCGTCAGCGTGGAGCTGATCCGCTGGTGCGGGGACACGGGAACACCCATGCTGGGGATTTGTTTGGGGCACCAGGCACTGGCAGAGGCCTACGGCGGGACGGTTACCCATGCCCCGGAACTGATGCACGGGAAAACCTCCCGGGTGGAACACGGCGGCCGGGATGTGTTTGCCGGACTGCCCAGTCCCCTGACCGCCACCCGGTACCACTCACTGGCTGCGGTGGCGGACAGCATTCCCGCTGATTTGGAAGTAACCGCACGCACTGCCAGCGGAATCATCATGGGCCTGCGGCACGCGGCGGCCCCCCTGTCCGGAGTGCAGTTCCACCCCGAATCAGTCCTGACCGAAGGCGGGTACCAGATGCTGGGCAACTGGCTCGAATCCGCCGGCCTCAGCGGGGCAGCGGCCCATGCCGCCACCCTCAGCCCGCTCATTTCAACCACCGCAGCGTCGGCGTAGGAGAAATCCTGCGGCCGCCGCCGTCGGTTGGCGGCGGCCCCGCCAGCTTCAATTAGCGGCGGCGACCCTGGGATGCGCTGGTGGACGCCGGCGTGCTGGAAGCTGACGGCGACGGGCTGGGGCTTTCCTCCGGAGCAGGTGCCTTCGCCACTGACAGGAAGACCGTGCTGCTGGGCGCTATCTTGGTGCCCGGCGCAACGCTCTGTTCTATGATCGTGCCGGGTTCAGCATCTGCGGACTCAACCTCGGTGAGCTTGGGAGTGAGGAGGAAATCCGGGCCCAGCAGGGTGTCTTCCGCCTGCTCCGCCGGCATTCCGAGCACATCGGGAACGCTGACCAGACCGTTGGAAAGCACAATATCCACTTCCGATCCAACCGGTACCGAGGTGCCGGCCGCCGGCTCGGTTCCCAGGACCCGTCCGTCCGGCACGGTGGAGCTGTCAGCTTCGGTGGTTGTTCCGCCCTTGAGGTTGAGGCTGCGCAGGGCATCCCGCGCCGCTGATTCGGTCATGCCGGCAAGGTTTTCCGGGATCACGGCGCTGGAGGGCCCCTTGGACACGAAGAGAGTGACGCTCTCCTCCAACGGAACCTTGGCACCTGCTGCCGGGGACGTGCGGATGGCCAGTCCCGAGGCCACGTCGCCGCTGTATTCCTCAGTGATGGTGGGCGGTCCGAAACCGGCTTCAATGATGGCGTTCATCGCGTCGGTCTGGGATTTCTCCTCCACAGCCGGCATCACCGCGGTGGGCGGCGCCGGAGGCTCGGCATTCAAGGTGTTCCAGCCGACGAATCCGACGACGCCGAGAACCAGCACCAGCAGGACAACAAAGACCGTGGTCCACGCCGTGCGCCGGGCTTTCTGCTGCGGATCACGGTCACCGGTGGAACCGATGGCAAGGGCCGGGTGGTCCTCCCCGTCGGAATCGTCGTGGTTGCCGTCTGCGGTCAGCGAACCACCGGCAAGGACCTTCGCCATGGCCCGGGTGCGGGGTTCTTCCACCGGTTCGGAGGAAACGGCTTCGGTTACCGGCCCGGTGCTGCCGGCCTGCCCTTCACCGCGCGAGCGGTCCCCCGCCGGAACGCTGATGGCCTGTGTGGCCGCTGTGGCGGGCCCGCCGTCACGGACGGCCAGCAGGGCCTCACGGAATTCACGGGCCGTCTGGTAGCGGTGGTTACGGTCCTTTGCCAGACCGCGCTCCAGGATGCTGTCCAGGGCGGCGGGAACCTCCGGATTCAGGCTGCTGGCGGCAACCGGCTGTTCGCGCACGTGCTGGTAGGCAACCGAGACGGGACTCTCGCCCACAAAGGGCGGCCGTCCGGTCAGCAGCTCAAAAAAGAGGCACGCAGCAGAATACAGGTCACTGCGGGCATCAACGGTTTCACCGCGCGCCTGCTCGGGAGAAAGGTACTGGGCGGTGCCGATGACGGCCTGCGTCTGGGTCATGGTGGCAGCTGAATCTGCCATGGCACGGGCGATGCCGAAATCCATGACCTTGACTCCGCCGTCGGTCGTAACCATCACATTGGCGGGCTTGATATCGCGGTGCACAATCCCCGAGCGGTGGCTGTAATCCAGGGCTGCAAGCACACCCAGGACGTACTCTACCGAGCGGTCGATGGTTAGCTCGCCGCCCTTGATCAGGTCCCGCAGGGTCCGGCCCGGCACGTACTCCATCACGATGTACGGCAGCCGGACATCGTCCCGGGTGGCCGGCGACTCCTGGTCGCCGGTGTCATATACCGAAACCACTGAGGGATGGTTTAGGCCCGCTACGGCCTGGGCCTCACGGCGGAACCGGGACTGGAAGAGCGGGTCCCTGGCCAGATCCGGACGCAGCACTTTGATGGCAACCGTCCGACCCAGCCGGATGTCCCGGCCGAGGTAGACGTCCGCCATGCCTCCGCGCCCAATCAATTCACCAACCTCGTAACGTCCGTTCAGGACGTTGTCGGTGTTGAGGGTGGGCTGCCCTCGAAGGAAGTCTGCGCTCATGTTCGTTAGTTGCCGATGGTCGAGTTGACGGAAGGCAGGGACTGCGTGGAGAAGTTTGAACTTCCGATGCTGGCACCGCCGTTGCTATCCGGGGTTTCCGCCGTCGTCGGCGTGGGCTGAGGCGTCTGGGTAGGCGCCGGAGCCGCTTCCGCAGCAGTGTAGTAGGTGACGTTGGAACCCTGCGGAACGGCGGTCCCCTCAGTGGGATTCACGGCAACAACCGTGCCGGGCCGCTCATTGGAGGGCTGGGTACCCCCGTTGACCGGGACCAGCCCGGCGTCCACAATCCGCTGCCGAGCCGCGGCCTCGGTCTGGCCCTGCAGCGAGGGCACGGAAACCATTTCCGGTCCGGAGGAGTACACCACCGTCACGGCATCCCCGCGGCTAAGCAGGCCGGAGGGATTGACCTCAATGACGAGTCCCTCGGGAATGTCCGCGTCGGAGACGGGGAGGCGGTTCACCTGCAGGCCCAGGTTGCTGAGCTCGTTTGCCACCTCGTTTACGGGACGCCCCTCGTAGGAGGCGGAATCGATGCTGATTTCCTCGTCACTGGGACTCGGCGTCTCGGACGGGGTCTGCGACGGCGAGGCGGTTCGCGACGGACTGGGGGCAGAGGAGGAAGTAGCCGGGGCAGGGTCCTCCGCCTCGTCATCGGACCCGCTAAGCACAAAGAACGTCACGACGCCGGCCAGGATCAGCACCAGCAGGGCGATCAGCGGGATGGTCCACGGGCTGCGGCCCCGCTTCTCCTCAACGTCATCCGGGGTGTCGCCGTCGTAGTCAACGTCGTCCTCATCAGACCAGTCACGGGATGCCTCGAGCTGGCCCGTCCGGGCGTCGTCAGCTGCGACTGAGGCGCCGGCGACGGTCGGCAGGGCGGAGGTGGACGGAGAAGTGTCCACTACCCGGGTGGCAGCGGTTCCGGCAGTAGGCACCGCTTCGGTGGCCGCCGAAGCGGAGGTGCCGAAGAGCAGCATGCCAGGCACTGCCTGCTGCGCCGCGTTGATGTCTCCGCGGCGGATGGCAGCCACGGCCACGGCCAGGGCTTCGGCATCAGCCGGCCGGTCAGCCGGATCCTTAGCCAGCATGGACATGATGAGCGCGCGGACCGGTTCCGGAATGGATTCCGGCAGCGGCGGCGGCGTGTCATTGACCTGCGCCAGGGCAATGGCGATCTGGGATTCGCCCGAGAACGGACGGCGCCCGGCCAGCAGTTCGTACCCGATGACGCCGAGCGCGTAGATATCGCTGGACCCCGTGGCCTGCTGCCCGGTGGCCTGCTCCGGCGCCAGGTACTGCGCGGTTCCCATCACCTGGCCGGTGGCGGTCAGGGGAACCTGGTCTGCCAGGCGGGCAATGCCGAAGTCGGTGATCTTAACCTTGCCGTCGGGCAGCATCAGCAGGTTGCCGGGTTTGACGTCACGGTGGACCAGGCCCTGGTTGTGGGCAACGGCCAGGGCGGTGGCAGTCTGGCCGATGATGGACAGGGTCCGGTCCGGGGAGAGCACCTTGTCACGTTCAATGATGGTGGACAGCGGCTGGCCGGGGACGAGCTCCATCACCAGGTAGGCGGAGCCCTCTTCCTCGCCGTAGTCAAAGACATTGGCAATCCCCGGGTGGTTCAGCAGTGCCGTGTGCCGTGCTTCGGCCCGGAACCGGTTCAGGAACCCCGGATCGCCGGTGTACTCCTCCTTGAGGATTTTAATGGCGACAATGCGGCCCAGGACCAGGTCCCGTGCCTTCCAGACTTCACCCATACCGCCAATGGCAATACGATCGGTGAGCTGGAACCTGCCGCCTAAGGTGATACCCGATGTAGGCCTCACTTATTCAACACCGCCTCTAGGAGTTTCTGCGCGCTTGGAGTGGTTAATTGGGCACCGGTGGTCAGGTCCACGTCTTCCATGACGACGGAAATGACAACCTGGGGATCGTCGGCCGGTGCGAAGCCGGTGAACCAGGCATTGTCGCCCCGACCCTCGACTTCCGCGGTTCCGGTCTTGCCGGCCACTTCGACGCCCGGAATCCGGGCGGCACTTGCCGTGCCGTTCTCGACGACGCCGACCATCCATTCAGTGAGCTGACGCGCAGTCTCGGGGCTGACGGACTTGTTTAGTTCGGTGGGCTTCGGCTCGTCGATCACGGACAGATCCGGAGCGCGGACGCTGCGGATCAGATTGGGGGTCATCTGCACGCCGTTGTTGGCGATGGCAGCGGAAATCATGGCCACTTCCAGAGGAGTGGCGGTCACGCTTCCCTGGCCGATGGATGCCAGGGCCAGCTGTGCCTGGTCCTCGTTCTCGGGGAAGTGGCTGGCAACCACCTCGGTGGGGATGGACAGCGGCGTATCAAACCCGAACTTTTCCGCCTGTTCGGCCAGCGCGTCCTGGCCCAGGTCCAGAGCCACCTGTGCGAACACCGTGTTGCAGGACTGGGCGAGGGCAAAAGCGAAGTCAGCCTCGGACCGGGCCGAACAGGCACCCGTTGTGAAGTTCGGGAGCGAAATGTTCGTCCCGGGCAGCGGGAACGCTGCCGGGTTGGGAATTACGGAATCGGCGTTGTACTTGCCGGTTTCCAGTGCAGCGGCGGTGTCCACGAGCTTGAAGACGGATCCGGGGGCCAGCAGGGACTGGGTGGCCGGATTGGTGTAGGGGGACAGGCCGGGAACCGACGTGAGTTCTTCCATGGTGGCACCCAGCACCGCGGTGTCATGGACGGCCAGGGCATTGGTGTCATAGGTCGGCTTGGAAACCATGGCCAGGATGTCGCCGGTTTTGGGATCCATCATGACGATTGAACCCTTTTGGCCGTCCGGAATCAGGTCATAGGCCAGCTGCTGCAGTTCCGGGTCAATGGTGAGTTCCACCGAGGCACCCTGGCTCTGGGCACCCGAGAAGACCTGGACCAGCCGGTCGTAGAACTGGCGGTCGCTGTTGCCCGAAAGCTCCTCGTTCATGGCCATTTCCAGCTGGCTGGTTCCGTTCAGGTTGAAGAACCCGGTCAGGTGGGAATACAGCTGGGGGTTGTTGTAGACCCGCTGGAAGTTGAACTGGTCATCCGAGGGAACGGACTCGGCAATCGCCTTGCCGTCTACCAGGATGGAGCCGCGGGGCTCGCCGAAATCCCGGTAGAGTGCCCGGCTGTTGTTCGGGTTTTCATTGAGTTCTTCGGCGGCGAAGAACTGGACATACGTGAGCGAGCCAAGGATGAGCACGAACATTGCCAGGGCTACCACCCAGCTGTTACGGATTGCCTGGTTCATTCGACTCCTTCCTTCACGTTACGGCGGTTGCGGGCCGGGGCCCCGATGGGGGATTCCGACATGGCAGGAACCATGTCGGTTGAGACCGGACCGGAGGCAATGGGACGCCGGGAGGCGTCCGAAATCAGCAGCAGCAGCGCAACGATGATCCAGTTGGCCAGCAGCGAGGAACCGCCGGCGGACATAAACGGGGTGGTAAGGCCGGTAAGCGGGATCAGCCGCGTAACGCCGCCGATCACCACAAAACACTGCAGGGCAATGGTGAAGGACAGTCCGCATGCCAGCAGCTTGCCGAAACCGTCCTTGGTGCCGAGCGCCGCGCGGAAACCGCGGGACACCAGGAGCACATACATCAGCACAATGGCGAAGATGCCGATCAGGC
Organism: Arthrobacter sp. Y3225209; assembly: GCF_059090685.1. Lineage (NCBI taxonomy): Bacteria > Bacillati > Actinomycetota > Actinomycetes > Micrococcales > Micrococcaceae > Arthrobacter > Arthrobacter sp. Y3225209. Next base: position 193,632 of record NZ_JBNHFW010000002.1, read on the forward strand.
CCAGTTCCTCCCCCAGGGCGGCAATAATCATGTCGCTGTTGGCAAAGGTCACCAGATCAGGCCGGCCCTGGCCCAGGCCGGTTCCCACCAGCCCTCCGCTCGCCAGCCCGAAGAGTCCCTGGACCACCTGGTAACTGCCGCCGAGCCCGTTGTAGACCTCCGGATCGAAGGCGTTGAGCCAGCCATAAATACGCTGCTCCACATGGCTGAACAGCTGGAGGGCAACAAACCCGCCGGCGGCAAGCAGCCCGACGCCGATGAGCACCCAGCTCACGCGGCTGGTGGCCACGTAGATCATGGCCATGAACAGCCCGAAGAAGAGGATGGACGAGCCAAGATCGCGCTGGAACACCAGGACCCCGATGCTGACCAGCCATGCCACGATCATGGGACCCATGTCCTGCATCCGGGGGAACTGGAGCGGACCGACCTTCCGGCCGGCCAGGAGGATCAGGTCCCGGTTGGTTGATAGATACCCGGCGAAGAATATGGCCAGGGTAATCTTGGCGACCTCGCCGGGCTGGAAGGTGCCAACCCCGACGTTGATCCAGATCCGTGCACCGTTGATGGTGGTACCCAGAGGAGTCAGGGGCAGCAGCAGGAGGATTGCACTGACGATCAGCGAGATATAGGTGTAGCGGCGCAGGATCCGGTGGTCCTTGATGAGGAACAGCACACCAATGCCCGCGGCCACCGCTACGGTGCTCCACAGCAGCTGCCGGTCGGCAGCAGTTTCCCCGGTGGTGATATCCAGCCGGTGGATCATGGCCAGGCCAATACCGTTCAGCGCGGTCACAATGGGAAGTATTACCGGATCGGCATATTTAGCCCGGAAGCGCAGGACAATGTGGAAAAGCACCACCAGGCCCATCAGCGTGCCGGCCTGGACCCAGAAGTCGGAGTCAAAGGCGCGGTCCTCATCGAGGCCCACAATCATATTGGCGCCGACTCCCACAAGAAGGGCCACCAGCAGCAGCAGGGCTTCAATGTTGCGGCGGGGTTTGGCAACCGTGGGGACGTCCGACATTACTGCTCACCTCCACAGGCGTTGTTCCCCGGCGGCTGGGCCGAGGCAGTGGCTGAGCCTGCATCCGGTGCCGGGTCCGTCGGCGGGCAGAGGACGGCCTTGGCGGTATCCCGGAGCTCGTTCACAATCTCGCCCGCATGTTCCAGGTCCCGTGCCGGAAGGGTCTCCTCCACCCGGTTGCGGTGGTATTCGGAGAGGCTGTCCACCGGAATGTCCGAGATGTCCGTGACATGGGACAGCTGGATGGGTCCCACGGTCTGCGAAACGCCGTTGTAGATGGCCACACGGTTGTCATAGGAACCCACGTAGTAGCGGGTCTGCGTCCAGGTGTAACCCAGCCACACGACGGCGACCAGCAGCAGGGCGAGCACGGTGAGGAAGGTTGGCAGCAGCCAGCGCCGCCAGCGGGGCTGCGCGTCCTGGTCCGGCTGCGGATCCTGCTGGTCCTCGTTCTCCGCTTTGTGCGTGAGCATGCGTGCGGCACGGCGTTCGGCGGAGCGCTGGGTCACAATCGGAATCTGGCCGGTTTCGGTGGCCAGGGAGGCGGCTCCCACCAGGACGTGGGGACGGGAGGACAGATCCTGCCGGATCAGTGCCGCGCGTTCCCGCTCATCCGCATCCGGGTCGGTGTCGGTACTTTCCCCGTCAGCGGAACCCGCGGTGGAGGAATCCGGAGCGGTGGCCGATGCCGCGGCGGCTGTCCGGGGCAGGGCGGCTACGGAGGTGGTGCGCGGTGGTTCCCCGGCTGCGGACGGCTCGGTGTCGACGTCGGCATCCTCGTCGATCTGGATGACCGCCACGGTGACGTTATCCGGCGACCCGCCGGCAAGCGTCAGTTCCACAAGGGTGTCAACGCACTCCTGCAGGTCGGGGGTACCCCGGAGAATGCCTTCAATGTCTGAATCCCGCAGCACGGCGGTGAGGCCGTCGGAGCACAGCAGCCAGCGTTCCCCCGGTTCCACTTCGAAAGTGGCCAGATCCAGTTCCGGGCTGGCGTCAACGTCGCCCAGGACGCGCATCAGTACGTTTTTGTGCGGGTGGACCTCGGCTTCTTCAGGCCGGAGGCGGCCTTCATCAATCAGCCGCTGCACAAAGGTGTGGTCAATGCTGATCTGTTCGAATCGGTCATTCTTCAGCCGGTAGGCACGCGAATCACCGATATGGGCCAGTGCGAGGCGCCGGTCATGGAGCAGCAGGGCAGTGACCGTGGTGCCCATGCCGGAGAGCTGCGGGCTGGTGGTGACAAGTTCGGACAGCAGGGAGTTGGCTGCCTGGATCTCGTCCGCCAGGACGGTCAGGGGCTCATCGTCATGGACCTGGCTGTCCAGATGGACGAGGTCGAGCACGGTGGATGCGGAGGCAACGTTGCCACCGGCGTGGCCGCCCATGCCGTCTGCAACGACGGCGAGGTAGCGTCCAACGTAGGCGGAATCGTCGTTTTTGAAACGAACCATTCCAACGTCAGAGCGTGCTGCGTAGCGGAGGACCAAAGCCACGGTCAGGGCCTCAATTCGATGACCGTCTTACCGATGCGGATGGGTACACCGGGTTCGACGGGCAACGCCCGGGTGAGCTGGCTTCCGCCAAGGTAGGTTCCGTTGGTGGAGCCGAGGTCTTCGATGAACCACCGGCTGCCCTGCGGAAAGAGACGTGCGTGGCGCCCGGAGGCATAGTCGTCTTCCAGGACCAGGGTGGCTTCCTGGGCGCGGCCCAGCAGGATGGGGCTGGCGGCCAGATCCAGAGTGGTTCCGCGCAGCGGCCCTTCGGTGACCACGAGTTCCTTCGGGGTGACCTTGGCGGGTGCCGGTGCGCGCTTTTCCAGCTCCGGATTTTTCCGGATCTGGCGCGCAGTAGGGGTGCCGGTCCGGTTGCGGGTTCCGACGGCGAGATCGCGGCGGATGGCTCCGACCACACTGACCACCATGATCCACAGGAGGACCAGGAAACCGTATCGCAGGAGTGTTTCGCTTAGAACGCTGAGCACTAACGTCCTCCGGTCCGGACGGGGAGTAACCGGAACACAATCCTGGTGCGTCCCATGGCAATGGTGGATCCATCGGTTAGCACTGCTTCACCCTGAACTTTCTGGCCGTTGACGAAGCTGCCGTTGGTGGAACCCAGGTCAACGGCACGGCTTGTTCCGTTCTCCGTACGTATTTCCAGGTGCCTGCGGGAGACACCCGTGTCGTCGACGAGGATATCCGCCTCGGAGGACCTCCCCAGTACGACTGACGGTGCGTTGAGTGAATACCGCTGACCGTCAATGTCCAGAACGGGCTGCATACGGGCCGAAGGTCCCTGCCGGGGTGCCGGCGGAGAGGGCATACGCGGCGTGGACCGGGGAGCGGGTGACTTCTCGGTGGAGGAGTCCACCTCCAGCACGCCTGCCTTCAGGGAAGCGTCGCGGGTAAAGGAAACCCGGACTGCGCCCTGCAGGGTGTAGGACTGGCTGCGCGCGTGCTTGATCACCACGTCGCAGAGTTCCTCCGCCAGCGGAGCGCCCCACTGCTGGGCCTGGGCGAAGTCCGACGTGGAGAGGCGCACCGTAAAGACATTGGGTGCGAGGGTTCGTCCCTGGCCGAGGACCATTGAACGCTCATCCAGTTCCCGGCGGAGGGCAATGGCGAGTTCCAGAGGTTCAACGCGGCCGGATGAACCGGACGCGAAAGCACCGCGGACCATCTTTTCGATGCCGCGTTCGACATTGTCGAGCAAGCCCATGTCCGTCTCCTCCCGCGTCCTGTCCAGTGAATTCCTATGGCTGCATTGCCTGCCCTCCTGCACATCGGTGCGGGCGGAATGGTGCACCGGGACTGGGCTTGGGACCGGTTCCGGTGGTTCACAGGTACATACGTCCACTTCGATACTACTGGCGCACGCTGAAAAATGTCTTACCGCAGCCCCGGCAGCGGCGGCCCGTCAAGCCCCGGGGGTGGTTTTCGTACCCCGCACGCCAATGTGTTCCCCCGCCTTCACCGGCAGGCCGAACGTGCTCTTTTCGCGGAACGACGGGGTTTTTGGCGGCTTCACCAGGCCGTTTAGGTGTTTCGGCAAATTGCCGGTATGCTTGATTCTGCTGTTCCCGAGGAAACGCGACGGGGATGTCTTAGATCATCTGAGATTGTCCGCACACCGTTGCCTTGGGAAACCATTTATGCGCGAGTGGCGGAACGGCAGACGCGCTGGCTTCAGGTGCCAGTGTCCGAAAGGGCGTGGGGGTTCAAATCCCCCCTCGCGCACAAGTACTAAAGAATGACCCCGGCTTAGCGGCCGGGGTCATTTTTTATGTCCTGACACGACCGGCCGCAGCCCGGCAATAGACATTGGACCCCGGCGGGATCACCCCGGCGGGATCACCCCGGAGGGCCCGCGGTTCAGGCGGGCCCTCCTCGATCCGGGGCGCAAAACGGGCCGGGACGGCGGCAGCAGGAGTCCTGCGGAGCCGGCGGACGACTAGGCTTCGTCGGCCTGCGTAGTGCGGGGGGCTTTCTTTGCCTGGGCTTCCTTGACCCGCTGTGCCTCGGCGCGGACGGCGGCGAAACTCGCGCGCTCCTCCACCAGCCAGGCCGGGGGCTCAGCCAGCAGTGCCTTGATTTCCTCGGTGGTCAGCGGCTCGGTAATCCCGGAGCGGGTCAGGCCGCCGATGGAGATGTTCAGCTTCTGGGCAACCACCGGGCGCGGGTGCGGGCCGGTACGGCGGAGTTCAGTGAGCCATTCGGGCGGATTGGACTGCAGTTCATCAAACCGGGCCCGTGAAATAGGCCCGTCCTGGAAGTCCTGCGGCGCTGCGGGCAGGTATATGCCCAGTTTCTTGGCTGCCGTGGCAGGTTTCATGGATTGGGAGGATTTCTCGGAGGTCATATTCCAAGGGTATCCGCCGCCGGAGGCAGGGCCGGTGGGCTAAGGTGTTCTGATGCCCACAGACACTTCAGCTCCCCATGACGGGCCGGCCCCGCGGCCGCTGACCGTGGCCTACGTTCCGGGTGTCACGCCGGGCAAATGGATTACCCGCTGGCGTGAACGCCACGAGACCGAACTGCGGACCTTCCAATGCGAGGAGGGAGCCGCTCTCGAGGAACTGGCGTCCGGGCGTGCTGATCTGGCATTTGTCCGGCTCGCCCCGGAGGGGTTCGTCCGTCCGGACGGAATGAACCTGATTCCCCTATATGAGGAGCAGCCGGTGGCTGCGGCGTCGAAGGATCACCCGATCGCGGCGTTTGATGAGATTGACCTCGCGGACCTGGACGGCGAAGCCCTCCTGGACGCGGATGAAATGGGCGGCGCCGCCGTCGCACTGGAAGTAGCGGGATCCGGCGCCGGCGTGGTTCTGCTGCCCATGTCCGTGGCCAGGCTGTATTCCCGCAAGGATGTAGTGGCCCGGCCGGTCAGCGGCGTGCCGGCAACCCGAATCGGTATCGCCTGGCTTCAGGACCGGGACGGCGCCGACGTCGAAGAGTTCATTGGAGTGGTCCGCGGCCGCACCGCCAACAGCTCCCGCCAGCCCTCGGTCCTCGCGGAGCAGAAGTCCACCGCCCGGCAGCGGACCAAGGCCCGCCAGTCCCGCAGCGAGGCAAAGCCGGCGGCCCGGTCCGGCGGCGCGGGCAAAGCGAAGGGGTCCGGTAAGGCGGCCGGCAAGGGCAACGGCAGGAACGGCAAGCCCCGCCGCAGCCGGTGAGTTGCGGCGGCGAAGCCCGCTGTGCTGACGGCTCCGGGTTTCAGGGGTAGTCTTTCGCGATGCGTATCAAGATGAGCAGTATCCACGTGCTGGACCCGGAGCGGGCCTACGAGTTCTATACCGGGACGCTGGGCCTGGAACCGCTGATGGCCATGCCGGAGTACAACCTGTTCATTGTCTGCTCGGCGGAGGAGCCCGGCGGACCGGGTCTCCTGCTTGAACCCAGCGACAACCCCGTGGCCGAGGCATACCGGTCCGGGCTTTATGCCCAGCAACTCCCGGTCCTTGTGCTCGGCGTTCCCGATGTACGGGCGGAATATGACCGGTTGAAGGCGCTGGGGGTCGAATTCCTGGGCGAGCCCACCATCGATGCGATGGGATCCCAAGCTGTTTTCGACGACGGCTGCGGCAACTATATCCAGCTGCACCAGGACTGAACGGCCCGGTCCTGCCGGAAACCGGCGCCTAGGCGTAGGGGGACCACCCTGTGAGCGCGGTGAGCGCTGCGACAGTCACGCCGAAAATGGCATACACGGTGACCGGCACCATCAGTGCCCATTCCCGCCAGGAGCCGGCCGCACCGATCAGCGGAATCGAAAAGCAGCCGCTGCTGCGCCAGAGCTTGTTGACCACGGGGAAGCGTGCCAGGGACCGCGGACGCTTGATGTGGATGGGCCACAACACCATCACGCCCTGATGTGTCAGGAGGTCCCCCAGGATATGGACGCCGACGCCGAGGCCCACCGCCACGGGCAGCCAATCATTGTTCTCGGGTGCGTAAATGGCGATAAACGCCGAAAACACCAGGGCCAGGAACCAGCTTCGACCCGGCCCGCCGGCAATCTTCAGGGCCTTGAAAGCGAATCCCATCAGGAGTACTGACAGAATTCCGGCACCCACGGCGACGGAACCGAAGACGGGTACCTCGGCAGTGAAGGTTCCCAGGGCAGTGGCCAGCACCACGAAGACGGCCAGTCCGAGGAGAGAATGTGTGCCCCGGCGGTGCCCGCCGCTGACCGTCTCCGTGATGCGCGCCAGGATCCTGGTCACCGGCGGAAGGGAATGGGCGATGGTGCCGCTGTGATGGTCCAGATCCGGCAGCAGTGCTGCTCCGGCAGTCAGCAGGGCACCGGTAACAACGCCCAGCGGTGTGACCGGGTACCAGCCCAGGGCGTGCGGTGCGGTGGAGGCTACGGCAACCCAGGCCGCGGCGCCGCTAGCGGCGTGGTGACCACCCATCATGGTGTGAGAATTCCTTCCAAAGGGCGGTGCCGGCGCCGAATATCTTTTAAGCAGCTATCCATTTTTCCATGGAAAGCGGCACAGTCCGTCCAACGGTGAGGGGCCGGGCGGGTAGCCTTCAGGCGGGCTGGAATCCCAGGTGCTGCAGCACGGCGTTCACAATTTCCCCGGGGGCGGAGCTGATATCCAGGCGAAGACCGTCTTCATCCGATGAAAGGGGTTCCAGGGTGCTTAACTGCGAGGGCAGCAGGGAGGGCGGCATGAAGTGACCGCTGCGGGTTTTCATCCGCTCTGCCAGCAGATCACCGGAGCCGTCGAGGTGGACGAAGGTGACCCGGCCCGGGGCCTGCGCCAAGATGTTGCGGTAACTGCGCTTGAGCGCCGAACAGGTGACAATGGTGCAGCGTCCGTTACCGGCCTGGGTGCCCATCCAGTCACGGATCGCGTAGAGCCACGGCCAGCGGTCATCATCATCCAGGGGCGTGCCCGAGGACATTTTTGCAATGTTGACGGCGGGGTGAAACTCGTCAGCTTCCGCGGCAATCCAGCCCAGCCGTTTGGAGAGCATATTGGCAATGGTGGTTTTGCCGGAACCGGAAACACCCATAATGACGAGATGCTGATCAATGGAGGACATTTCCATCTCCTTGGAGGACGCCGTTGTCACAGGTCCGGCGTAATGGCCGAAAAATAATTAGACACAAAGGTATCACCAAAGGCATCATGAATTGCGCGCCATAAGTACGGGAAAAGAGGGACATGGTCGAGGTCGATGCCGCGGATATCAGTCCGCCCGCCGCTGTCCTGAATGAACGGATTACGGAGACGCTGGGACAGGACATTGCCTCCGGCCTGCTTCGGCCGGGGGACCGGCTGACCTTGGATGGACTGCAGCAGGAATTCGGTGTTTCCCGCACCGTGGTGCGGGACTGCATGCGGACCCTCGAATCGATGAACCTCGTATATTCCAAACGGCGTATAGGAATTGTGGTGCAGGAACAGGAGCGGTGGAATGTTTTCGACCCGCGCATCATCCGGTGGCGCCTTGCCGGTCCGGGCAGAAACACGCAGTTCCGTACGCTGACCGAATTGAGGGTGGGCGTGGAGCCCGTGGCCGCGGCGGGCGCGGCGCGCCATGCGGGCACAGCTGAGCGGGCCCGCATCGTAGAGCTGGCCGGTCGGATGCGGAGACAGGGTGAAGCAGGGGAGCTGGAAGCATTCCTGCAGACGGATATAGAATTCCACACCCTGCTGCTTCGGGTCTGCGGAAACGATATGTTCGCCTCACTGCAGGATGTGGTGGCGGCGGTGCTGACCGGTCGCACCAGGCAGGGGCTGATGCCAACATGTCCCCGGAAGGAAGCCCTGGAGCGACACGAGCTGGTGGCAGCCGCAGTGGCGGCCGGGGACAGCGGTGCCGCACTGGCGCATATGAGCGCCCTGCTGGAAGAAGTCCGTCGGGCCGTCACCAACTGAGCGCCGCACGGCCGGCGTGCTTCGGAAAGCGGACGCCGGCCGTGAACGGAAGCTGCTGCTAGCGGGTGGCTTCCTGATTGCTGTCTTCGGGGTTGACCACGTCCGCGGTGGCGGAAATGTTTTCTGCATCCACCATCCACGCGTACTGCTCAAGCTTGGCAATAAAGCCGTGCAGGATGTCAGCGGTGGTGGGATCTTCCTCATCCACCTGGTCATGGACCTTGCGCATGGTCCCGACTACGCCTTCCAGCATGGCCACCACATGGGTGACGGTGTCGCGGGTGTCCACCAGTCCGGCAGGGAAGGGCGGAAGGCTGGTGCCTTCGGCAACGGCCACGCTGCGGCCGTCAGGAACAGCCCGCAGCGCACGCATCCGCTCGGCCAGTTCATCAGCGAAAAGCCGTGCATCGTCAATAATCTCGTCAAGCTGCAGATGCAGGTCGCGGAAATTCTTGCCCACCACGTTCCAGTGCGCCTGCTTGCCCTGCAGATGCAGTTCAATCATGTCCACAAGCACAGCCTGCAGGTTGGTGGCCAGTTCTTCTGATGCCTTCATGTTTTCCTCCAAGGTTGACGAAAAATGAGAACCCGATAAACCGTCCGAAAGCAGGGTGTCAGGCGTTACCTTCACCCGCCGACGGGCGGCTTTCCTCCTTCAGCGTATCCCCGGTCCGATGTCCGGACCACACAGAAACGGTTCCGGCGGGTATCACTGTAAGCAACCTTACTTCCGGTTGATCCGGGTTGTCCTCCTGTGTACGGTGAGGACATCAGGGCCGGTGGTAAACGGCCCGTCCAGATGCAGGATTCGCACTATCGGAGGGACAGTATGACCACCGTAGAAGAGTCAATTGATGTAGCAGTTCCGGTGACAACGGCCTATAACCAGTGGACGCAGTTCGAATCATTTCCGCATTTTATGAGCGGCGTCGTCTCGATTGCCCAGCTCACGGATACCACCAACCACTGGGTGACGAAGGTCGGTGGAGTCGAGCGGGAGTTCGACACCGAAATCACTGAGCAGCATCCGGATGAGCGGGTGGCCTGGAAGAGCACCGATGGCACCACCCACGCCGGCGTCGTGACCTTCCACCGGCTGTCCGAAACGGACACTCGGGTGACGGTGCAGCTGGACTGGGCCCCGGAGACCTTCGTGGAGAAAATCGGTTCCGTTGTAGGTGCTGATGACCGCCAGGTGAAGGCGGACCTGAAGCGGTTCAAGGAGTTTATGGAAAGCCGCGGCTCCGAGACCGGTTCCTGGCGCGGGGATGTCGACGCGCCGGGCAACGCCGCCACCGGCGCGGGCGGCAGCACACCCACGTCCACAAACACCGCAGGGCTGGCAGCAGCCCCGGCAGCGGACCCGGCCCTGGATGATCCGGAATCCGGCGGACCGCGGGCCGGTTTGTAGCTTGGACCGCCTGTAGCGCGGACTGCCGCAAAAGTACCTGCGCAAACGGAACTGCGGATGCCTTCGGGCATCCGCAGTTCCGTTTTAACCGGCGCAGCGCCGACTGCGGACCGGGCGCAGCCTAGGCCCGGTCAAGGTCCTTGACGGCCGGCCCTTCCAGCAGCGAGCCGGTGGCGGAGAAGCGCGAGCCGTGGAGCGGACAGTCCCAGGACTGCTCGGCATCGTTCCAGTTCAGGACACCCTTCAGGTGCGGGCAGATGGCAGATACCCGGCTGGTGGTGCCGTTGACCGTGCACGTGCCCACCGGTTTGCCGTTTTCCCTGGATACCACGCCCTGCCCTTCCGGCGGGGCTTCCTCAGTGCTCCGGGCCAGGCCTGACGCCCAGCCGGTGAGCATCTCCAGGCCCACCTCCGCGTTATCCCGCAGCGTCGAGGCAGCATCGAGGGGAGCCACCCGAGGCTTGTACAGTTCGCGGGCCCAGGGGTTCTCGCCGCCGAGGATTTCGGCGCTCAGCGCCAGGGCGGCGGCGACACCGTTGGTCATGCCCCACTTGTTGTAGCCGGTGGCAGCGTAGATGTTGGTTCCCAACAGGGGCAGCTGCCCCACATAGGGAAGGCTGCCGGCCGGTGCATAATCCTGGGCGGACCAGGCAAAACTGGCGGCAGTGCCCACCTCAAAGTTGTCCACGGTCCAGCCGACCAGGTCATCCACCAGTTCCTGCGTGTGTTTTTTCCGTCCCACGGTGTGCCCGTTGCCGCCGGCCAGCAGGTATGAAATGCCGTCCGCCTCGGCGGTGCGCAGGGACCGGGTCGGTGAATCCACGGACAGGTACATGCCCTGCGGCACGTCACCGGTCACGGGCAGGGCCGCAGCATAGGACCTTTCAGGCTTCAGTACCGAAAAGTACCCGCCGCGGTCCAGGATGGGGATGCCGGTGGCCAGTACCAGGTTTCGTGCGGATACCTCCCCGTCACCGGTCAGGACCTTGATGCCCAAGCCGTCCTCGTGGCTGGCTCCGGTCACGCGCACTCCTTCGGCCAGGATGCCGCCATGGTCCCGGAAGTCCTTCGCCAGTCCGGCCAGCACCGTCAGGGGGTGGAGCTGTGCCTGATCACGCAGTCTCAGGGCGCCCGTGACGGGGAACGGCAGTTCTGTTTCCGTGCTGAATTCGACGTCCAGCCCGGCAGCGGTGGCCGCCTCCTGCTCCTTGCGCAGGCTCCTGAGTCCCTGGGCGGTGGTGGCATAGCTGTAGGCGTCGCGGACCTCGTAGCTGATCCCGTTTTCGTCGCAGAAGCGAAGCAGCCAGCTTTGGCCCTGCCGGTTGGCCTCGACGTACTGCCGCGCAATCCCGGCATTGTGGTGGGAGGTAATGCTGGAAAGCTGCGTCCCCTGCAGCAGTGAAAGCTTGGCGGTGGTATTGCCCGTGGTGACGGCCCCCACGGACCGTGCTTCCAGCACGGCCACCCGTTGTCCGCTGCGGGCCAGCAGCGCAGCGGTGGTGAGTCCGGTCAGGCCGGCACCCACGACCACTGAGTCATAGGATGCGCCGGGTTCGAAGGAGTCGCTGGGGATATGGGGTGCACTACTGAGCCAAAGAGATAACACGTCAGCCTTCCCGCCGGATGGATGCGGCGATACGGGCGCCGGAACGGACAAAGATCCTGTCGCTGATGAACCTGCTCCGGCCGGAATCGGAACCGGCACCTGCGGCCGGTATCGGGCTAAAACTCATTCGTTCCCCCTCAGGGTCCTTGGAAAGTCAGTATGCTTCCCACCTTGCCCCAATTGTGCAAGAGTTTAAAGTCCCTGATCACCTAATCCTCCCGGCCCGGCCTCCGGTTCCGCGGAGCAGAGGAGTCATCATGGCCTACCCCAGTTACAGTTCTTCAGGCGGCCTTTCCGCCCGTCGGACCAGCGCCCAGATAGCCGCAATGGTTTTCGGAATTGTTTTCCTGCTCATTGGCGTCCTGGGGTTCATCCCCGGGATCACAGCGAATTACAACGCACTATATTTCTCCGGCTATGAATCCGAAGCGGTTCTGCTGGGCGTCTTCCAGGTCTCAGTGCTGCACAACGTGGTCCACATGCTGCTGGGCTTTGCCGGCCTGGCCATGGCCAGGACCAATTCCTCCGCCCGCCTTTACCTGGTGGGTGCGGGCATCCTGTACGCCGTCCTCTTCATTTACGGCCTGCTGATTCCGCTGGATTCAAGTGCGAACTTCGTCCCGTTCAATACGGCCGATAACTGGCTCCACGTGGTCCTGGCCGTCGTAATGATCCTGCTCGGGCTCATTCTTGGGCGGGACACCGAACGGCGTCCCTCGGCTGGCGGGGGACCCTCGCGCAGCAGCGGAAACCCCGGGGAGGGCTCCATCCCGAACTAGGGCCGGCTGCACCTTGTATTTGACCGCCGGTGCCTCACTGCTGGCACACTGGGTTCCCTAACTCTGTCCAGCCCGGACAGTCCGTGAAGGAAGGAACCCGGTTGTGTCAGCCGCACTGATGGTCATTGACATGCAGAACGCCTATTTCGAAAGCCCCGCTCTGCAACAGCATCAGGAACGCCTGGTGGAGAAGACCAACGAGCTGATCCGCGAGGCCAAAGCCGCCGGAGTTCCGGTGCTGATGGTGTGCACCGAACATGAACGGGACAAGTCCACCTGGACGCTCAGCATGCTCGACGACGATCAGGGATTCATCTTCAGCGGCAGTAAGCAGGCGGACTTCGTTCCCGGCCTGGAGTGGAATGACCTGCCCCGGCTGGTGAAGACCAGGGACAGCGCATTCATCGGTACCGATGTACTGCTGCGGCTGAGGAACTGGAACGTTGAAACCCTGATCCTGGCCGGCGTTGCGACGCACAACTGTGTTGCCCAGACAGCCGCAGACGCGTTCGCGAACAACTTCCGCGTCCGGTTTGCGCGCGAGGCGCTGGCCTCCACCGACAGCGAGTACGAGGAGACCATTCTCAGAATGCTCTCGGATGAATACCGCCAGCCGGTGCAGGACTCGGCCGAACTCAAGGACTTTCTGCGCAGCTGCAGCTCGCAGGGATGACCTTCCGCCGGGCCGGGTGCTGGTAACCCCGGCCCGGCGCGGTTAACGTTGGGGCATGGACGCACAGGACATTCAGCATCGGATCCAGGAACTCGTTACGCAGGAGCAATCCCTGCGGGATACGGACCCGGCAGAGACACCGGAAAAACATGCGGAAGAGCTGCGCCGGGTTGAGGAACAGCTGGACCAGTGCTGGGATCTGCTGAGGCAGCGCCGGGCCAAGCTGGATGCCGGGCAGAATCCTGATGAGGCACAGCCCCGGCCGATCAGCGAAGTCGAAGGCTACCGCCAGTAGCCGGCCGGGCTAAGCACTCGCCGCCCTCCCCTGGGCTGACTTCACTCCGTTCTCCGGCCTGGCCGTGATTTGGCTCAGCAGCGTTGCTGCGCCGATGCTGCGCCGGAATCCGCTTTCACCGCGGAAGGTTTCGCCCAGGGCCCACAGCAGCAGGCAGGCCTTGCTGAGCGTCTTCAGCTGGTCCGTACGCCGCGGCGTCAACGCCATCATGGAGGCGAGGCCGAAGACACCCCAGCCGATGATGGGTGCATTGGGCACCTCGATAACCGTCTGCCTGCCGAACTGATCCGTGAAGAAGTTGCGTGATGCCATAGGACTCAGGCGCCTTTCCTGGTTTTGGCGGTGCTCTTGGAACTGGCTGTTTTGGACTTGGCCGGAGCCTTTTTGGTGCTCCCGCCCTTGGAACCGGCCGACTTTGAGTCCGCACCGCTCTTTTTGTCCCGGTTTTTCTCCACACTGCGCCGCAGTGCTTCCATCAGGTCCAGGACCTTCCCGCCCTCGTCTTCGGATTCCGCGCCGAATGTCTCTTCGGTATCCAGGGATTCGCCCTGTTCAAGCTTGGCGTCGATGAGCGTCTTGAGCTGTTCCTGATAGTCGTCAGTGAACTCAGAGGGATCAAAGTCCGAGCTGAAGGAATCCACGAGTGCCGAGGACATCTCCAGTTCCTTGGCTGAAATCCGTACTTTTTCATCCAGCGACGGGAAGGAGGCCTCCCGCACTTCGTCCTCCCAGAGCAGGGTCTGCAGGGTCAGGACGTCCCCGCGCACGCGCAGGGCGCCCAGCCGGCTCTTCTGCCGCAGCGAGAACTGCACAATGGCGGTGCGGTCGGTGTCCTCCAGGGTCCGGCGCAGCAGCACATAGGACTTGGTGGATTTCGAATCAGGTTCCAGATAATACGTACGGTCGAACAGGATCGGGTCCACCTGGTCGCTGGGAACGAATTCCACGACGTCGATCTCCCGGCTTCGTTCAACCGGCAGGGAGGCCAGGTCCTCATCCGTGAGGACCACCGTCTGCTCGCCGTCGTCGTACGCCTTGGCTATGTCCTTGTACTCAACGACTTCGCCGCAGATCTCGCACCGGCGCTGATAGCGGATGCGCCCGCCGTCCTTGCCGTGCACCTGGTGAAGGCTGACGTCGTGGTCCTCGGTGGCGGAATAAACCTTGACCGGTACGTTAACCAGCCCAAAGGCAATAGCGCCTTTCCAGATCGCTCTCATGTAGACCAGTGAACACTAAACTCCGGTGCCGTTGCCAGAGCCCGGTTTCCCTGATTCCGTCTCCTGCAGGTGTTCCCAGAGGAGCCGGTAAACACTCGGGTCGGAAAAATATGCCTGGTGCGACTCGGGAAAGGGCTTACCCGACTGCACCTCGCTGTCGGTGATCCTGCCCATCCGCCCGGCGAAAACACGTTCGGCGCAGAAAGCGAACAGGTCACGCTCGTCCCAGAAGTTCAGCCAGGGTGCTGCGGGAGCGTTGCCCCCGCGTCCCGGCCCAAGGTGTGCGAGGGCATCAAGCTGGTAGAACCACGGGGCAGGCGAACCGAGCGTGACCAGCAGGTCCACCCGGCTGCCGGTGAAGTCCGGCGAGCTCAGCAGGTCAACGGCCGCCACGGACCCCAGACTGTGCGCGAACAGGACCACCGGGGCATCCTGGTCGGTACTGCCCAGGGCATCCGCCAGGACGGTGCGGGCGCCCTCTCCCTGCCGCAGGTAATAGGCGACCTTGCTGAAGAAGTCTCCGGCTGCGTCGGTCAGGCGGATCCGATGCCGGACGGCGGCGTCTGTCACCACACCCAGGACCAGATCCTGCAGCGTCTCGCCCAGCCGCGCGGCCTCCGGCACGGACGGGACGGCCCCGGCCACGGAGGCCTGGCGAACCGGGTCCGCGGTGCTGACATCGGCCCCGAACAGGGCCAGGGCCAAAGATGCGTCCGAAAGGGCAGGCGGGTCCTCCGCCGAGTACCGTTCCGGCAGGGCGGGAACACCGCTCACGTTCTCGGCCGCGGCAGCGGCCCACTCAATGGTTTGGACCGACCAGCCGGAGAGCCCGGGAACTGTGTTCACCTGTTCCCGGACCTGGTCTGAGAGCGCCGGGTTGGGCCGGCCGGTACCCGGCAGGAAGAGCAGTGTTCCGGGTTTCTCCTGCGGGCCGAGCGGTACACCTTCCATCGGGGCCTCCTCTGCGCTCCGGCGCGGCCGGGGAAAATCACTACGGACACTTTCACACGCCCGCACGCTGACCGCCAGTACCTACGACGACGGCGGTTTACGCCCGGGCGTCCGGGGGCCGGGGCGCCCGCGGAATGCGCCCGCGGGATAATGGGGTGCAGCGAGGGAAGGGGCAGGTGTGGATACCAGAGCAGCAGGGACACCGTCCGGCGGCCCGGAGCCTGGGGGAACGTCGCCTGAGCAGAGGGATCACGGCGACCACGGCGAGGCGGCGACTGATGAGCTGACGGCCGGGCGCTCGGAGCTGTCAGTGGGGCAGGTAGCGCAGCGCAGCGGTGTCAGCGTCTCCGCGCTGCATTTCTATGAGCGTCAGGGCCTGCTTTCCAGCCGCCGGACCCAGGGAAACCAGCGCCGGTTTGACCGCTCCGTGCTGCGGCGGGTCGCTGTGATCCGCGCAGCGCAACAGGCAGGCATCCCGCTGGCCGTCATCAGCCGCGCCTTTGGCGAACTGCCGCCGGACGGAGTGCCGGACCAGGCCGACTGGCAGCGCCTCTCCGCAGCATGGCGGCAGGAACTGGATTCCCGTATCCGGCACCTGCAGGCGCTGCGTGACCGTCTGGGCGGCTGTATCGGGTGCGGCTGCCTGTCGCTGGCCGAATGCCGGTTTGTGAATCCCGATGACGCCTCGGCGGATTCCGGCACCGGTGCACGTGCCTTTGACGTCTAATCGCGGATTTGACCTCAACAATGGTTGAGGTTTTACCGTTGGAACATACCCTCAACGGGCTGGTCTGCGGAAGGACTCATTAATGGCGCACAATACTGCTCTGTGCGAGCGGGATGTAACGGAAGCATTCAAGGACGCCTTCCGGGCACATCCTGCGGGGGTGGCAATCATCACGGCCAACGGCAGCAGTGGACCGGTGGGCCTGACGGCGTCCTCGGTCTCCTCGGTATCGGCTGAACCGCCCATTCTTTCCTTCTCCCTGGCCTCCATGCACGGAACGGCAGGTGCCATCGCCGGCGCCGGAACCGTAGTAGTGCACCTGCTGGGTGCGGACAATGCCGAGCTGGCCGGGATCTTCGCCCGGCAGGGCGCTGACCGGTTCGGTTCCGCGAGGATCCGGACGCTTCCCGGCGGAGAACCCCTGCTCGAAGACGCGCCCGTGGCGCTGCTCTGCCGGATCGACGGCCGGGTGCCCGTGGGCGGATCCATTCTGATTGCCGCATCCGTCCTGTCGATTCTCCCGGGCAGCACGGGACAGGACCCGCTGGTTTACCACAACCGCACCTTCCACCGGCTGGGCGAGCACTCGGCACTGGGCTAAGGTTCTCCAGCCCGGACCCGCGCCGCCCTCCGGCTGTGAAAACAGGGGATAATCGGGGGAGAACCGGTGGCAGGAAGCCGTCCGGCGAAGGACCCGAAAGAGGACGCAGCAATGGCCAAAAAGAAGTTCAAGGACCTGAGCACGGGACAAAAGAGGGGACTCGGAGTCCTGACAGGCCTGCAGTTCCTGCTTGCCGGCGCTGCCCTCCGGGATATCCGGCGGCGGCCCGCCACCCTGATCCGCGGCAGCCGCACGCTGTGGATGCTGGCCTGCGGCATCAACTTTGCCGGTCCCATTGCCTATTTCCTCTTCGGCCGGCGCACGGCCTAGGCATGGCGCGCAGACCCCCAGGAGCCGGAACCAAAGCGCCGGTGCTGGATCCGGTACGCCTGCCTGAACTGGCCAGCGGCACCGGTGTTCCTGTGGGCGGCCATCAGGAGGCCGTGGCATATGCCGATGAATCATTTGCCGGCCTGGAACTGCGCGGTGCGGTTTTTTCCGAATGCAGTCTCACCGGGGTTTCACTGGATGGTGCGGACCTCGCGGCTGCCCGTTTCCTGGAATCCCGGCTGGAAAACCTTTACGCTCCGGTATTCCATGCCTCCCGGACCACCTTCCGTGATGTGGAAATCACCAATCCCCGGCTTGGATCTGCCGAGCTGTATGGCGGGACCTGGAACTCCGTCCGGGTGGACGGTGGCAAAATCGACTTCCTGAATCTGCGCGGATGCACGCTTAACAACGTGCTTTTCACCAACACCATCATCGGTGAACTGGACCTGGACGGGGCACGGCTGAACCGGGTCGCCTTCCGCGACTGCCGGATCGATTCCCTGCTGCTGGGCGCAGGAGGCTCGGCGGTGGACGCTGACCTGCGCGGAACTGAATTCCGCAGCATTACCGGCCTTCCCGCGCTCAAGGGCTTCACCATCGACGAGGAGCAGTTGCTGCTCCTTGCCCCCTTATTGGCTGCCCAGCTGGGACTGCGGGTGCAGTCCTAAGGCTGTCCGGCGTACTGGTCCCACGGGACGTTCCAGTCACCGAATCCGTCATCCACGGAAACCGGTCCGGCTTCGGTGTTCAGCACCTGCACCACGTCGCCCGGCTCGAAGGTGTCATAGAAGTACTTGGCGCCCTCAGCAGACATACCAACGCAACCATGGGACACATTGATCCGGCCCAGGGCGCCCACTGCACCGTCGAGGGCCTGATGGACAAACACGCCGCTGTTGGTCAGCCGGCTGGCCCAGGAAGCATCGAAGGGCTCGTAGTAATCCGGATCACCGGGCTTCAACCCGATGCTTTCGGCCCGGAAAGGCAGCTTCTCATGCTGGCTCACCACTACCTGGTATCCGGAAGGGGAAGGCCAGGTGGGTTCGCCGAGCGTCACGGGGAACGTCCGCACCAGCTGCCCGTCAATGAAAACCTGCATGGTCTTGGTGGCATTATCAACCACGGCCAGACGGGTGTTGTGGGTATTGAACGTCCGGGTCTCGTTGAAGTTGCCGATCATTCCGTTGCCAAAGTCCACCCCGAAAAGCTGCATATCCACCGTGATGGCACTATTCGGTGCCCAGAAGGCCTCCGGACGGTACCGCACCTTGTTGTCGGTGATCCAGTGGAAGGCTCCGGTCTGTCCGGAGGTGCTGGTGATCTTGATGGCCTGCTCCACCGCGTCCTTGTTGGTGACCGGCTCGCTGAAATTGATCTCGATCGGCTGGCCGACACCCACTACTGAGGCGTTCTGCGGGTACATAAACGCGTTGGCTTCATTGGCGGGCTTCACCGTTTCGAAGCTCTGTGACCGGGTGCTTTCCTTACCGGCCTGGTCAATGAGTACTACCTCCATGGCGTACTTGGTGTTGAACACCAGCGGCGCATCGGCGGTCCAGGTGGCCGCATCCGCCGAGAGGACACCGGGGACGGATTCTCCACCGGCCTCGGGCTTCAGGCTCACCTTCCTGATGGTTGCATTGGTGGCAGTGACGGTGGGCATGGTGGCCGGGTTTACTTCCACTGCTCCGTCCGCCGGCGTGGCGGTGATGGAGACCGGCGCGGCGGAAACGGACGGGGAGGCCGATGCGGTGGCCGTGGGGGACTGGTCACTGGCAGCCGGACCGACCATACCGGTGGCAAACGCCGCACCTATGCCGCCGCCCACCACGAGTACACCCGCAACAACGGCGGCGATGATCCACTTACGGCTCTTTTTATCTTGGCCTGCGTTGTCCTGCACTGCGACGGTCCCCTCAAAGTACAAGCCGTCAGCACCTTCGAAATCCCTCTTCGAAAACCGGCGGCGTCATCCAGGCTGTACCAGCTGTACCGGCGCCCTCTGTCCTACCCGATGATATTCGATCCCCGGGCAGCGGTGTGCGGCGTTACCGAACTGCGGCCCGGGCCGCAGGCCTTTGTTTACGCGGGCTCCGTCATACGGGCTGCCTGGCGGGTGATGTTCCTCGCCATGGACGGAAAGATGAGGCCGTGGAACGGGGCAATCAGCCACCAGTACAGGCGTCCGGCCAGTCCCTTGGGGAAGTAAATGGCCCGCTGCCGGTACAGGCTGCCGCCCTCACCGTCCGGCTCCACGCGCATTTCCAGCCAGGCTTTGCCCGGCACCCGCATCTCGGCCCGCAGCCGCAGCAGTGTTCCGCGCTCCAGCAGTTCCACCCGCCACCAGTCGACCACATCGCCGGTGAACAGCGTGGTGGGATTGCGCCGGCCGCGGGTCAGCCCGGCACCGCCCACTGTTTTGTCCAGTACCCCGCGGATGGCCCAGGCCATGGGCAGGGAGTACCAGCCGTTGCGGCCGCCCACGCCTTCAATAACCTTCCAGACGGCGGCCGGGTCCACGGCGGAGCGGCGCTGCCGGGAATCCACATATACGGTCTGGCCGGCCCAATCGGGGTCGCTGGGCAACGGGTCCGATGCCAGGTCCGAGGACGCCGAGGCATTTGCCCAGGTGGTTTCCACCTCGCCTCGCTTTTCCTTGCCCAGGGCTCGCCGGACGGCGTCGTGATAATCCGTGAGGCCGCCTTCCGGAAGCGGCACATACCGGTCAATGTCGTGTTCCTTGGCAACGGCGTCGTGCTGCAGGGATTCCACCAGCGGCAGGGACATGGAGCGTGGAATCGGCGTCACCAGGGCCACCCAGTGCCCGGCCAGCCGCGGCGCCGGGAGCGGCAGCGCATAGATCCGCCGCCGGGGCAGCCCGGCCTCCTCGGCATATCCGTTCATCAGCTCGGCGTAGGTAAGCACTTCCCGGGACCCGAGGTCGAAGGTGCGGTTGACCTCGGCGGGGATATCCACGGCACGGACCAGATAGTGCAGCACATCGCGGACGGCAATCGGCTCGATGCGGCGGCGCACCCAGCTCGGTGCCGGCATCACCGGCAGTGTTTCCGTCAGGTGACGGATCATCTCAAAGGAAGCGGATCCGGAACCGATGACGACGCCGGCCTGGTAAACCACCGCGGGCACCTCGCCTTCGAGCAGGATCCGCCCCACCTCGGTGCGGGACTTCATATGCGGGGACAGCTCGCCCTCTTCCGGATGCAGTCCGCCGAGATAGACAATCCTTTTCACACCGGCCTGGGCCGCGGCGTCGGCCACAATATGCGCGATGGCGGATTCCTGGTCGCTGAACCCCTTGCCGGAGGCCATGGAATGCACCAGGAAATAGAGGGTGTCGATCCCGGAGAAGGCCTCCACTGCGGATTCCTTCTCGGAAAGATCGCCCTTGACCACCTCCACGTCCGAGGCCCAGGGCACGTCGGAGAGCTTTTCCGGAGAGCGGGCGAGGACGCGCACATCATGCCCGTCTTCGAGCAGCAGGGGAACAAGGCGTCCGCCGATGTAGCCGGTGGCGCCGGTGACCAGGACATGCTGGCGTTCTGTCATTTTCCCAACATACACACGGGGTGTCGCCATTGGTCAGGGAAGCGGAACGCTCTGCGCGAAACTGCCGGAAACGGGATCATGGATTATCAGCCCCCTGATGAAATACTGGCGTTTGCCCCGTATCCCGGTAAGACTAGGGGACATGGCGACAGGCGGAGGAAAAACGCAGGAAACCGTCAGCGTGGAGGGACACCGGCTCCGCCTGACCAATCTCGACAAGGTGCTGTACCCCGAAACGGGGACCACCAAAGCCGACGTCATTTCCTATTACGCCGCCGTGGCGGATTACATGCTTCCGCATTCACGCAACCGTGCGGCCACCCGCAAACGGTGGGTGCACGGCGTCGGTACACCGGAGGAGCCGGGACAGGTGTTCTTTCAGAAGAACATCGAGGACTCCGCGCCGTCGTGGGTGAAACGGTTCCCCATTGAGCACAAAACCTCGACCAACTATTACCCGGTGGTCAATGACCTGGCCACCCTCACCTGGCTGGCCCAGTCAGCGGCCCTGGAGATCCACGTGCCGCAGTGGCAGTTCGGCCCGCGGGGCAAAATCGGCGCTGCGGACCGGATGGTGCTGGACCTGGATCCCGGAGAGGGCGTCGGGCTGGCTGAGTGCGCCGAAGTAGCCCGGCTGGCCCGGTCCATCCTCTCTGATATGGGCCTGGATGCCCGGCCGGTCACCAGCGGGTCCAAGGGAATCCACCTGTACGCAGCGCTGGACGGCAGTCAGACCTCGGATGAGGTCAATGCGGTGGCCCACGAGCTGGCCCGGGCGCTGGAGGCGGATAACCCGGACCTGGTGGTCAGTGACATGAAGAAGTCATTGCGCAGGGGCAAGGTACTGGTGGACTGGAGCCAGAACAACGGCAACAAAACCACCATCTGCCCCTATTCGCTGCGCGGGCGCTTCCAGCCGACCGTGGCTGCGCCCCGGACCTGGGCGGAGCTCGAGGATCCCGGCCTGGCTCAACTGGATTACGAGCAGGTGCTGGAACGCCTCGATGATCCGGACCCGCTGGCCGGGATGGCGGACGGAACCTTCGCGGAGAAGGCCTTGGAAGAGGCGGTTGAAGAGGAAGCGGGCGGCAGCCGGTCCGCGGACCGGCTGGGGAAATACCGGAGCATGCGTGACGCGGCCAAAACCCCGGAGCCGGTCCCGGAAGAGCCGTCCACCCCCACGGAGGGGAACAGCTTCGTTATCCAGGAGCACCACGCCCGCCGCCTGCACTGGGATTTCCGGCTGGAACACGACGGCGTGCTGGTTTCCTGGGCGCTGCCCAAAGGACCGCCGTCCACCACCGGCAAAAACAACCTGGCGGTGCAGACCGAGGACCATCCGCTGGACTACGGAACCTTCGAAGGACATATTCCAAAGGGGGAATATGGCGGAGGAGACGTCAAAATCTGGGATCACGGCACCTACGAGCGGGAAAAATGGCGGGACGGCAAGGAAGTCATTGCCGTTCTGCACGGCCAGCCCGACGGCGGCCTGGCGGGACAGGGGGCGGCGGACCGGCGTTTTGCCCTGATCCACACCGGCTCGGGCGGTGATAAGGCAAACAACAACTGGCTCATTCACCTCATGAAGGATCAGCCAAAGCCCGGTGAAAAAGGCAGGGATGACGAGTCCGACGGCGGCGGGAAGGTAAAGCCGGAGGCGGGGAGGCCCCGGCCCGCGACGCCGCAGGCCGCCGTCGCAGCGGCGGCGGAGGCTGATACCGGTCCTGCACCGACCGTGCCGGAGGAAGGAACGGATAACTCCGTCCCGGTGATCGAACCGATGCTGGCGACGGCGGGCAGCCGCGCCGAAATCAACAACGATGACGAATGGGCCTTCGAGATGAAATGGGACGGCGTGCGCGCCGTTGTGACCGTAACCCCGGAAGGGACCCGTCTGATCAGCCGCAACGGCAAGGATATGACCGCCGCCTATCCGGAACTGGCAGATCTCAGCGGGCACCTGAACGGGGAGCGGGCCGTACTGGATGCGGAAATAGTGACGCTTAACAAGGCCGGCCGTCCGGACTTCGGGTTGCTGCAGCCGCGGATGCATCTGAGTAAGCCGCGGGAAATAGCCGCCGCGGCGCAGCGGACGCCGGCGCACCTGATGGTCTTCGATCTGCTGTGGCTGGACGGCAAGTCCCTGGAGGAGCTGGACTACGAACAGCGCCGGGAAATCCTCGAATCCGCGGTGGAAGCCACCCCGGACGGGCACCTGCAGGTGCCCCCGGCGCTGGACATGGGTATGGATGAAGCCGTCGCCGCCAGCAAGGAACT
Source organism: Arthrobacter sp. Y3225209 (assembly GCF_059090685.1). NCBI lineage: Bacteria > Bacillati > Actinomycetota > Actinomycetes > Micrococcales > Micrococcaceae > Arthrobacter > Arthrobacter sp. Y3225209. Next base: position 216,495 of record NZ_JBNHFW010000002.1, read on the forward strand.
CGGGCTGGAAGGAGTGATGGCCAAACGGCGCACCAGTACCTACAGCCCGGGCCGGCGCTCGAAAAACTGGCTGAAGCTAAAGAACCAGTTCACCCAGGAAGTGGTGGTGGTGGGCTGGCGGCCGGGCCAGGGCAACCGGCAGAACAAGGTGGGCTCCCTGCTGGTGGCCATTCCCGACGGCGTGGACCTGAAATACATCGGCCGGGTCGGCTCAGGACTGAGTGAAAAGGACCTGGCACTGATCGGTCCAAGGCTGAAGAAAATGTCCCGCAAAACCCCGCCGCTGGACGATGTGCCCGGAGCCGACGCTTCGGATGCCCAATGGGTACGTCCGGCACTGGTGGGGGAAGTGACGTTCTCCGAGCGCACCGGCAGCGGAAAACTGCGCCACCCCGTTTGGCGCGGCCTGCGCCCGGATAAAAAACCCTCCGACGTCGTGGTGGAGCCGGCCTAGCCGCGCGTCCGCCGGATCCCGTGAAAGGACCCCGAACATGACCGAGAGCAGCACCGCAGGAACCGGACACCTTCCCGCCGACGAACGCATCCCCGGCACCGAGCCGCACCACGACGGCGAGCTCGCCGGCGTGGACGCGTGGTGGCGGGCGGCCAACTATCTGTCTGCGGGCCAGATCTACCTGCGGGACAATCCGTTGCTGCGCCGGCCGTTGGAGGCCTCCGACGTCAAGGCGCGGCTGCTGGGCCACTGGGGCACCACGCCGGGACTGAACTTCATCTATGCCCACCTAAACCGGCTGATCCGCGAACAGCAGCGGAAGGTCCTGTTCATCACCGGGCCCGGGCACGGCGGACCGGCCAACGTGGCCAACGCGTGGCTGGAGGGCACCTACTCGGAGATCTACAGCCACGTTGGCCGCGATGAGGACGGGCTGCGCACCCTGTTCCGGCAGTTCTCCTACCCCGGCGGGGTGCCCAGCCACGCCGCCCCGGAAACCCCGGGATCCATCCACGAAGGCGGCGAACTGGGCTATTCCCTCGCCCATGCCTACGGTGCCGTCTTCGACAATCCGGATCTGATTGCGGCCACCGTCATTGGCGACGGCGAAGCGGAAACCGGCCCCCTGGCTGCCAGCTGGCATTCAAACAGTTTCCTGGACCCGGCCGTGGACGGCGCGGTACTGCCCATCCTGAACCTGAACGGCTACAAGATTGCCAACCCCACCATCCTGTCCCGGATGCCCGAGGAACAGCTGCTCAAACTGCTGGAGGGCTACGGATACCGGCCCTATGTGGTGACCGTGGAGGACCCGGCGGCGGTTGGGCAGGCGCACGAGGACTTCTCCGCCGTGCTGGAAACCTGCCTTGCCGAAATCACCGCCATCCAGGCGCCCTACCGCACGGGGGAGCGCACCGCGGTGCCGGCGGACGTGCCCGCCGCGGAAACCGACGAGGTGCATGCCCCGCGCTGGCCGATGATTGTGTTCCGCTCACCCAAGGGCTGGACCGGCCCCGGAATGGTGGACGGACTTCCGGTGGAGGGCACCTGGCGGGCGCACCAGGTGCCGCTGTCCGAAATCCATGACAACCCTGAGCACCTGGCCCAACTGCAGGAATGGATGCTCTCCTACCGGCCGGCGGAACTGTTCGACGCCGAGGGCAGGCTGGTGGCGGAGATCGCCGCGCTGGCCCCGCCCGGGGAGCTGCGGATGAGCGCCACCCCCTACGCCAACGGCGGACGGCTGCTGCAGGATCTGCGCCTGCCCGGGTACGCGGACCATGCGGTGAAGATCGATCATCCAGGATCGGAACGGGTGAGCCCGATGTTTAATCTGGGCGGCTACCTCCGCGAGGTGATTCGGCAAAACCCGTCCAATTTCCGGATCTTCGGTCCGGACGAGACGGCATCCAACCGCCTGCAGTCCGTCTACGACGTCACTGACAAGGCCTGGCAACAGCGCATCGATGAACTGGATGAGCATCTGGCCCGCAGCGGGCGGGTGGCCGAGGTGCTCTCCGAACACCTCTGCGAGGGCTGGCTGGAAGGTTATCTGCTGACCGGCCGGCACGGGGTCTTCAACTGCTACGAAGCCTTTGTGCACATTGTCGATTCCATGTTCAACCAGCACGCCAAGTGGCTGAAGGTCAGCCGCTCCCTGTCCTGGCGCCAGCCCATCGCCTCGCTGAACTACCTGCTCTCCAGCCATGTGTGGCAGCAGGACCACAACGGGTTCTCGCATCAGGACCCCGGCTTCATTGACCACGTGGTGAACAAAAAGGCGGAGGTCATCCGGGTGTACCTGCCGCCGGATGCCAACACGCTGCTGGCCGTGGCCGGACACATCCTGGCCAGCCGGGACCGGGTGAACGTAGTGGTCTCCGGCAAGCAGCCGGCGCCGGTCTGGCTTAATCCGGAACAGGCGCTGCTGCATGTGGAGCGCGGCGTGGGCATCTGGGACTTCGCCGGCAGCGAAGACACCGGCCCTGGCGGGAAGACCGAGCCCGACGTCGTGATGGCCTGCGCCGGTGACGTGCCCACCCTGGAAACCGTGGCCGCCGCGGCCCTGCTGAAGGAGCAGCTGCCCGAGCTGAAAATCCGGGTGGTCAATGTGGTGGACCTGATGGCGCTGCAGGATCCGCGCGAGCATCCCAGCGGCCTGCCGGACCGGGATTTCGACACCCTTTTCACAACCGGCAAGCCGGTGATTTTCGCCTATCACGGCTACCCGTGGCTGATTCACCGGCTGACCTACCGGCGCACCAACCATGAAAACCTGCACGTGCGCGGCTACAAGGAGGAAGGCACCACCACCACGCCGTTCGACATGGCCATGCTGAACCAGATTGACCGCTTCCAATTGGCCATCGACGTGCTGGACCGGGTAGCGTCGCTGAGATCGACGCAGGCGTCCTTCCGGCAGTATCTGCAGGACGAACGGGCACGTGCCCGGCAGTACACCCGCGACGAGGGGCAGGATCCGCCGTACATCACCGGCTGGAACCTGCAGGAAGCAGAGCAGGACACGCCCGGCTGAGGTTTGGCCAGGCGCGGTACGCACAGGCTTCGGCGCCGGCCCACCGGCCGGCCGCCGTGGAAAAAGTACTATCCATCCATCGAAGGAGAGTTCATTGACCACTGATCAGACGAGCGTTGTAGTTTCCCGGGTCATCGATGCCTCGGCCGCAGACATCTTCAATCTGTTGTCCAACCCCGAGCGCCACCATGAGCTGGATGGTTCCGGCATGGTGGTCTCGGACGAGAAGACCGACCGGATTACGGCTTCCGGCCAGGTTTTCACCATGAACATGCACAATGAAAAAATGGGCGACTACCAGACGGATAACCACGTCACGGGGTACGACCACAACAAGATCCTGGCCTGGCAGACCGCCCCGGCCGGCACCGAACCCAAGGGCTGGCAGTGGGTCTGGGAACTCCAGCCCGACGGCGCGGACTCCACCGAGGTCACGCTGACCTATGACTGGTCCCACGTCACCGACAAGGACACGCTGAAGCAGGTCTCCTTCCCGATGGTGTCCAAGGACGACCTGGAGGAATCGCTGAACAAGCTCGCGGCAGCGGTTTCCGGAGCGTAGCGGCTTTCCACAACATACGACGGCGGCCGGTTCCCTTTCATAAGGGGACCGGCCGCCGTCGTTATGCCGGGACAGCCGAACTCCGTCGAACCGAACTCAGTCGAACCGAACTCAGTCGAACCGAACTACAACCTTGTCCGCAGCGCCAGGCGTCTTCGCCAGCTCAAGCGCTTCCAGGGACCGGTCGAACGGCAGGACATCGCTGATGATCAGGGCGTATTTCTGCCAGTTCTCGATGATGTCGTCGGTGACCTCGAAGATCTCGGTGGGGTAGCCCATCGCGAAGACAATGGTCAGTTCCGTGGTGAGGATGGAACCGAAGTCCAGCTCCACGGGGTTCTTGTGCACGGCAACCACACCCAGCACTGCACCGGATTTCGCCACGTCACCGACCGTCTTGGGAATCACGGGCGCACCAGCGGCGTCGAGGAAGATATCCGTGCCGGAGCGGGTGCCGCGGACAAGCATTGTGGCGCCGTCTCCGTGCAGCTCGACCAGCCGGGCTGCTACGTCCTCCTCCGCGGAGTTGATGACCGCGTCTGCACCGATCTGCAGGGCTTTCTCCAGACGGGACTCAATGATGTCCACAACAACGATGTGTGAGGCGCCACGGCGGCGGTAGCCCAATACGGCACCAAACCGATGGGACCCGCGCCGAAAACCACTACCTTGTCGCCGGGCTTGGGGTTGGTGCGGTTCACGGCGTGGTAGGCCACGGCCATGGGTTCGTTGAGCGCAGCGACCTCCCACGGTATTTCAGTGGGAATTACGCGGAGTTGGCGGCCGGGAACGGCGTCCTTGACCAGTACATATTCGGACAGTCCGCCTTGCGCACCGCCGCTGCCCAGCAGCCCGTCGGTAAAGGCCATGGTGTCGATAACCACGTGGTCCCCTACAGAGAATCCCTCGACCTCGGCGCCGACTTCCGCCACTTCGGCAGCCGGTTCATGTCCCAGCGGGGTAGCCCCCTGGCGCGGCGGAATCCCGCCGACGTGGCTGTAGAACGCATCGGAACCACAGATTCCGCAGGCTTTCATTTTCAGGAGGACGTCGCGGGGGCCGGGGGCCGGCCGGTCCACCTCCACCCATTCATTGGTGTCCGGACCGGTGACGTGGACGGATTTCATGGTGTTCTCCCTGATGGTGATGGTGATGGTGGTCGTGATGGTGGGTGCGGGATAGAGCGACGGCGGCCGGTCCCTTCCCTCGGGAAAGTGCCGGCCGCCGTCGTTTTGGGTGCGGTTGTTAGACCGCGGACCAGCCGCCGTCGGAAGGCAGGATGGCGCCGTTGATGTTGACGCCGTCGTCGCTGAGCAGGAACGTGATGGACGCCGCCAGGTCCTCGGCCGAGGCGAGGCCCGGGATGTTGACCCGGGCGGGGGAAAGGCGGGCCTCACCGTACTCGCTGGTCTTGCCGCCCATCGGAATGCCGGTGGCGACGCCGCCCGGAGCAACCGCATTTACACGTATGCCTTCACGGGCATACATAAACGCGGTGCTGCGGGTAATGCCCACCACGGCGTGCTTGGAAGCGGTGTAGGCCACACCGGAGGCGGAGCCGCGCAGGCCCGCTTCGGAGGTGATGTTCACAATGGAGCCCTTGCCGGCTTCGAGCATGGTCGGCAGTACGGCGCGGGTGAGGCGCATCAGGCCGTCCACGTTCACGGCGAAGATCTTCTGCCACATGGCGTCGGAGACCTCGTGCAGCGGGGAGAAGTCGTCATTGATGCCTGCCACGTTGGCCAGACCGTCGATCTGTCCGCCGGCAGCGGCAATGATGCGCTCCACGGCGGCGGCGTCGGTGAGGTCCGCAGCGACCGGGACAATGGCTTCGCCGGTCTGCTCCGCGAGCTCGGTGATCTTTGCCTCTGCCATGTCTACGGCGATCACGCGGCCGCCTTCACGGGCAATTCGGGAGGCGGTGGCGCGGCCGATGCCGGAGCCGGCGCCGGTAACGATCACGGTCTTGCCATCGAAGCGGCCGGCGACCGTGGGCAGCACTGCTGCTTCGGTTTCGGGCATAACGCCGCCGTTGGCCGCCTTCACGAGTTCATCCACGGCGGCCTGCGGGAACTGGCCCTGGCTCAGGTCCACCAGCTGCTGCAGCTTCAGGGTCAGCGCCGGGCCCAGGCTGGACTCGTCGCTGCCTGCCTGGGCAAGCATGCCGCGGATGGCGGGGCCGCCTGCCGGGTGGTCGAGCCACTGCTGGACGGTGTTCTGGGCGGTGATGGGCTGGTTAGCCATGGACCGGTCCTTTCCAATCGGGGGCGGCCGTGGTTTGGTGCGACCGCAGGTTGCGAGGCAGTCTACCCGTGCCGGTGGATTCGTCACTTACACGTGTAAGTTGCCTGTAATGTCAGACTACCGGAGAAATCCGACGGGCATAAGACGGAAAGGACGGCCGTGGAACGCAGGGCCACCTCGAGCGATGTAGCGAAGACGGCGGGCGTGTCCCGCGCCACAGTCAGCTATGTGCTGAACGGCCGGACAGGCCAAAGTATCTCCGCTGCCACCCGGAACCGGGTTCTCGCAGCAGCCCGGGAACTCGGCTACACGCCCTCCACTGCTGCACGCACGTTGCGCCGCGGACGCAGCGACTTGGTATTGATGCTGCTCCCGCCCGAACCCCTGGGCCGTGCCCTGGCCATGATTATCGACGCCGCGTCCGAACAAGTGGAACGGAACGGGCTGCGCCTGGTGGCCCACCGGGTACCGTTCCGGGGCGGGGCGGTACCCCTGGTGCAGTCCCTGGCACCCGCAGCGCTTATTTTGATTGCCCCGCTTCCGGACGCTGAGATCGCCGCCGTCCAGGCTGCCGGGATTACGGTTGTTTCGCTGCCGCAGACGGCGGGGGACCCGCTGGCTCCTGATCTGGGCATTGGCGCGATGCAGGTGAAGCACCTGGTGGAATCCGGGCACGAGCGGATCGGTGTGGCCGTGCCGCCGGAATCCGGGTACGCCTGGCGGGTGAAGGTCAGGCTGGCCGCGATCCGGGATGCCTGTGCCAGGTACGGCCTGCCCGCACCCGCCGTCGAGCGTCTCGGGCTGGAAGCAGCAGAGGCGGCGGCCGCCGTCGAGCGCTGGCTGGAGGGGGAACAGCGGGTCAGCGCGGTCTGCGCGTTCGATGACGACCACGCCTTCGCAGTGCTCTCCGGGCTGTCGGTCCACGGGCTGCAGGCACCCCGGGACCTGGCGGTGATCGGTGCCGAAGACATTCCGCTGGCCGGGCTGGCCGTGCCGCCGCTGACCACCGTCAGCGTGGATGCCCGCCGGCTGGGGGAGCATTTTGCCCAGGCCGCGCTGGCGTCCGCCTCCGGAGCAGGCGAGGACGGTGCGGCGCTGGCAGTGGCGGGACCGCCCGCCGTCAGCCTGATACTGCGCGCCTCGGCCTGAAACCGGGCACGCTCAGCCGGCGAGCTGCCGGAGGATGTACCGGTGCTATCCGTGCTACCCGTGCGGCCATGCCGCCACGGCCTTCTCCACAGCCCGCCGGGCGTTGGCTTTCAGCTGTTCCACGAGGTTGATCACCGGTTCGGCCGCCCGTTTGCCCCGGGGCGGCCGCCAGGTGCCCACCACCGTGCCGTCGAAAAGGACGGCCGGCCGGAAGATGCCGTTTTTGCCGGGCACCACCGCCTGCAGGGCGGCCGGCCCGGCCACCAGGGAGCGGTCCGCATACCCGAGGATCCACTCGTCGAAGCCCGGTACCAGTGTTGCGCCGGAGGGCTCCGGCTCCGATGCCTCCCCGATCAGCCACGCCGGGCGTCCCTGCACCAGCACTTCCTGAAGATCCGCCACCCCCGCAGCGGCGCGGCGCACCACGGTTTTGGGCAGCTTGGTCCACCAGGCCAGATCGGCCTCGGAGACGGGACCGCGGGCCAGCACGAAGCCTCGGACAAGAGCGCTGAGGTCCCCGCCGCCTGCGCCGTCGGGCTCCGTGAGGGTGGCAAGCTGTTCGGTGCCGGAAGGCGCAAACCGGCCCCAGTGGAACAACCCGTCCACCGCCAAATGCATCAGCAGGTGGTATCCGCGGCCGTCGCCCGTCCGGATCCCGGCGGCGGCCCAGAGGTCCATGACCTCGGCCCGCCGCAGCGGGCGCTCCTGCAGCGCCTCCCGAAGGGAGTCCCGGCCACGGCGAAGCACCGACTCCTCCAGCCCCAGTTCCGTCCGTCGCCGGGCCGTCGCGGTGTGGGTGCGCTCGGCCGTGAAATGAAGCAAAGCGGCCAGATGCCCCGGCGTGGTAGCGAACAGGGTGCCGCGCATGGGCCATCCCCGCACCAGATCGCCGCTGTCAAAGGCATCCCGGACATCCTGCACGGTGGTGCCGGGCCGTGACCGGATGGCGATGGCGCGTAGGACGGCGGGCAAATCCTGTCCCTGCAGGCCCACGGCCCGCCGCACCGCTTCGGCGGGTGCAAGGTCTGATCCGGTCAGCAGGTGGGACCGCAGGCGGAGTCTCCGCGCCTGCGCATCCGTGAGGTTCTGGGCCACGGTGCCCAGCCTGACCTACCCTGGCGGTACTGGCAAGGACTCAAAGCCCGCCCCGCTGCCGGGACCGGAGCGGAAAACGCCCGGAACGCGTGCGCAGCAGTGGTCAGGGCTGCTGGTCCTCTTCCCTGGCGCGGAAAATCTGCATCTGCCGGTAACGGCGGCCCAGGGACTCGCGCCGTGGCTTCACCGGGGCGTCTTCCGGCTCTGCAGTGAGGTCAATGTGCTTTTTGCCGAAGCGCCACAGGAGCAGGTCATCGAGCAGGCGGTCCGGGCCCGGGGAATACCGGTGGTCCAGTGCGGCACGTACCTTGGTGATGGCATCGGCCTGCAGCAGCCCGGCCAGGTCCATGGTGGTCTTCATGCCGTGGGCGGCCAGCAGTTCCGCCGCCCAGCCCCAGTCATCCCCGGATTTGCGGTTCACATGCGGCAGCAGGGTCAGCCAGACGTCGCGGATCCGGTTCGGGGTCAGCGGCGCGCTGCCCTCACCGTCTTCATCCCAGAAACCGGTCACCGTCTCATACCGTTCATGCAGCTCGGCAAAAGCGGTCTCCACGGTTTCCAGCATGGCGGCCGTGGCGGTGAACTGGCGGTCAAAGTACGGGCTCCAGGCCCGCGGGTCGCCGGCCTTGAAGCGGATGTCATGCTCAATCTCGGACCAGGCATGGGCCAGCACGGTGCGGATCTGCACTTCGAAAAGGTAGCTGCCGTTGGGGCGCTGGTCCGGTTCCAGCAGTTTGTGGAACTGCCGTACGGTCTCGTTCTGGATGGTCCGCAGGATCAGGTGGCGGCTGGAGTAGCCGTAGGTGCCGGATTCGATGGACCCGATGTCCTTCTCCCGGTCGCCGCGGCAGTCGAATTCCGCCCGCTGGCGCTTGATCAGGTTGGCTGCTTCATCCACTTCGTGCGGCAGGGTCATGATGACGCGCAGACCCACCAGGTCCGTGAGGTTGCGCATCGGGTCGGGAAACAGGAGCGAGGGCAGCTCACCGGGGTTTTCCGGCGGCAGCATCCGCGAGGCCTTGTCCCGGAAGGACTCCACGGACTTGGTGCGGGAGGCGACGAAGAGCGGCTTCACCGGGCTGTCCGCGAAAACGCTGCGCAGATTCGCTTCCATCTCAGCGGTCACTGCCTCCAGCCCGGGGCGTACCCGGGCATATTCGTCAGTACTTGCCTGGACCACCGGCCGCAGCCGCTCATCCAATGTGTCCCACGCGCTCAAAACGAAATCCCTTTCCCCTGCCTGCCACCAGCCTATGGCACGGCCCTGACCAAACCGCCGGGGATACCTGGCGGTAGGCTCCCTATCAGATTAAGCCCCCGCCGGAAGGATCCCCATGTCAGCACCGCCCCGTCGGATTGCCTACGGCCCCGGCCCGGAGCAGTACGCCGAGCTGACGTTGCCGTCCGGCGGCTCACCCTCCCGGGGCACCGTGGTCATCATCCACGGCGGATACTGGCGGGCGCCGTACACCGCCGAGCTGGGCAGGCCGCTGGCCCGGGACCTGGCTGACCGCGGTTTTGCCTGCTGGAACCTGGAATACCGGCGGGCGGGAAACGGCGGCGGATGGCCGGTTACCTTCTCCGATATCCGTGCAGGCATCGACGCGCTGGCTGACGCGGCCGGCAGCTTCGACATTGACCTGTCCACGATCACCCTCCTGGGCCATTCCGCCGGCGGCCATCTGGCCGTACTCGCGGCCGCGCGGGCGGGCTCCCGCGTTGCCGTCAGCGGCGTCGTCAGCCAGTCCGGTGTGCTGAACCTGGCCGAAGCACATGAGCTGGGCCTGAGCGAGGGTGCCGTGCAGAACTTCCTTGGCTGCAGCCCGGAGGAGGATCCGCAGCGCTACCGCGAGGCCGACCCGATGTTTGCGCTGTCCCTGCGCGTACCGGCATGGGTGCTGCACGGGGAGGATGACACCACGGTGCCGTTCACCCAGTCCGCCGGCTGGGCCGAGGCCGCCGCGGCGGCCGGCGGCCGGGTCCACCTGCGCCGCATTCCCGGCGACCATTTCGCCATGATCACACCCGGCACACCGGCCTGGGACGCCGTCGTCCGCGCGGTCGGCGAGGCTGCCGGAATCACCGGCACATAAGGCAACCCGGGAGCTGCTCTGTTAGGTTGAAAGTGTGCTTACAGTCATAGGTGAAGCCCTTGTTGATGAGGTGGTCAGCGATACCGCGCCGCGCCGCTCCCACCCCGGCGGCAGTCCGCTGAACGTTGCCGTGGGCGTGGCCCGGCTGGGGCGCCCGGTGCAGTTTGTGGGCCGCTTCGGTTCCGACGCCAACGGCGCCCTGATTGCCGAACACCTGCGGGCGAATTCGGTCCTGACCGCATTCGCTGCAGATGATCTGCCCACCAGCGTGGCCACCGCCGTCCTGGACCCGGCCGGCGGTGCCCGCTACACCTTTGACCTTGAGTGGCAGCTGCCGGACCTGGCCGCGAACCTGCCGGCGCTGCTGGACGGGACCACCATGCTGCATACCGGGTCCATCGCCGCCATGCTCGCGCCCGGAGCCGGGCACGTCTTCCGTGCCGTGGAACGTGCCCGCGCCTCGGCAACCATCAGCTACGACCCGAACTGCCGGCCGTCCATCATCACTGACGTGTCCTATGCCCGGGAACAGGCCGAGAAGTTCGTGGCGCTGGCCGACGTCGTCAAGGCCTCCGACGAAGACCTGCAGTGGCTCTACCCGGACGAATCCCCGGAAAGCTCGGCTCGGCGCTGGCTTGCGGCGGGACCGTCCCTGGTGGTGGTAACCCGGGGGTCGCGCGGCCCGTGGGCGGTAGCCGCTGCGGGTGACTGCGCCGTCGCGGCACCGACCGTAACAGTCACGGACACCGTGGGGGCAGGCGACTCCTTTATGTCCGCCCTGCTGGTGGGGCTGATGGACCGCGAACTGGACGGCGGCGCCCGGCGCAGCAACCTGGCCCGCATCGGCCTCCGTGACCTGGAAGAGCTGCTTTTCTTCGCTGCGCGTGCCGCCGCCATCACAGTCTCCCGCGCCGGAGCCAACCCGCCGTACCGCAGCGAACTTTCCTAGACCGCGCCGACGCGCCATCGCGCCGAGGCGTCCCCAGGCCCTGCCCTGCAGCGGCCGTCCGTATCCGCCCCGAAGAACCAGGAGAAACAGTGGAAAACAGAGACCCATACGCGAACCTGCCACAGGTGCCGGAGTTCACCGTCGACAGTGAGGAAGTGACCGACGGCGGCACACTTGCGCCGGCACAGTACAGCGGCAGGATGGGGGTTCCCGGGGGCAAGGACGCCTCACCGCAGCTCACCTGGTCCGGGTTCCCGGAGGGGACCCGCAGCTTCGCGGTGACCATGTACGATCCGGATGCGCCGACAGCCAGCGGTTTCTGGCACTGGGCCGCCTTTAACATTCCCGCCTCGGTCACGGGACTTGCAGCGGACGCGGCCAACTCGGCACTGATGCCCGAAGGCACCGTGCAACTGGTCAACGACGCCGGTTTTGCCGGCTTTGTCGGTGCCGCCCCGCCACCCGGCCACGGCCGGCACCGCTACTTTGTAGTGGTCCACGCCGTGGACACCGAAAAGCTGGACGTTGCCCCTGATGCCAGTCCGGCCGCCCTGGGCTTTGCCCTGTTCACGCACACCCTGGGCCGCGGCAGGATTGTTGCCGGGGCCGAGATCCCGGCGGCCGAAGCCCCGGAGGCCTGAGCCCCGGAAAGCCGTCGCGGCACGGCAGCACCCGGCCCGGACCGTGCCCGGGCCGGGTCCGCCAGTAAGCTGGATGGCATGCAGGAACGGACGGGGCCGGTACGGCTGGTAGCGAGCGACATGGACGGCACCATTGTGGGTGCGGACAACAGCATCAGCGACCGCACCGTGCGGGCCTTTCGCGCCTGCCTGGCTGCGGGCATCGACGTGGTGTTCGTGACCGGACGCCCGCCGCGCTGGCTGGATCCGCTCCGTGAACGGATAGGCCATGAGGGAACCGTGATCTGCTCCAACGGCGCCATTACCTATGACCTGGCACAGGACCGGGTGCTCTCCACCTCGCTGCTGCCCCTTGAGCAGATGTTCTCCGCAGCGGAAGTGATCCGCGGGCTTTTCCCGGCGGTGCGTTTCGCCGCTGAAACAGTGGACGGAATCCACCTGGAACCCGGATTCGCCGACACCGGCTCGGCCGAGATCCTCGGTTCCATAGTGCCCCGCCCGCTGCAGGATTCCCTGGCCGGCCAGACCGGAGTGGCCAAGTTCCTGGCCCGTACCCATGACGTTTCCCCCGACGAGTTTCTGCACCGGGTAGCTCCCGCAGTGGCGGACCTGGTCACCACCACCCACTCCGCGCCCTCAGCGCCGCTGCTGGAAATGTCCCGGCCCGGGCTGAACAAGGCCGTCACCCTGGCCGGGTATGCGGCCGCCAGGGGTATTGCGGCGGCGGAGTCCGTGGCATTCGGGGATATGCCCAATGACATCCAGATGCTCAACTGGGCCGGCCGCGGATACGCCATGGCCTCCGGACATCCGGCCGCCCGTGCCGCCGCGGACTACACCGCACCCGCGTTCAGGGACGACGGGGTTGCGGTGGTTCTTGAACGGCTGCTCGACGCCCGGCCAGCAGCCTCAGAAGCTGGTGCGCGGTAATCACCACTGCCAGCCACGCAGCACCCAGGGTCCAGGCCACCAGGACATCCGTCAGCCAGTGATGGCCCAGATAGACGCGGCTCAGGCCGACGGCGAGGGTGAAGGCAGCGGCTGCCGTGACGGCCGCAACCTTGGCCGCGCGGCTCCGCGCATACAGGATCACCAGATAGGCAAGAATCCCGGCAATAACTATTGAGTTCAGGGTATGCCCGCTCGGAAATGACGCCGAGGACTCATACGGCGGCACCGCGTCGGCCAGGTCCGGGCGGGTCCGCCCGATCAGTGCCTTGCCGGCAACGGTCATCAGCAGGGACCCCGCTGCAGCTGCGGCGGTAAGGACCAGCGGCGTCCAGGACCGCCAGAGCCGGCACATCACCAGGACGGCGAGTCCTGCCAGGACCGGCATCCCCACGGTGCCGGCCAGGTTGGTGAAGCCGGTGACGGCCGCATCCACCCCGGGGGAACGCAGCTGCAAAGCCAGTTCCAGCGCCGGTTTATCCAGCCCCGCCACGCCGTCCGCATCGGTCACCGATTCGTAGACCTCGGCCGAGGCGAGGGTCAGTGCCAGGGCGGGAAGCAAACCCACGGCCAGCACCAGCAGAAGTGCCACATGGGGAGAGGAGGCACTGCTGATCCAATGCAGCAGCCGGCCCACCCGGTCCAGGACCCCGGTACCGTCGGAACGCTGTGCAGGCTCGGGTGTCATGGCTCCAGTATGCCAAGCCGGGTACACACCCAGTCCAGATTCTGCTGCAATCCGGCCTTCCACACCTGCCACGAATGCCCGCCCGGCAGCTGCTGGAGCTGGACGTCGGCACCGGCGGCCCTGGCGGCGTCGTACACCGTCCGGCCCTCGGGCGCGTAGACCTTATCGTCGCGGCCGACGACGATAATCCCCGCGGTATCCGGGTACCGGGCGGCCTTAAACCGGTCCACGGCGTTCTGCTCCCGGAACGAGTCTTCATTCCCGTCGAAATAGATATCGAGCAGGTCCTCATGCCCGCTGGCGACGGTGGGCTCATTCTCTCCGGCGATATCCAGGAACGTGGGGTAAACCTGCGGATAGTTGGCCGCGAGCTGGACGGCGCAGGTTCCACCGAAGGAATAACCGCCCACTGCCCACTGCTGCGGCCCTGCCGTGCCGGCCCCCAGCTCCTGCTGCACCCAGGCTGGCAGGTCCTTGGCGAGATAGGTGGCCGAGTTGCTGACTGTGGTGTCCATGCACAGCGGCCAGTTGCTGTTCCCGGCGTTGCTGAGGTCCGGCATCACCACCACGGGTGCCAGTCCCTGGTGCCGGGCGGCAAACGAGTTCATCATCTCCGTCAGCCCGCCGCTGATCAGCCAGTCCGCCGGGGCGCCGGGCTGTCCGTGGATCAGCACAAGGACCGGCAGGTTCACCGCCCCGGGATCCGCGAGGTACGCGGGCGGCAGGTAGATCAGGGCCGGGTTGGAGGCATACCCGGACACCGGCCCGGGGATCTGCTGGCGGTAGACCTTGCCCTGCGACGGCATGTCCGGCGGGGGCGTCCAGTTCTGCTCCGATGCTGCCGGCAGGTCGCTCCGGGGAGCGGATGGAAGGGGCAGCGGGTCATCTTCCGGGGACGGCGGACTGAACAGCGAGGCGAGCGTTGGGTATTGGGCGTAGGCAATGTTCACTGTGCAGGCCAGTGCGAGCACCACCACCAGTGCCGCGACCACGCCGGCTGCCCGCCGGTGCACCCGGGTGCCGGAGGTGGTCACCTGGGGCAGGGCGAGCTGCACTCCGAGGATCGCCAGGGCGCAGAAAAGGTAGAGCAACCGGGGCAGGGACGCGTTCCACCAGTGGAACACCATTTCAGCCAGCAGGTAGAGCAGCCCGGTCAGCAGGCATGAGACCACAACAGAGACCAGGAACCGGCTCCAGCCCAGTTTCCGGCTGGCGAAGCCGAGCCAGGCCAGTGCCAGCACCCCGGCAATCAGGACAGCCGCGGGCAGCACTCCGGCGATCAGGGACATAGTCAGGTCCGGTCCACAATCCGCCGGGCGAGGACCAGCCCCTGACCGAGGGAAAGGTCCGGGACGTAGGCCCTGGTCACGGCGTTGGCGATGGCAGGCAGCGCGGCCGGATCGGGGTAGGTCATGTACAGCGGCACATACTCCGGGGCGAACTTGGCTTTGAACGCCAGCAGGGAGCGGAACCCGTAGACCGGTTCCAGGGTGGCGCCCAACCGGTCCAGCAGCCGGTCCATCACCGGCGAGCCTGCATCGTCTCCGCCGTTCCCGCCGTCGTCGCCGTGTCTGGCGTCGGAACGGGCCAGCGGTGCGCCCGAAAGGCTCAGGAAAGCGCACCCTTCCTCCTGCAGGGACAGGGCAGCGGAGGCGATAAGGAAGTCCATGCCCAGCCGGAAGCCGGTGCCCCGCCTGCGCATAAAGTCCAGGGTCCAGCCGATCACCCGTCCGTCCCGGTACACCGGCAGCCAGGAGGTCACCGCGTGCACAGTGCCGTCGGCGTCGACGGCCAGCAGGCAGCGCACTTCCGGGTCTTCGAGCTGCTCCAGCCCGCCCAGGGTGAATCCCATTTCCGGCATCCGCTTATCCGCCACCCACTCCTCGGAGATGGCCCGGATCTGGTCCGTGAGTGCCAGCGGCGCGGTGGGGAAACTGATCCAGCGGGCCTGGATGCCCTGTTTGCGGGCAGCATTGAATGCGGTGCGGATGTCCTGGAATTTTTTGCCCTTGAAAGCCAGCGACCCCAGCGGCAGCACGGTCTCCTCGGCCACCTGAAGAGAGAAAAAACCCAGCTCCGCACAAATGCTGCGCACCCGTTCATCCACGGAGTAAAAACAGGCGGTGGTCCCGTTGGCGGTGCAGAAGGCGGCAAATCCCGCCACGGTCCGGGGCATTTCGGCAGCCGGTCCCACGGGTTCGCCCACCGTAAGGGCAACCCCGCTGTCCGCCCGGTAGGCAACATATGAGTTGCCGCTGGGGGAAAACCAATAGGTGTTCCCGGCCCAGAGCGTCATCCATGCCATGGTGCTTCCGCCGTGGGCCTTCAACAGTTCCCGTGCCCGTTCCTCATCGGCGATGGCCGGAGTGCGGGGCGGGATCAAAAAGGAGCGCAGCAGCAGGACACAGGCCAAAAGCCAGAACACCAGGCCCACCCCTTCATAGGCGAGGACCGCGGGCAGGCTCACCGGAACCAGGACGGGGCCACGGCTGGTCACCTCCAAAATGGGCAGGAACCTGTCCGGCAGGTCAGCCACAGCCAGCGCCGGAGTTGCCTGCGGGGAGAACCCGTCGCGGTCCAGCAGGGCCACGCCCAGATAGACCGCTGCCAGGATGAGCGCGGCCGCAGCAACCGTGAGGGCCAGCCGCCGGTAGGTTCCAACGGGTGCGCGCACGGGGAACAGCCCGCGTGTGATGAGCAGCAGGGCAAACACCGCCAGGGGAACCACCATGGGCAGAACCAGTTTGACGGAGCTGCCCGCCCCGGGAGGCAGCAGCCGGGCCTGGTCACCGGTGAGTACCACTCCAATCCGGACGGCGGCGAGCAGGGTCATGGTCCCCTGCAGCAGCACGGCGGCCAGCCAGGCGAAACGCCTTCCGCGGCGCAGGCCGTCGGAGAACGTTGCCAGCAGGACCTGGGGCAGGACGGCGAGGAAGAATGCGGCCGGCCCGGCACGGAGCTGGAGGCGGGCCACGGCGCATTCACGGGCGGAGGCGCCGCCGTTGCACAGTTCGGCCAGCTCTGCGGGAGTGGTCACGTCAGCGCTGGTGAAGAGGTAGCGCAGCACAGCAAGGGGGCCCACGGCGGCGTCGCTGAGTGCGGCAATAACCGGTCCCGCCGCTGAGGCCAGCACCACCAGCGCCACCAGGACACGCGCCTCGCGGCGGCTGGTCACCAGGCGGTGGGGGAGGCGCGGGCGCCGTCCGTCCAGGAGGGGCCCGGCAAAGGCGCCCGCCGCGGCGGCGCCCAGCAGCATCAGGTCGGATAAGCTCCCGGCGTACAGGGCAAGCAGGACCAGGAGGGTGAACAGGGTAAGCCGCAGCCGCCGGCGCCACAGGGTGGACATCCGGGCGCTGGCCGCCGCTGCCACCGCAGCAAGGAACGCCATCGGACCCACATAGGATTCGCTGACCAGGGCACGTGACCAGTCGCCGATCGAGGCACTGGTGAGGAAGGCGAAACCTATGGCCAGCAATGCCCCGGCCACCTGGCCGGTAAAGCCCGCCAGCAGGAACCTGCCGGAACCCAGCAGCCGCTCACAGGGGAGACCGAGAAGGAGCACCGCCAGCGTCCCGCCCACATATCCACCGGGGCCGCTGGCCCAAAAGCTGCAAAGGAGCAGGGCTGCGGGGTTGGTGCCCAGGCTGTCTGCGGAGACCGCCACCTGGTTCAGCAGCTCCCCCTCCGGCCCGGTGGTGAGAGAGGAAGTGAGCGCGCCCAGCAGCCAGAAAACGGCAATATAGGTCAGCGTGGCAGGCGACTTCCGGGCGCTGCCCCGCAGGAACGCGACCGGCCGGAAAAGGGAGCGTCCAAAGCGGTACAGCGCATTGGGGGGTGGGTCGGGCACGGTTACCTCCACGATCCTGCGGGATGCTGCCGGTCGGGGTCCTGCCATTCTAGGCGCGCAGTATCGTGAACCGCCCGCTCCGGAACGCAGACCGGCGCGATGGTTGGGTAAAGTACGAGCGTGACGCCAACATATCCGTACTTCCTGGCTCCTGGGGACGCCCCTTCCCATTCGCCGCTGCCCATCGCATTGGCGCACCGGGGGTTCTCGCCCGACGGATACGAAAACACGCTCTCCGCCTTTCGTGCCGCCGTGGACCTTGGGATGACCCACCTGGAAACGGATGTACGCACCAGCAGCGACGGCGTGCTGATGGCCTTCCATGATGAAACCGTGGACCGGATCTCCGGGGGAACAGCAGGGAAGATCGGCGGGCTCACCCGCGCCCAGCTGAAGGACGTGCTGGTGGGAGGAAAGGAGCAGATCCCCACCTTCGAGGAGCTGCTCACCCAATGGCCCGAAATCCGCCTCAATGTGGATGTGAAGGACGCAGCCGGCGCTGCCCTCCTGGCTCAGCTGGTCAATAAGCACCAGGCCCATGACCGGGTGCTGGTGGCGTCCTTCTCCGATATCCGGCGGCTGCGCACACTCCGGCGCCTGGACCGGCCCGCCGCGAGTTCAGCCGGCAGCACCCTGACGGCGGCACTGCGCCTGCTGGCACCCCTGCGGGTGGCGCGGATACTTTCCCGCCTGGGCAGGTTCCAGTGCGTCCAGGTGCCGGTAAGTTTCGGCCGATTCCCGGTGGTCACGCCGGCCTTTGTCCGCAGCTGCCACCGTGCCGGGCTGCAGGTGCACGTCTGGACAGTCAATGACGCAGACACCATGAACCGGCTGCTGGACCTGGGCGTGGACGGCATTGTCTCGGACCGCGCCGACATCCTGAAGGATGTCCTCAAGGGCCGGGGGCAGTGGCGCTGAAGCGTTACGCTGCCGGATGTCGGCGGCAGCTGACAGGATGAAGGCATGCGTGTAGTTATTGCTCCGGATAAATTCAAGGGATCACTTTCCGCGGCGGAGGCCGCAGCTGCCATGGCGGAGGGGGTCCTGGCCGTGTACCCGGATGCCGAAGTGGTTTCCGTTCCGGTAGCTGACGGAGGTGAAGGCACCCTCGATGCCGCCCTCGCAGCCGGCGCCGAAGCCCGCACAGCCCGCGTCCGCGGGCCGTTGGGCCGGGACGTCACGGCAGTGTGGGCCCTGAACGGGGACACCGCCCTGATAGAAACTGCACGGGCTTCGGGACTGACCCTGCTGGAGCCTTCCCCCGACACGGCCCTGGCGGCCACCAGCTACGGCAGCGGCCAGCTGATCGCTGAGGCACTGGACGCCGGAGCCAAAACCATCATCCTGGGCATAGGCGGTTCAGCCATGACGGACGGCGGGTCAGGCGCACTGGCTGCCCTGGGCCTGCGGATCCTGGACGACGGCGGCGCCCCCGTGCCGCCCGGCGGTGCCGGGCTGCTGCAGGCCGCGGCTGTGGACGCAGCAGAACTGGATCCCCGGTTGGCCGGGGTCCGGCTGCGGATTGCCGCCGATGTCCGCAACCCGCTGCTGGGATACGAAGGCACGGCAGCGATCTTCAGCGAACAAAAAGGCGCTGATCCGGCGGCCCGGGACCGGCTCGAAGAAGCCATGGGCATCTGGACGCGCCTGCTGAAGGAAGCCACCGGCGTCGACGTCGATGTTCCCGGGGCGGGCGCGGCAGGCGGTTTCCCGTCCGGTTTCCTGGCATACACCGGCGCCACCCTGCACCCGGGCTTTGAACTGCTGTCCTCATTCACCGGACTGCAGGCGGCACTGACCCGCTGCGATTTGGTGCTCACCGGGGAAGGGTCGCTGGACGAGCAGTCCCGCTACGGAAAGGCCCCGCTGGAAGTGGCGCTGCTTGCCCGGGACGCCGGCATCCCGGTAGTTGCCGTGGCAGGGCAAATCACCCTCACCCCGGACCAGCTCGAGGCCTACGGGATTGTTGCCGCCGTCAGCCTGCTGGACGTGGTGCAGCGGCCGCAGGATGCCATGGCCCAGGCGGAGAAGTACGTTGCCTGGGCCACCCGTCAGGTCCTCGAAGGAGCCTGACGACGGCGGGGACGGCCCAGCCGCCAGCCGGCCGAGTCAGCCCAGCCGGCTCGGAGTGGCCCCGGCGTCCTCACTCGGCTCGTCCGGGTCGGTGCCCCGCCAGCGCGCGATGGCCTGCATGCCGTGGTAGGCGATCAGGGCTGCTCCGGTGCCCAGGGCAATACCGCCGAAGGTCAGGTCGCCGATCACCCAGGTGAAGTCGGCGATTGCAACAATCAGGCCCAGCCCGGCGGCGGAAAGGTTGATCGGGTTGGAGAAGTTCACCCGGTTATCCACCCAGATCCGCACGCCCAGAATGCCGATCATGCCGTAGAGGACGACGCCGGCACCGCCCAGAACACCGGGCGGAACGGTGGCGATCAGCGCACCGAACTTCGGGAACAGGCTCAGCAGGATGGCGACGATACCCGCGACCCAGTACGCCGCCGTGGAGTACACCCGGGATGCGGCCATCACGCCGATGTTCTCGGCATAGGTGGTGGTGGCCGAACCGCCGCCGGAACCGGCCAGCATGGTGGCCAGTCCGTCCGCCATCAGGGCACGGCCGGCGTACGGGTCCAGGTCACGGCCTGTCATGGCCGCCACGGACTTCACGTGGCCGATATTCTCCGCCACGAGCACCAGCACCACCGGTACGAAAAGCCCGATCACATTGAAGTGGAAGGTGGGGGATTGGAATTCGGGCAGCCCGAACCAGGGGGCGGCGCTGATGGCGGCGAAGTCCACTTCGCCCCGCAGCATTGCCACCCCGTAGCCGGCCAGCACGCCGATGAGGATGGAAAGCCTGCCGATGAAGCCGCGGAACAGGACGGTGGCCAGGAGGATCACCGCTACCGTCACCGCTGCGGTCACGGGGCCCTGCTCAAAGTTAGTCCGGGCGGAGCCGGCCAGGTTCAGGCCAATCAGCGCCACAATGGTGCCGGTGACCACGGGCGGCATCAGGACCTGGATCCAGCGGGTGCCGGCCAGCTGCGCGGCGAGGCCGATCAGGAACAGGGCAAAGCCGGCCATGATGATGCCGCCCAGCGCGCCGCCCGGCCCGTGCTGGTTGGTCGCAGCCATGATCGGGGCGATGAAGGCGAAGGAAGAGCCCAGGTAACTGGGAACTTTGCCGGCGGTGATGATCAGGAACAGGATGGTGCCGATACCGGAGAACAGCAGGGTGGTGGCTGGCGGGAAACCGGTCAGCAGCGGAACCAGGAATGTGGCGCCGAACATGGCAACCACATGCTGGGAGCCGATGCCAATGGTCCGTGGCCAGCTTAGGCGTTCCTCGGGAGCTACGTAGGAACCCGGTTTGATGGTTTTGCCGTCTCCGTGGAGTGTCCAGGCTGTACCGAATCTGGTCATGGTGGTGCCTTCCGAAGACAGGGGGTTTTAATCAAGATTCTAACTCTCCCCGATTGCGGGGATGTTACGTTGCATAAGCGTGCAGTGCGCGCAGCGGTACAGGCCTTTCACAATAGACCGATCGGACAATGGAGCAGCATGAGCATTTCAGTTTCAGGACGCGTAGTTCTCATTACTGGCGCAGCAATGGGCATGGGCCGGCTGTACGCCGAACGTGCCGTCCGCGAAGGCGCCGGGGCAGTGGTGCTGTGGGACCTCAATGCCGACGCCTTGGAGAAGACCGCCGCAGAGCTGCGGGAAATGGGCGCGTCCGCCATCTACCCCTACGCGGTGGATGTGAGCTCGCTGCCGGACATTGAAACCACGGCGGAACAGGTGATCCATGAGGCAGGAGTGCCGGACATCCTGATCAACAACGCGGGAATCGTGCGCGGAAAGTACTTCTGGGAGCACGCCCCGGAAGCGGACATTGACGCCGTGATGCAGGTGAACACCCTGGCTCCCATGCAGGTCACCCGTGCTTTCCTGCCGGGCATGATCGAACGCCGCACCCCGGCACGCATCCTCAACGTGGCCTCTGCCTCGGGGACCCTCTCCGTCCCGAAAATGAGTGTGTACACGGCCTCCAAGTGGGCCGTGATCGGGTGGAGCGACTCAATGCGCCTGGAACTGAACGAATCCGGCAACGGGCACGTGGCAGTCACCACGCTGATCCCGAGTTACATCAAGACCGGAATGTTCGAAGGTGCACGGGGTCCCCTGATGACGCCGTTGATGGAACCGCAGTACGTGGTGGACAAGGCCTGGGCAGCACTGCTGGCGGGCAAGGCGCGGATCCAGCTGCCCTGGACCGTTGCGCTGGGCAGTGCCCTGCGCAATGTGCTGCCGCAGCCGGCCTGGGACGTAGTGGCCGGACGTGTTTTCAAGGTCTACCAGTCCATGGACCACTTCACCGGGCGGAAACCGGCAGCCGGTAGCGCCGGCGAACGGAAGGAAACGAGCAGGGCATGAGTGAACTCGTATCCGCTTTCACTGACCCATCCGCCGCGGGGTCCCCGGCGGACGGTACACCTGCCGCCGTGCCGCCGGTCCTGGACCGGCTGCGGAAAACCCACGCGTCCGGGCGCACCCGGCCGCTCGAGTGGCGGCGGGAGCAGCTCGAGGGGCTCGTGCGCCTGTTGCGTGAACGTGAGCAGGAGTTCGCTGCCGCCCTGTCCTCGGACCTGGGCAAAAACCCGCTGGAAAGCTACGTGACGGAACTGTCACTGGTCCGCGCCGAGGCAGAGCACGCGCTGAAGCACCTTGAGCAATGGACCTGCAGCCGCCGGGTTCCGGTGCCGCTCGGCCTGGCCCCCGCGTCGGCACGGACCCAGCCGCAGCCGCTGGGCGTGGTACTGATCATCGGGCCGTGGAACTATCCCGTGCAGCTGGTGCTGGCACCCCTGGTGGGCGCACTGGCTGCCGGCAACGCTGCCGTGCTCAAGCCCAGCGAACTGGCCCCGGCAACGTCCGCCATGCTGGCTGACCTGGTGCCGCACTACCTGGATTCCGACGCCGTTGCGGTGGTCCAGGGCGGCCCCGATGTGAGCACCGCTCTGCTGAAGGAACGCTTTGACTCCATCTTCTTCACCGGCGGGGAACGTGTGGGGCGCATTGTCCTGCAGGCCGCGGCCGAGCACCTGACACCGGTCACCCTGGAGCTGGGCGGCAAATCCCCTGCCGTGGTGCTGGACGGGAACTGGGCCGCCGTCGCCCGCAGGCTGGTCTTCGGCAAGCTCCTCAATGCCGGACAGACCTGCGTGGCGCCGGACTATGTGCTGGTTACGGAAGAGGGCGCGCCGGTGCTGCAGAAACACCTGGTGAAGGCCGTGGCCGAACTGTTCGGCAAGGATCCCGCCAAGAGCCGCGACTACGGCCGGATAGTCAATGAACAGCACTGGGAACGGCTGGTCGGACTCCTGGACAGCGGTACGGTGCTGACCGGCGGGCGGAGCGATCGGGACACCCGGTACCTGGAACCGACCATCCTTACGGACGTGGATCCGGAGTCACCGGTGATGCAGGAGGAAATCTTCGGGCCAATCCTGCCGGTGCTGACGGTGAAAAACCTGGCCGAAGCCATGGAATTCATCAATGCCCGTCCGGTGCCGCTCTCGGCCTACCTGTACACCGAATCGGCGGCCGCCCGCACCGAATTCGAGGAAGGCGTGCGGGCAGGCAGCATCAACCACAACGCCAGCACCGTGCAGCTGGCCGTACCCGGACTGCCCTTCGGTGGCGCCGGGGCCAGCGGTACCGGCGCGTACCACGGCAAGTACTCCTTCGACACGTTCAGCCAGCTGCGCCCGGTCTTCACCAAGGGCACCCTCCTGGACACGCTGCGCTTCGCGTACCCGCCCTACACGGGGCTGAAGAAACGGATCCTGCGCCGGCTGCTCTAAGCCCGGGGCGTTAAGCAGGGAAGGGGTGCACCCGCAGGTGCACCCCTTCCCTGTTTACGCACGCACGGCGCGGGAACAGCTAGGAAATCACGCCGTCCACAATGGCCTTGGCCTCGGCCTGCACCTGGTGCAGGTGTTCCTCGCCCTTAAAGGATTCGGCGTAGATCTTGTAGACATCTTCGGTACCGGAGGGACGCGCGGCAAACCAGGCGTTCTCAGTGGTCACCTTCAACCCGCCGATGGGTGCACCGTTGCCGGGGGCCTCGGTCAGCCGGGCAGTGATGTCCTCGCCCGCCAGGGTGGTGGCGGTGACGTCCGACGGCGAGAGTTTGGCCAGCGCCGCCTTCTGTTCCCGTGTGGCGGGGGCATCGACGCGTGCGTACTCCGGATCCCCGAACCTGCTCGTCAGCTCGCGGTAGCGCTGGGACGGGGTCTTGCCGGTGACGGCCGTCATTTCCGAGGCCAGCAGGGCCAAAAGGATGCCGTCCTTGTCCGTGCTCCAGGGGCTGCCGTCCAGGCGGAGGAAGGACGCGCCGGCGGATTCCTCGCCGCCGAAGGCCGTCTCACCGGAGAGCAGGCCGGGCACAAACCACTTGAAGCCCACCGGTACCTCCATCAGGACCCGGCCCAGGTCAGCCGTGACGCGGTCGATCATGGAGGAGGACACCAGGGTTTTACCCACCATGGCATCGCTGCTCCAGCCGGAGCGGTTGCGGTACAGGTAATCAATGGCCGTGGCGAGGTAGTGGTTGGGGTTCATCAGCCCGCCGTCGGGGGTCACAATCCCGTGCCTGTCGGCGTCGGCGTCGTTGCCGGTGGCAATGTCGTACTGGTCCGCACGGGCAATCAGGGACGCCATGGCGTAGGGGGAGGAGCAGTCCATGCGGATCTTCTCGTCCCAGTCCAGGGTCATAAACGCCCACTGCGGATCCACATTGGGATTAACCACGCTCAGGTTCAGCTGGTGCGCTTCGGCAATGGCGCCCCAGTAATCCACTGACGCACCGCCCAGGGGGTCGGCACCGATATGCAGCCCGGCACTGCGGATGGCATCCAGGTTCAGCACCGAGGGGAGGTCCTGGACGTAGTTCTGCAGGAAGTCGTAGGTCCCTACGGAGTCGGCCAGACGGGCCTCGCCCAGCGGAATGCGCTTCACGCCCTCCAGACCGGCCTCAAGCAGCTGGTTGGCACGGTCCGCCACCCAGTTGGTGATGTCCGATCCGGCAGGACCGCCCGTGGGCGGGTTGTACTTGAAACCGCCGTCTGCAGGCGGATTGTGGGACGGCGTGACCACAATGCCGTCCGCCTGGTCGGTCCGCGAAGCGTTGTACTTCAGGATGGCGTGGCTGACGGCCGGGGTGGGAGTGAAGCCGTTCCGTGCATCAATAAGCACGTTCACGCCGTTGGCGGCGAGGACTTCCAGGGCGGTGTTCTGTGCCGGCTCGGAGAGGGCATGGGTGTCCTTGCCCATAAACAGCGGCCCGGTGATGCCTGCCGAGGTGCGGTACTCCACAATCGCCTGCGTGATGGCAGCAATGTGCCGTTCATTAAAAGCACCGTTCAGGGAGGAACCCCGGTGGCCGGAGGTACCAAACGCCACCCGCTGGGCGATGTTCGATGGGTCCGGCGCGACGTCGTAATAGGCGTCCAACAGCGCGGTGAGGTCTACAAGGTCGGAAGGTTCGGCACGGTTGCCTGCACGATTAGACATACCCCTAAGCATGCCAAAGAAACACCGGGGGCGGCAGACGGGCTGCTACGCGTGTATCGCCCGCCGCCGCCGTATGCTCTTATCCACACAGCGGCGGGACCGGTGGGGAAGGCGGACAGGCATGAGCATGCAGGGCAGTGCAGCCCCCGGACGCGTCCGCGCCCGTGCCGTGCGCCGCGGCACCGTCGCGGGCGCAGTTTTCCTCAACGCGGCGTACGTCTGTGCAATGCCGGTGTTCTGGTTCTGCTGGACCCAGCGGAACGCATTTGCCCTGCCGGGCTGGGCCTCGGACACCGCCGGGATTGCCGGCGGCGTCCTGCCCGTCCTGGGTTTTGCGGCAGGATGGGCCGCCGCCGCCGTCCTGGTTGCCCGCGGTCGGCGGCAGGAGGGCTGGACGGTGTTCAATACCGTCTGCGCGCTGGGTCTCCTGTCCGCTGCCGCCGGAATGCTGACCCTGACCAGCGCCGGTCTGGACAGCTAGGGCGCGCATTTGGACAGGCTTTAAGCAACGGACTGCGGTACGCGGAGCGCTGCCCCGCGTACCGCAGTCGGACGAACCGGTGCTAGCGGTCCTTGTGTTTCGCCGTGAAATTCGCGTTATCGGCGTTCAGGCCCTGGGCCAGGTTCGAATGGACCTCGGTGCGCGGATCGGACCGGTCCTGGCTGCCGCTGCCGTCCGGCACCTCTTCGCCCAGGTTCTGCATGAGGTTGTCGGCGGCGTTCTCGATTGGATTGGTCGGCTCGGGTCCGGGATCCTTCGCGTTCGTATCAGCCATGATGCCCTCCTCTGACTTCGACTATCAGCAACCTTACAATTGCTACTTTAGTTACCAGAGACGGCTGCTGGCCAGCCGTGCACCTTCCCCGAGCGCCTCAAGCTTGGCCTGGGCAATCTGCGGATGAACCCGCCCGCCCAGGCCGCAGTCCGTGGAAGCAATAACGTTCTCCCGGCCCACCAGCCGCGCAAAGCGCTCAATCCGGTCCGCCACCAGCTCCGGGTGTTCCACCACGTTGGTGGCGTGGGAAACGACGCCGGGGATGATCACCTTGCCCGCCGGCAGCTTGGTGTCTTCCCAGACCCGCCATTCATGTTCGTGCCGCACATTGCCCGCCTCGAAGCTGTAACCCCCGGCATTGATCGTCAGCAGCGTGTCCACCAGGTGCCGGAACTCAATGTCCGTGGTGTGCGGTCCGTGCCAGGAACCCCAGCACAGGTGGAAGCGGATCCGGTCCTCCGGCAGGCCCCGCAGCGCATAGTTCAGCGCCTCCACCCGGATCTGGGTGAAGCGCAGGTAGTCCTGGACGGAGGGCTCCGGGTTGATCTGGTCCCAGTTCTCCGCAATGGACGGATCATCAATCTGGACAATCAGCCCGGCGTCGATAATCGCCTTGTACTCTTCCCGCATGGCATCCGCACACGCGTAGATGAACTCCTCCTCCGTGGCGTAGTACTCGTTGGCAATCCGGGAACAGGAACCGGGGGAGAGGGAGGCCAGGAATCCTTCCGTCAGACCTGCCGCGGCCAGGCCGGCCTTCAGATTCGCGATGTCCCCTGCCACGGCGTCGTGCCCGGTGTACTTCACCGGACCCGTGACCTTCGGGAAGATCTTCTGCGCCCCGGTGGTGATCCCCGATGACGGGTCGGTGTAGGCCGCAGCGAAGCGCTGCCGGTCGCGGCGGTCCCCGAAGCTTGTCAGGACAACGTTGCCCGGCGAGGAGCGGACGGGTTCCATCTCCCAGATGCCCGTCTCGGCCACGCTGAGACCGCTGAGCCTGGCGAAGGAATAGGACCACCAGGCGCCGTAATCCACGGCCGAGGACATGGCATGCCCGTACTCGCCGTCGTTGGGGATGTCGATGCCTGCCTGCTGCTGGCGGCGCACCAGATCCGCCACGGCGGCCTGCAGGAGTTCCGCGTAGCCCCCGGTATCCGCGGGATTCGCTTCCCGGGCGGCATTGGCGGCCAGCAGCTCCGGCGTGCGCGGCAGGGAACCGGCATGGGTGGTCAGAATACGGTCAGTGCTTTTACGCATGGGAATCCTCTGGGATTTCGTGCTCTTGCCCGCACCGGATGCCTGTAAAGGCGGAGCGGGCCGCTTCGTCATCCGAACCACCCGTGAAGCATGGGGTTGGTGCACGGCCAAGTCGGAGCTTGGCGGCCGTGTCTCCTGAAGCTGGTGCCATCCTAACCATGCCGTGCCGCCGGCACCAAGCACATGACAAAAAGCAAAAGGACGGCGGCTCCGGGAAGTCCCGGTGCCGCCGTCCATGAGGAGGCGCTGGTGCTGCAGTGCTTGCTAGCGCACGCCGCTCATCAGCTTCTTGATGGCCGGGGTCGCCGCTGCCAGGGCGATGCCCAGGACAATGGCGGTTCCGCCGCTGAACAGGAAGTAGCTGACCTCGGTCTCGGGGTTGTAGAACTGTGCCAGCCAGCCCGCGAGGGTGGTGCCCAGGGAAACCGAGAGGAAGAACAGGGCAACCATCTGGGTCCGGAAGACCTCCGGGGCCAGTTTGGTGGCCACGGACAGGCCGATCGGGGAGATGAAGAGTTCCGCGAAGGTGAACAGCAGCAGGATGCCGACCAGTGCCAGCAGCGGGGTGCTGTTGGCGCCGCCGCCGGAGAACGGGATGAAGGCGAGGAATGCCAGGCCCATGACGGCAAGGCCCAGGGCGAACTTCAGCGGCGAGGACGGCTGCCGGTCGCCCAGCTTGGTCCAGACCGCAGCGAAGACGGCTGCGAAGATGATGATGAAGATCGGGTTGATCGACTGCACCCAGCTCGGCGGCATGGTCCAGCCGAAGATGGTCCGGTTCAGGGACGTGTCGGCGTACAGCGCCACCACGGTGAACTGCTGCTGGAACAGGGCCCAGAAGGCGGCGCTGGCGATAAACAGCGGCATAAAGGAGTACACCCGGCGCCGTTCCAGCTTGTTGACCTTTTTGCTGCCCAGGATGATGACGAAGTAGGCAACCGCGGCCAGGATGGCCACAACGGCCATCACCACGGCCAGGTTGCCGGCGCTCAGGATGCCGAACACCACGGCCAGGACAATCACGACGACGGCGGCCGCCGCGTAGATCCCTACCTTGAGGTACTGCTGCCGAGGCAGCGGATTGGCCACTTCGTGGGCGGTCTCGGGCAGGTACTTGCGGGTCAGGCCGTACTGGACCAGGCCGATGGCCATGCCGATGGCGGCGAGGCCAAAGCCGTAGTGGAAGCCGAGTTCCACCTGGGCCAGGCCGGTCAGGAGGGGGCCCACCAGGGCGCCCAGGTTGATGCCCATGTAGAAGATGGAGAACCCGGCGTCACGCCGTTCATCCTTTTCTGCGTACAGGGTGCCCACCAGGGAGGTGGCATTGGCTTTGACGCCGCCGGAACCGAGGGCAATCATGATCAGGCCCGCTGCCAGCCCGGGTGTGCCCGGCAGGACGGCCAGGGCAATGTGGCCGAGCATAACGACGGCGGCAGAGTAGAAGAGCACGCGCTCGGACCCGAGGACGCGGTCCGCCAGCCAGGCAGCAAGAATGGTGGAGAGGTAGACACCGCCGCCGTAGGCGCCGACCAGAGAGGTTGCAACAGCAATATCGATGCCGAGGCCGCCGTCAGTGACCGAGTAGTACATGTAGTACAGCAGGATGCCCTGCATGCCGTAGAACGAGAATCGTTCCCACAGCTCGACACTGAAGAGATTGGCCAACATCCGGGGATGGCCGAAGAAGGTTTTACGCGCTTCTTGGACGCCTGGGTTACTGGGGGTATGGCTCACCCGTTAATGGTCCCACTCCCGAAGCGGGTGAGCGCCCCCCAATCCCGGGGAATCCGCCCGGGGCCGGGGAGGTTCTCTGCGAAGGTGTGCGAAAGCTCACCCGTTTTCGGCTCGATTTTGGCGAGATTACGTGCTTACCTCCCCCCGTTACGCCCGGATTTGGTGTCCGGACACTGATTTGCCTACAAGCGTGCCGGAATTCCCCGGCCGGGCCCGGGGTTGGCACCGGTATGGCTTCCCTGAATATCCCCGTCTCCATCCTTGACCGGGCCAACTCCCGGGAGGGAGACACCGAGGCCGAAGCACTGCAGGCGGTGGCAGAACGGGCCGAGTCGGCCGAGAAACTGGGGTTCCGCCGCTTCTGGGTGGCTGAACACCATGCCGTGGCCGGTATTGCCGGCTCGGCGCCTGCCGTCCTGATGGCAGCCCTGGCTGCCCGCACGCGAAGCATCCGCATCGGATCCGGTGGCATGATGCTGCCCAACCACCAACCGCTGGTGGTGGCGGAACAGGCCGCAACCCTCAATGCCCTCTATTCGGGCCGCATTGACCTGGGTGTGGGACGCTCGGTCGGTTTCACGTCGGCCGTTCGCCGGGCGCTGCATGCGGGGAAAGCCGAAGCCGAACAGTTCGAGGAACATCTGGCCGAATTGCTGGCCTACCTGGACGGGACAGCCGCAATTACCGCCAGGCCGCAGGACCATGGCCAGACGCCCGTATTTGTGCTGGCCACCGGTACCGGCGCCGATATAGCGGCACGGGCCGGGCTCGGGCTGGTTTTGGGCGGGCCGGCACTGTTCCGCAGCTCCCCGGAATCCGCGCTGAAACGGTACCGGAAAGGGTTCCGGCCTTCCCGCCGGTTCCCGCGGCCCTACGTGCTGGCAGCGGTGAACGTGGCGGTTGCCGCCACCGGGAGTGCCGCAACCCGCCTGCTGCTGCCCGAAGCCAATGCCCTGGCGGATTCCCGGACCCGGGGTGTGTTTCCAGCGCTGGCCGCAACCGACGGGACCGTGACGGGCCCGGAACGCCGGCAGGAACTGGTCCGCGGTTTCCTGGCGGATGCAATCTGCGGCACCCCGCCCGAGGTGCGCCACCGCCTGGCGGAGCTGCTGGACGCAACCGGCGCCGACGAGGTGCTGGCCACCGGCGGAGCCTACGACATTAGCGGCCAGCGCGAATCCGACCGGCTGCTCGCGGAGCTGGCCGCATCCTGAGCCGGCAGCACGCCGTGCCGGGAAGCGGGGTCGCGTCGTCGGATGCCTTTCGGACCGGCCCGACGTCCGCGGGCCTAATGCCCGAGCTGGGCGGCGACGGCCAGCAGATCGGCTTCCGCCCCCGGCCGGCCGATCAGCTGGATGCCCATCGGCAGCCCGTCCTGCGTGTCCAGGGCCGGAATGGAGATGGCGGGAAGCCCGCAGACATTAACCATCGAGGTGAAGGGCGAGTACCTGCACTGACGCGCGTAGTCCTCGTCTGCACCGGCGTCGGTGTACCAGCCGACCGGCCGCGGCGTCATGCCCAGGGCAGGGGTCAGGATCATGTCATAGGCGCTGTACTGGCGGATGGTGTCGGTTTCGAAGGTGCGCAGGACGTCGATGGCGGACACCAGGTCCGCGGCACTGCGGGAAAGCGCCCGTCGGCGCATGGTGGCGGCCAGCTCCGTCAATTCAGCCTCGCGGCCGGGAGCCAGCCGGGCCGTGGCCAGCGACGCCGTCCAAACCACTTCGAACGCATCCGGATACCGCTCGTCGTAATGCAGGTCCGTTTCCACCAGATCGTGACCGGCCGCAGTCAGTGCCGCCACACCGGCGTCGAGCGCCTGCAGCGCTTCGTCATCCAGGCTGATGTCCAGCCGGGATTCGAACGGTGAACGGGTGCTAACGCCAATCCGGAAGCTGCCCTCGGCACGCAGGGCAGCGGCGAGAAAAGGGTTCGCGGACGGGGCGGCACTCGTGGCGCGGTGGTTGGGTTCGCCGACCATGGCATCCAGGAGCAGGCCTGCGTCCGCAGCCGTACGGGCGATTGGGCCGGCCACGACAAACTGGCCCAGGTCCTGCTGGCCCGAACCCGACGGGATCCTTCCGCGGTTCGGCTTCAGGCCCACGAGGCCGGTGGCGGCTGCCGGAATACGCACCGATCCGCCGCCGTCGGTTCCGGGCGCGAAGGGAATCAGCCCGGCGGCCACCGCCGCGGCACTGCCGCCCGATGAGCCGCCGGGGCTGAGCCGGAGGTCCCGCGGGTTGCGGGCAGGGGGCCCCACCCGGTTCTCGCTGTAGCTGCTCAACCCGAACTCGGGAACCTGGGTTTTGCCCAGGCTGATGGCGCCTGCACGACGCAGGACCGCGGGCAGCGGCGCGTCTGCCTCGGCGACCCACGGGGTAAGGGCGGCGCTGCCCATGGTGGTGCGCACCCCCGCGACGTCGGTCAGGTCCTTATGCGCCAGCGGCATGCCGTGCAGCATCGGCAGTGTGCCGCCGCGGGCGCGCAACG
The DNA here is from genome assembly GCF_059090685.1 of Arthrobacter sp. Y3225209. Taxonomy (NCBI): domain Bacteria; kingdom Bacillati; phylum Actinomycetota; class Actinomycetes; order Micrococcales; family Micrococcaceae; genus Arthrobacter; species Arthrobacter sp. Y3225209. The sequence continues at coordinate 247,533 of NZ_JBNHFW010000002.1, forward strand.
TGTCAGCGGCCCGGGCCTCGGTGAGGGCAAGCTCCGGGGTTGGGGTCAGGAAGGCGCCCAGCGCCGGATTCAGCTCCTCAATGCGCCTCAGGAAGTGCGAAGTTACCTCCTCGGCACCGAGCTCCCCGGAGGCCAGGGCGTTCCGCAGGTCGACGGCGGTCAGGTCGTGGGGAGCGGGCATTGCAAACCTCCGGTGCGTGCTGATCTGGTCTTTGTTCTCTCGGACCGCGTCCCACTATAGGCTGGAGAAAACCGCCCGCTGCGGGCAGCCGTGGTTTATCCGGCTTTCACAGCGGCGACGGCCGGTACCGGTCCGGGAGAATCGAGAGTTAGGACAGCAATGAGCGAAATGCAGAGCGTATCCGTAGACAGCATCCCCGAGGGCGCGAAGATCCTTGACGTCCGCGAAGACTACGAATGGGAAGCCGGGCACGTTGACGGTGCCCTCCACATTCCGCTGGACCGGCTGCCCGACAGCCTCGAGGACCTTGACCCGGACCAGGACCTGGCCGTCATCTGCCGCACCGGCGGCCGCAGCGCCCGCGCGACCGCGTGGCTGGACGCGCACGGCTACTCCGCCGTCAACGTCAACGGCGGCATGGGGGCCTGGCTCGAAGCCGGCAAGCCCATGGTTTCGGACAACGGGCAGGAACCGACCGTTAAATGACGCACGCTGCTGACACTGCGGCCGCCCCGCACCATTCGGGTCCGCAGGGGGAAACGGTGGTCTACACCTACCTGGGACCGGAGGGGACGTTCACCGAAGCGGCGCTGCTGCGGATTCCCGGTGCATCGGATGCGGTGCGGATCCCCGCACCCAGCGTGAACTCCGCGCTGGAAATGGTGCGCTCCGGCCAGGCCAATGCGGCCGTGGTGCCCATCGAGAATTCCGTGGAAGGCGGCGTCAGCGCCACCCTCGACGCCCTGTCCGCCGGAACCTCGCTGCGGATCCTGCATGAGATCCTCGTGCCGATCACCTTTGTGCTGGCCGTGCGTCCCGGTATCGGCCTGGCGGATATCCGCACCGTGTCCACGCATACCCATGCCTGGGCACAGTGCCGGGAATGGGCGGCAGCGAATATTCCGTCTGCGGAATATCTTCCTGCTTCCTCCACGGCGGCTGCCGCGGTGGAGCTGGCCCGGGAGGAGCCGGCTTTTGACGCGGCCATCTGCGCCCCGCTGGTGGCCGAGCGGCTTGGGTTGGAGGTGCTGCGTGAGGATATCGGTGATGTCCGCGATGCGGTGACGCGATTCGTGATGATCAGCCTGCCCGGTCTGCTTCCGGAACCGACTGGGGCGGATAAAACCACCCTGGTAATACCGCTGCCTGAAGACCATCCGGGTGCGCTGATGGACATCCTGGAACAGTTCTCCACCCGCGGGGTCAACCTGAGCCGGATTGAGTCCCGGCCCACGGGGATGTTCCTGGGTGACTACTTCTTCAGCATCGATGCGGACGGCCACGTGGCAGACGCCCGAATGGCCGATGCCCTGAAGGGCCTGCACCGGATCAGCCCCGGCCTGCGGTTCCTGGGTTCCTACCCCCGGGCGGACCGGCGCGAGCCTGAAGTGTCGCGGCACACCAGTGACGAAGCGTTCCGGGACGCCGACATTTGGCTCCAATCCCTGCTGAACGGATACTAAAGCCAAACAAGCGCGGCGCTCCAGCCGCCTCAGGGAGGGGGATGCGCCATGGCCAGGCTGCGTCGAAGCAACTGCGAACATCCCGGGTACTCCCGCAGGCGGTGGGGCAAGGGGTTCAGCTACCGGGATCTCCGCGGCGAAACCATCACGGACCGGCAGGTTCTTGCGCGGATCCGGAACCTCGCCATTCCGCCGGCCTGGACGGACGTCTGGATCAGTCCCTATCCCAACGGGCACATTCAGGCCACCGGGACGGATGGTGCCGGCCGCAAGCAGTACATTTACCACCCGCACTGGCGCGAGATGAAGGACCGGGAAAAGTTTGACCGTGCCCTGGCCTTTGCCCAGTCACTGCCGCCCGCCCGCCGGCTGATCACCAAGCATCTGAGGGCCGGAGGCAGCGGGGCGGAACGGGCCCTGGCGGCAGCGCTGCGCATTGTCGATGCGGGAGCGCTGCGCGTGGGCGGCGCCAGGTACGCCGAGGCCAACGGCTCCTACGGCACCACCACCCTGCGTATTGAGCACGTCCGCCTGGACGGGGATCAGGTGCGGTTCGATTTCCCGGGCAAGAGCGGCCAGGAATGGCATACCTCCATCCGGGACGCCGACCTGGCGGCAGCGCTGGAACCGATGCTGCGGCGCCCGGACGCGGACACGGCGCTGGCCTATATCGGAGCGGACGGTGCATGGCACAGCGTGGATGCCGCCCAGCTGAACGCGTTCCTCAAGGAAGTGACCGGCGGGGATTTCACTGCCAAGGATTTCCGCACCTGGCAGGCTACCGTCGTGGCTGCCATGTCCCTGGCCCGGCTGGCACCGGACGCCGGCACCAAGCGCGCCCGGCAGCAGGCGGTGGCCGCCACTGCCCGCGACGTTGCCGACCATCTGGGCAATACCCCGGCCATCGCCCGGAAGTCGTATATCGACCCACGCGTGGTGGACCGGTTTTTCGACGGTGAGGTGATCCCGGTTGCCGGGTTCTCAGCGTCGGAGACAGCCGTCCGCCTGATGCTCGAGGAGTAGCCGGGTTTCCGTCTCCGGTGGCAGTAAGTATGCTGATGGAAGGCGCGCGCAGTATTGGCGCACTGGACAACCACCCCAAGAAGGAAGGTGCCGGCATGAGCGAGTACCCCAAAGAAGAAGAACAGCTCAAGGACCCGAAGCCCAGCGGTGTATCCACGAATGACGACAACTACCGCGGCGACGTGGGAGACCAGGGGAACGACATCCGGTTCGCCGAGGAGGAAGCGCTGATCCGCGAGCAGTCCTCCAAGTCCTCCCTGCCCGATGACGAGGGCAAGTACACCGACGCTGACGGTGCCCGGACGGACAGGGACCGCGAAGGCGGCTACACCGACTCCGAGGGCACCCAGGACGGCAAGTAGGTCCTTCCCTCAAACGGCGCTGCACCCGAGGGTGCAGCGCCGTTTTGTATTTTCCTACCGTCTCGCGGGTTGTACCGGCGACGGCGGTACCCGCACCGGCAGGGCACCTGGATCCACCTGGAACGTGACCGAGGTGGCGGTGCCGGTAAGGTCGCCGTCCAGCTGTGTCTGTGTGGGTTCACCCACCGTGACCGTCACCTTGCGGGCCCGGTGATGACGGATGACCGGCAGGTCCTTGGGATAACGGGTCATCACCTTCCCTGCCACCCAGGCCCAGCCCAGCACGCTTCGCGGACTCATGATGATGATGTCCAGCAGCCCGTCATCCACCACTGCGTCCGGAATGAAATCAATCCCGGCGGGGAGCCTGCCGGTGTTCGCCACCAGGACGCTGTGTACCTTCAGGGATTCGGCCGGAGCGTCATCAATGCTGACGGCCATCCGGGTCCGCCGCCCGGGCAGCAGCCGGACGCCGGCCTCGCTGTACGCCAGCCAGCCCACGCGTTTTTTCAACTCGTCCCGGGTGGCGGCAATGACCTCGGCGTCCAGGCCGATTCCACCCATGACCAGGAAGGCATTACGGGAGGATTCGCCGGTGGTTACATCTGCCAGCCGGATGGTGGCCATGTCGATCCGGCGCACGTCCCCGTGCAGGGCATTGCGGATATTCCCGCTGAGGTCCGCCACGGAGATGTCCAGGTTCCGGGCGAGGAGGTTGCCGGTGCCCAGGGGGATCAGGCCCAGCGACGCCCCCGAGTGCGCCACGGCCCGGGCAACTTCCCGCACCGTCCCGTCGCCGCCGGCAGCCAGCACCACATCGGCGCCGGACTGCAGCGCCTGTACGGCCTGCAGGTAACCGGGCGAGTCAACGGTGGTTTCCAGAATGAGGGGCGGGTCCCAGCCGGCCAGGTCGCACGCTGACTCCAGCAGGGACCGGGCCTCGGGAGCCAGCGTCTTTACCGGATTAATGACCATGGCAACTCGCTGGTGCGCAGGACCCCGCGGGGCAAAGATCGCCGTGTCCCTTGCTGTCCGGCGCCTGATCCTGACGCCCACAATTATCCAGGTTGCCGCCGAGGCCAGCAGGGCGGCGGCAAGGACCAGGAGCAGGGTGATTTCTATGGGCATGGTGCTTCCCAGAATAGCCGCCGCCCGCGGAACCAATGCCCGGACGTGTTTTCGGTACTCTTGAGACGTGATCGATGTAAATGAGCTCCGCGAAAACCCTGAAAAATTCCGAGCCTCGCAGCGCGCCCGGCTGGCCGACGAGAGCATTGTGGACGCGATCATCTCCGCTGACGCCGCCCGCCGCGATGCCCGGACCCGTTACGAGACCCTCCGTGCCGAGCAGAATGCCTTCGGCAAGCGGGTGGCACAGGCCAAGGGCGAGGAAAAGCAGGCCCTGCTGGCCGAGGTCAAGGAACTGGCCGCCGCGGTCAAGGCCGCCGGCGCCGAAGCCGACGCCATCCAGGCTGAATCCGACGCACTGCTGCGCCGGATCCCCAACCTGGTCTCCGACGGCGTCCCCGTGGGCGGTGAGGATGACTTTGAGGTCGTGAAGACCGTCGGAACCCCCCGCGACTTCGAAGCCGAGGGATTCACCCCCCGCGATCACCTGGAACTGGGTGAGATGCTCGGCGCCATTGACATGGAGCGTGGTGCCAAGGTTTCCGGTTCGCGCTTCTACTTCCTGCGCGGCGTCGGCGCCCGGCTGGAACTGGCCCTGCTGAACATGGCCATGGATCAGGCCGTGAAGGCCGGCTTTGTTCCCATGATCACCCCCACCCTGGTCCGTCCGGAGACGATGCAGGGCACCGGCTTCGATGTGGCCCACGACGCCGAGATCTACCGCCTGGCCGAGGACGACCTCTACCTGGTGGGCACCTCCGAGGTACCGCTGGCCGGTTACCACGCCGATGAGATCCTCGAGCTCGACGGCGGCCCGGTCCGCTACGCCGGCTGGTCCTCCTGCTACCGCCGCGAAGCCGGATCCCACGGCAAGGACACCCGAGGCATCATCCGCGTCCACCAGTTCAACAAAGTGGAAATGTTCGTCTACACCCGCCCCGAGGACGCCGCTGAGGAACACCGGCGCCTGCTGGCATGGGAAGAGGAAATGCTGGCCAAGGTTGAACTGCCCTACCGGGTCATTGATACCGCTGCGGGTGACCTGGGCATGTCCGCGGCACGGAAGTTCGACTGTGAAGCCTGGGTTCCCACCCAGAACGCCTACCGCGAACTGACGTCCACTTCCAACTGCACCACCTTCCAGGCCCGCCGGCTGAACATCCGCGAACGCCAGGGCGAAGGCAAGGGCACCCGTGCCGTGGCCACCCTGAACGGCACCCTCGCCACCACCCGCTGGATTGTCGCCATCCTGGAACACCACCAGAACCCCGACGGCTCCGTCAACGTGCCGGCTGCCCTGCAGCCGTACCTGGGCGGCCTGGAAGTGCTTCCGGTTCTCTAGTCCGGCCGCACCCGCAGCAGGGGGATCCCGGGACGCCCGGGGTCCCTCTCCTGCGTTGTGTCGTCCGCGCCTTTGTGCGTGACGGTGCTCCTACCCCGTTGCCAACCGATCTGTTTAGATAAAACGATGACAACTTTGAGTACAGCTGGCATCGAAGACCAGCAGACGACGGATAAAAGACACTTAGTAGCCCTGGACGTGGACGGCACCCTGGTGGACCACGACGGGCATATGTCCCCGGGGGTCCGCGAAGCTGCCCGGGCGGCAGCCGACGCCGGACATCATCTGGTCATTGCCACCGGCCGTTCCTATGGGGCGGCCCTGCCCATCCTCCAGCTGCTGGGGCTGACCGAGGGGTACTGTGTGTGCTCCAACGGCGCGGTCACGCTCCGGCTGGACCCGTCACTGGCGGACGGTTACGAAGTGATGGACCGGGTGGTTTTCGATCCCAAGCCGGCTCTGGCAGCCCTGCGGCAGAAGCTGCCCACCGCCAAGTTTGCCCTTGAGGACAGCTCCGGCCGGTTCCTTTCCACTGAACGTTTCCAGGATGCCAGCTTCGGTGCCGAGGCCCATGCGGTGGGATTCGATGAACTGCTCGACGCCGAGGCGGTGCGGGTGGTGGTTTTCAGCACCGACAGCACGGCAGAGGAGTTCGGCTCAGCAGTAAAGTCCATCGGCCTGCACGGGGTCACCTACTCCGTGGGCTGGACGGCGTGGCTGGACATCGCAGCCGCCGGAGTGACCAAGGCCAGCGCGCTGGAGCAGGTCCGGGGACACCTGAATGTTGATCCCGCGCTTACCGTGGCGCTGGGAGACGGCCGGAATGACATTGAAATGCTGTCCTGGGCAGGACGCGGCGTGGCCATGGGCCAGGCACCTGATGAAGTGCTCGCCGTGGTCTCCGAGGTGACCGGAACGGTGTACGAGGACGGCGCTGCGAGCGTACTGGGCAGCCTGCTCCACTGACCGCCTGGGCGGCCGGCCCAAGGCAACGCGTCGGTGCCCCGAGGCTGTGCCCGAAGACGGTGCCCGAGACGGCTCAGACGCCGTAGGGCAGGGCTGCCGGAGGCAGGGACGCCGGGCCGTACACCAGACCCAGCAGTCTGGCGGCGGCCGGCCGGGTGGCCCATTCCTCGGTCCAATGCGAGCGGACTACCGCCTTACTGACCGCCTGGGCAGTGATTCCCAGTTCCTGGGCAACGAATTTCTGCTGCCCGCGGGCACCGGGAGTCATCAGGTCCAGCACCTTCCATTCGGCACCGGTGCGCGCGGCCACAATCAGTCCGAGCAGCCGCAGGACCGCCTCCGCCTCGCTCGCCAGCTCTGCGTCCGGGCCCTCGACCGCCAGCGGAATCCGGTCACCGCTGCGCTGGGCTCGTTCCACGGCCCTGCGCGAATAGACCAGCCCGAAGCCCCTCGCGTCACGGATATCAGCGGGCAACGGCACCGCCAGCTCGCCTACCCCGATACCCACGTGCCAGCGGCGTTCCCGCACGGCAGTGAGGGCAGCGTCAACAGCCGTGGCCGCGTCGGTCAGCACCCCCTGGGCTTCATCGCCCACGGTGCGTTGGAACGGAACCGCTGCCGGCAAGTGCCGCAGCGTGCGGATCAGGTCCGGGACCAGGTCCCCGACGTCGCGCGAGTCCCGCTGGTTGATGGTGAGCACAAAATGCATGGCATCAGCATGTCAGACCACGCCGCCAAACAACCGAATCCGGTTGCGGCGCGCCTGCCGGCGGGGTCCTGCGGCCAAGCGAACCACCGGCACCATCTGTTCCCGGGCGGGACATCCTGCCCGGGGTAGTAGGGTCGGCGCATGACAACCACACCGCCGTCCGAACCCGGGCGAACCTCGCGGGTACCCCTGCTCTTTGCCGGCGGGGTGATCCTGCTTGGCCTCTGGGCGGCATGGCTCACCTCCAGCTGGGTGGTCCTGGCCGCCGCAGTGGCAGTGGCGCTTGTACCCTCGCGGACCTACGCCTCCGATGTACGTGCCTGGGCACGCCGGCAGGACCGGCGGCGCGGATAACGGGTGAAGGCGTTAAACGCCGACGGCGGCCGCCCCCGGGAAGGGGACAGCCGCCGTCGTACCGGCAGGGCCGGTGCGCCGAAACGCTAGTTGTTGATCGGGTCAGCGTCGACGTCGCGGCCCTGGGCCTCGTCTTCTTCGCTGGCTTCGCCAAGCGCCTCGAAACGGGCGAGGGAGGCGGTGACCTCGGCTTCGGCGGCTTCACGGCCGGCCCAGTCGGCAGCTTCCACCCACTTGCCCGGCTCCAGGTCCTTGTACTTGGTGAAGAAGTGCTTGATCTCATCGAGCAGGAAGTCGGAAACGTCCGAGATGTCCTGGATGTGGTCAAAGCGCGGGTCCACCGGAACGCAGAGGACCTTGGCATCTCCGCCGCCGTCATCCACCATGTTGAACACGCCGATGGGGCGGGATTCCACCAGCACGCCGGGCATCAGGTCGAAGTCCTGCAGCATCACCAGGGCGTCCAGCGGATCGCCGTCCTCGCCCAGGGTGTTCTCGAAGAACCCGTAGTGGGTGGGGTAGGCCATGGACGTGAACAGAACCCGGTCCAGGCGCAGACGGTGGGTTTCGTGGTCAATTTCGTACTTGACCCGGGATCCCTTGGGGATCTCGATGGTTACGTCGAGCTTCATTGCGACTCCTCACTGGCGTGGCCCGCGGAGGAACCACTGGAAAGACTTTGATAACTGATCATGCACCGGCGCGCCCCGCGGAAGCTTCCGCGCTGACGGAAGGTCGGGACGGGCGCCGGCGTCGGTCTAGTCTTAAAGATATATGTCCCGCGCACGGAACTGTGCACGGATGAGGAAAGGCCGGGATAACCGGCGGAGCGAAGGAGTCGGTGAGGGCATGTCTCGGATGTTCTCCGGCACGCTTCTGGCGCTTGCCTTCGCGGTGCTGCTGGTCCCGCTGGCCTTCTACGCGCTCCCGCCAATCACCCAGTCGCTGGCCGGCGGAGGTGCGCAGCGCGCCGAAGTGGTGCCCGAGCACCTGCAACCCCCTGAGGTCCTGACCGGCAGCGGACCGGTCACCGCCCCTCAGGCGGCGGATCCGCTCCCCAACCCGGAACAGCTGGGCCGGCTCCTCGATGCCGAACTTGCGATCGAGGGCAGCGGATCATTCCACGCGGTGGTTGAGGACGCGCTGACCGGCACCGTGCTGTATGACCGCGGCGGGGCAGCCGGTCTGGCCCCCGCATCCACCTTGAAAATCCTTACAGCCGCCGCCGCCATGTCTGCCATGGGAGCAGAGACCACCTTCCCGACCTCTGTCCTGGAAGGGGACGATCCCGGAACGGTCATCCTGCGCGGCGGCGGTGACGTGCTGCTCACGGCAGGCCCTTCGGACCCTGATTCCGTTGCCGGCCGCGCCGGCCTGACCACCCTGGCGGAGCAGACAGCGGCCGCACTTCGGGACACCGGGACGGCCGGCCCTGTCACCGTGCAGGTGGATGATTCCCTGTTCACCGGCCCCGCTCTCTCCGATGCCTGGGGGGAGGCGGATATCGAGGCCGGGGAAATCGCCCCGGTCCATGCCCTCGCCGTCAGCTCGGCGTGGCAGGTGGAGGGCAGCGGCCCCGGACCGCGGGTCGAGGACCCGGCACTGTCCGCAGGCGAGGCCTACCGCGCGGCACTGGAGGAAGCCCTGGACGGCGTCGAGGTCCGGACCACGGTGGAACGCGGCACTGCGCCCGGGGATGCCCGCACCCTGGCCGAGGTCCGCTCCGCCCCGCTGGCCGACCAGGTCGATTACATGCTGCTGACCTCGGACAACTACCTGGCCGAGGTTTTGGGCCGGCTCACGGCCGAGGCAACGGACCGCGAACCCTCCTTCTCGGGAGGCATCGAGGCGGTCCGGGCCGAGGTAGGTGCCCTCGGCGTGGATACCGGTTCCCTGGTGCTGGGGGACACCAACGGCCTCTCCGCGGAAACTTCCGTTTCCGCCCAGCAGCTGACCGAGCTGATGCGGATCCTGCTCACCTCACCGGACCCGGACCTGCGCTCGGTCACCGGCGGACTGCCGGTGGCGGCGCTGAGCGGAACGCTTGCCGGACGCTTTGATGAGGCTGCAGATGCAGGCGCAGCCGGAATTGTGCGTGCCAAGACCGGCACGCTGTTCGCCGTCACTGCACTGACCGGCTACGCCACGGACGCGGACGGGCGGGTACTCGCCTTCACCTTCGTAGAGGACGGCCTGGACGGAAACACCGCAGCCGCCAGGGAGGCCGTGGATTCCGCCGCGGCGGTCCTCGCCGGCTGCGGCTGCCGCTGAGCCTGCCTGCCGTCCGGGATCGGGGCCGGGTGGTGTCCCTCATTGGGCAATGTGGTCGAATGGAGCAATGGAGCGCAACGAACGAAACCGTCTGAGCCATGACCGCAAGCCGTCTACCGAAAAGTCTCCCTCCCCGGACGCACCGGCACTGGTGAACTGGGATCTGGCCGCCTCCACTGCGGCGGCCATGGTGGCGCCGGGACCGAAGATGTCCGCCCGGGAGATCCGCGAAGCCGTGGCGGACCTGCGTGCCGCAGCGGATACCTCCGTGGCCCACGTGCACCGCATCACCGGCCTCGAAGCTGCGCGTGACCTGCGGGACTCCGACGTACTCGTGGTGGACCGTGCCTCCTGGGCCCGCGCCAACTCGCAGAGCTTCTCCGTGCTGATGGGCCCGGCGCTGCAGCACCTGGCGGAAACCCGTCCCGAGCAGCTCGAAGCAGCCAACACCGCCCTTGGCGGAACCATGACCGGCGCACAGCTGGGCGCCGTGCTGGCCTTCCTCTCCAGCAAGGTCCTGGGCCAGTATGATCCCTTTGCCGCCCTGGGCGGGGTGGGAAAACCCGGTGGGCGGCTGCTGCTGGTGGCGCCGAACATCATCACCCTTGAACGCGAGCTCAACGTGGAACCGGCCGACTTCCGGCTCTGGGTCTGCCTGCATGAGCAGACCCACCGTGTGCAGTTTGCAGCGGCACCGTGGCTGCGGGAGCACATGCTGGAACAGATCAGCCAGCTCTCCAACGGCATGATGGACAAGGCGCAGACCCTTTCCGAGCGCCTGGGTTCCGCCGTGAAGGCGTTGACTGCCAACTCCGCAGGGACGGGCGAGAAGGACAACGACGGCGTGCCGCGCAAGCCGGCAGACCTCCTGTCGCTGCTGCAGGATCCCCAGGACAAGGAACGCCTCTCCCACCTGACGGCCGTGATGTCCCTGCTGGAAGGCCACGCCAACGTGGTGATGGACGCTGTGGACGCAAGCATTGTGCCCAGCGTGAAGACCATCCGGCAGCGGTTCAACAACCGGGGTGCCAAACGCGGCTGGATTGACCGTTTCTTCCGGCAGATCATGGGCCTGGACGCCAAGATGCGCCAGTACAGTGACGGTGCCCGTTTTGTCCGTGCCGTGACCGGCCGCGTGGGGATGGAAGGTTTCAACCGGGTCTGGGAAAAGGCCGAAAACCTTCCCACCGAAGCGGAAATCCACTCAGCTGACCTCTGGATCGCCAGGATGGGACTGTAACCGAACGTGATGCACGAAAACCCCGGTATTTCCGGCACCGCTGCCGTCCGCCCCGCACCACGGGTCCGCAAACGGCTCCTGCCCACCCTTGGGGATGCCCGCAACAGCATCCGGGACGCCCTCCGGGACGCCGGCCTGGCACCGGGCGGGGACCAGCCGCCGCTGATCCTGGTCGCGTGCAGCGGCGGACCGGATTCCCTGGCCCTGGCCGAGGCCGCCTCCTTCTTTTCCCGCCGCGGGGACTACCGGGTGGGTGCGGTGGTAGTGGACCACGGACTGCAGGAAGGCAGCGCCGCGGTGGCGGAACGGACCCGGCAGAAACTGGAGGCCATGGGGCTGGCGCCCGTCCTTGTCCGGCAGGTCACCGTGCCCACGTCCGGTATGGGGCCCGAAGCCGCGGCACGGACCGTCCGCTACGCCGCCCTGGATGCCGCGGTGGAGGAACTCCATGCCGACGCCGTACTGCTAGGCCACACGCTGGATGACCAGGCCGAACAGGTGCTGCTGGGACTGATGCGCGGCTCCGGCACCCGGTCGCTGGCCGGGATGCCGGCGGTACGCGGGAAGTATCTGCGCCCGTTCCTGGGGCTGCGCCGCGAGGCCACCCTGGAAATCTGCGAGCATGCCGGCCTGGATCCCTGGCACGATCCCAGCAACCGGGATTCCGCCTATGCCCGCTCCCGCGTCCGCACCGAGGTGCTGCCGTTCCTCGAGGAGAAACTCGGTCCGGGAATAGCCGAGGCACTGTTCCGTTCCTCACGTATCCTCTATGCAGACGCCGACTATCTGGATGAAAAGGCCGCCCGCACCTTCGAGAAGCTGCGCCTGGATCCTCCCGCGGGGTCCGGTGCCGAAGGAGCGGAACTGCTGCTGCCCGAAGCGCCGCTAAGGGACCTCCCTGCGGCCCTCCGCCAGCGTGTGCTGGCCCTCGCGGCGCTGGCCCTGGGTGGGGCCCAGCCGAGCTACGAACGCCTGGCAGCGGTTGAATCGCTGCTGCGCCGCACCGGCTCCGCCGGACCCGTCCAGCTGGTCGGCAAAGTCAGCGTGTACCGGCAGCCGCGCGGCAAAGCGGTTCACCACGGCGGCTCAAGCTATGGCAATCTTGTTTTTAGGAAAAAGAGCAGCACCTAACATCCAAAGCTGCAACACTTCGCACCCGGGAGTCATTCGTGGATTCACACGACGTCCAGTCAGATCTCAAGCACGTTCTCTACACCAAGGAACAGATCCAAAACCGGGTCAATGAACTGGCGGCCGAAATTGACCGCGACTACGCCGGCCGCGACGTCCTCCTCGTCGGCGTCCTCAAGGGTGCCGTCATGGTGATGGCTGACCTGTCCCGCGCCCTGCACAGCCACGTCACCATGGACTGGATGGCAGTGTCCTCCTACGGGTCCGGCACCCAGTCCTCCGGCGTCGTCCGGATCCTGAAGGATCTGGAAACCGACCTGCTCGGCAAGCACGTGCTGATTGTCGAAGACATTATCGATTCCGGATTGACCCTGTCCTGGCTTCGCACCAACCTGGAGTCCCGCGGCCCGGCCAGCGTGGAAATCTGCACCCTGCTGCGCAAGCCGGATGCCGCCAAGGTGGAAATCGACGTGAAGTATGTCGGCTACGAGATCCCCAACGAATTTGTTGTCGGCTACGGTCTCGACTTTGCCGAGAGGTACCGCAACCTGGACTTCATCGGCACCCTCGCCCCGCACGTGTACGAATAAGCCCTGCGGCCTTCGCCCCGTTCCGCGCGATCACCATCACGCCAGAGCGCTACGCCCTGAGGGAACTAAACCCCAACGCCGGCCGTGTTCTTTTGGGGACGGTGTATAGCTAGTAGGTAAATTCCGCGCACACCAGCGTTGTTGATCAGGAGGGACGGGGCTTAGCCCTGACGACGAATGAAATCCAAGAACTTCTTCAAGGGGCCGGTCATATGGATCGCGCTGGCATTGGCCGCTCTTTTGATCATCCTGCCCAGCCTTTCCGGCACCGGCGCTTCCCAAGTGGACACCAAAGAAGGCCTTGAACTTCTTAATGGCGACAAAGTGTCGCAGGCAAAGATTTACGACGGCGACCAGCGCGTTGACCTGACACTGAAGGACCCGCTCGGTGACAAGGGCACCAATGTGCAGTTCTTCTTCAGCTCCGCGCGAGGCGAGGAAGTTGTCGACGCGGTGAATGATTCCGGAGCGAACTTCACCGACCAGCCGGTGCAGACCAACTGGTTCACCAGCTTCCTCGGACTGCTGCTGCCCTTCATCATCATTGGTGTGATCTTCTGGTTCCTGATGAGCCGGATGCAGGGTGGCGGGTCCCAGGTCATGAAGTTCGGCAAGTCCCGGGCCAAGCTGACCAACAAGGACATGCCGCAGGTCACCTTTGACGACGTCGCCGGGGCAGACGAAGCAGTGGAGGAACTGCACGAGATCAAGGAGTTCCTCCAGGATCCGGCCAAGTTCCAGGCCGTGGGCGCCAAGATCCCCAAGGGTGTGCTGCTGTACGGCCCTCCGGGTACCGGTAAGACCCTGCTTGCCCGCGCGGTTGCCGGCGAGGCCGGTGTCCCGTTCTACTCGATTTCCGGTTCCGACTTCGTGGAAATGTTCGTCGGCGTGGGCGCCTCCCGTGTCCGCGACCTGTTCGAGCAGGCGAAGACCAACGCTCCGGCCATCATCTTCGTGGACGAGATTGACGCCGTCGGCCGCCACCGTGGTGCCGGCGTGGGCGGCGGCAATGACGAACGTGAGCAGACGCTGAACCAGCTGCTGGTGGAGATGGACGGCTTTGATGCCAACGCCAACGTCATTCTGATCGCGGCCACCAACCGCCCCGATGTCCTGGACCCCGCGTTGCTGCGTCCGGGCCGCTTCGACCGCCAGATTGGCGTGGAAGCCCCCGATATGCAGGGCCGGCTGCGGATCCTGCAGGTCCATTCCAAGGGCAAGCCGATGGCTGACGGCGTGGACCTTGAGACCGTGGCCCGCAAGACTCCGGGTTTCACCGGCGCCGATCTGGCCAACGTCCTCAACGAGGCGGCACTGCTGACCGCCCGCTCCAACGCGGACCTGATTGATGACCGCGCCCTGGACGAGGCCATTGACCGCGTGATCGCCGGCCCGCAGAAGCGCAGCCGCGTGATGAAGGAACTTGAGCGCAAGATCACCGCCTACCATGAGGGCGGACACGCGCTGGTGGCAGCGGCGCTGCGCAATACCGATCCGGTTACCAAGGTGACCATCCTGCCGCGTGGCCGGGCACTGGGTTACACCATGGTCCTGCCCCAGGATGATAAGTACTCGGTAACCCGCAACGAACTGCTGGACCAGCTCGCCTACGCCATGGGCGGCCGGGTGGCTGAGGAAATCGTCTTCCACGATCCGTCCACCGGCGCATCCAACGACATCGAGAAGGCCACGTCCACGGCCCGCAAGATGGTCACCCAGTACGGCATGAGCGAGCGGATCGGTTCCGTGAAGCTCGGCTCCGGCGGCGGGGAACCCTTCCTGGGCCGGGATATGAGCCAGGAGCGCAACTACTCCGACCAGGTTGCCTACGTGGTGGATGAAGAAGTGCGGCGGCTGCTCGACAACGCGCATGACGAGGCGTACCAGATCCTGACGGAGAACCGCGATGTGCTGGACCGGCTGGCCCTGGAGCTGCTGGAACGCGAGACGCTGAACCAGAAGGAAATCGCGGAGATCTTCTCCGATGTCCGCCAGCGTGATGTCCGGGAGGTCTGGCTTTCCAAGCCCACCCGCCCGGTGCACAGCATTCCGCCCGTGGTCTCGCCGCGCGAACGCCGGGAGGCAAAGGAAATCGGTGCGCCGGACCCCGCTTCGGTGGCCCCGCAGGACCAGATTGCCGACGCCGACCTGCCGCAGGACTTTGATGTGTCCTCCAACGGCCTGCCCCAGCCGGAAAACAGCGGGCAGGGCGGGCACTCCGGGCACGGCGGCAGCTCCGGGAGCGGCCAGGCCGGCCAGGAGGCCTAGGCCCGGGGTCAGTCGGGGGACGTCAGCGGGGGATGAACAGCGTCGGGCCTAAACGCCCGGCACGGTAAGATCGACCAGTGACGGATTTCGATGATGACCTGCTGGCCGCTGACGACACTGCAGCTGCGGCGTCCCCGGTGGACCGGCCAAGGATTGAACGTGCGGTCCGGGAAATCCTCCTCGCCATCGGGGAGGACCCGGACCGTGACGGTTTAAAGGACACTCCCCAAAGGGTGGCCAAGTCCTATACGGAGATCTTTTCCGGACTGCATCAGAATCCCACTGATCTGTTGGCCACAACCTTCGACCTGGACCACGAGGAGATGGTGCTGGTCAAGGACATCGCGTTCTATTCCACCTGCGAACACCACCTCGTGCCCTTCCACGGCACGGCGCACGTGGGGTACATCCCCTCGCACGACGGCAAGGTCACGGGACTGTCCAAACTGGCCAGGCTCGTTGAGGTCTACGCCCGGCGCCCGCAGGTGCAGGAGCGCCTGACCACGCAGATCGTGGATGCCCTGATGACCAATCTTGAACCCCGCGGTGCCATAGTGGTTATTGAATGTGAGCACCTGTGCATGTCCATGCGCGGGGTACGCAAGCCGGGCGCGAAGACAGTAACGTCCGCGGTCCGCGGACAGCTGCGCGAAACCGCGACCCGCGCTGAAGCAATGAGCCTGATACTCGGACGATAAGGACCACCATGGATTCACTCGCCGCCGCACCCGGTACCGGACCGGCAACGACGCCGCTGCCGGTGGTGCGCCCCGCACGCGCTGCCCGCACATTCGACGACCTCCCCGCTGACCGCACCCTGGTGATGGGCATCCTGAATGTCACCCCGGATTCCTTCAGCGACGGCGGCCGCTTCGCGGATACCGACGCCGCCATCCGCGCCGGCCTGAAGATGCACTACGACGGTGCGGACATCATCGACGTCGGCGGTGAGTCCACCCGCCCCGATTCCGTCCGCATTTCCGCTGAGGAAGAGCAGGAACGTGTCCTGCCGGTGATCGAGGCCCTGGTCCGGGCCGGTGCCCTGGTCAGTGTGGACACCATGAATGCCTCCACCGCGGAGAAGGCCATCGGCGCCGGTGCGCTGATCATCAACGATGTTTCCGGGACGGAAACCGATCCGGAGATGGCACCCCTGGTGGCGCGTACGGGCGTTTCCTACATCCTGATGCACAGCCGCGGCAGCGTACGCAGCAATGATCCCAACGCGACCTACGACGACGTCGTCAACGACGTCGTGGAAGAACTCACCAAGGTCCGGGACCGTTTTTATGCCGCAGGCGTGACGCCGGAGCAGATAATTCTTGACCCCGGACTGGGGTTCACCAAGACGGCCGAGCATGACTGGGCGCTGCTGCGCGGCATCGACCGGATAGGTGCACTGGGCCACCGGGTACTGATTGGCGCCTCCCGCAAGCGGTTCCTCGGCTCCCTGCTCACCAGCTTCGGCAAGGCGGCTCCTCCGCTTGAACGCGACAACGCCACTGCCGCAGTGAGCGCACTGGCCGCCGCTTCGGGCGTCTGGGCAGTGCGGGTACACAACGTGCAGGCCAGCCTCGACGCCGTCAAGGCCGCTGCGGCCTGGAAGGGATAGGCATGCCCGGAACCGCCGGCACCGACCGGCGCGGAACCACGGCACCGGACCGGATCACCCTGACCGGGATATCCGCCACGGGCTACCACGGTGTTTTTCCCGAGGAGCGCCGCGACGGACAGCCCTTCATTGTGGATCTGGTGCTGTTCACCGACCTCGGCCCGGCAGCGGCCACTGATGACCTGACGCTGACGGCACACTACGGTGAGGTGGCCGAGTGCGCAGTGAAGGTCATCACCGGCGAGCCGCTGAACCTGATCGAGGCGCTTGCCGGCCGGATCGCCGACACGGTGCTGGCCGCCTTCCCGGTGCTGGCTGCCGTGGAAGTGACCGTGCACAAACCGAAGGCACCCATCGCCGTTACGTTCGGCGATGTAGCGGTCACAATCCTCCGGGAGCGCGAATGAGCACCGTGCATGCCATCCTTGCCCTGGGCAGCAATCTCGGCGAAAGCCGGGACACCCTGTCAGCGGCGGTGGCAGACCTCGCCGACCACCCGGACATGCGGCTGGCCGCTGTGTCCCCGGTGGTGCGGACCCGGCCCGTGGGCGGCCCGGAGCAGCCCGACTACCTGAACCTGGTGGTGGCGGTGGAAACCGGTTTGGAGCCCCATGCCCTGCTGGCACACTGCCAGGCCGTTGAGGCCCGGCACCACCGCAAACGTGAGGTCCGCTGGGGGCCGCGGACACTCGACGTCGACATCATCACCTACGGTGACCTGCATCTGGATGAACCCGATCTGACCATTCCGCACCCGCGTGCCGCCGGCAGGGCCTTTGTCCTGCAGCCCTGGGCGTGGATGGAACCGGATGCCCGGCTGGACTCGGTACCCGTGGCCGAGCTGGCCGCCCGCGCCGAGGATCTTCCCGGGCTCGAAATCTTCGAAGGAGACTGAGTCCGTGAGTACCATCCGCTACCGCTGGCTGGCCGTGATCGCCGTGGCCGCCGGCGTCGTCGGCTGGGCCGTGAACTCCTTCCTGTCCGAAAACGGCTATCCGGCTCCCGTGCTGAGCCCCGCGGCCCTGCTGGCCATTGTTGTGGTGGTGGCAGTGACCCTGGTGCTCGGACTGCGGGTGCGCCGCTGGCGCAACGGAAGCCGGGACCGGACGCTGAACCCCATTGCCGCCGCACGGACGGTGGTCCTGGCCCAGGCCATTACCTACGCCGGGTCCATGCTGCTGGGCTGGCATGTTGCCGTTTTCCTGGCGCTGCTGCCGCTGTTGTCCCTGCGGCCCGGTCATGCACCCACGTGGACTGCGCTGGCGGTAGGTATCGGGGGAATGGTTATGATCGCTGCGGGACTGACCGTGGAGCGGTTCTGCAAGCTGCCGCCGGATGACAAGGACGGAACCGGGTCCGCGCCCGGGACCGAAGACGGGGAAGAATATGCCTAGCCAAGCGATTGACCCGCCCGCCGTGGACTGGCAGCACGTCTCGCCCAAGTACCTGCGGGTGCGGCTGCTGGGCTGGGCTGTTGAAACCGTCATCACCATTGCGCTGACCGGCATTCCGCTGGTGCTGCTGCTGACCGGTGTATGGCCCGGCTATCCGGCCTGGCTGGCCTGGGGGCTGCCCGCGTTCTTCGCCGTCACCCTGCTGTGGCGGGGACTTCTGCTTCCCCGCCAGGTCCGCGCCATTGGATACGCCGAACGCAACGAGGACCTGCTGCTGCGCCGCGGCATCTTTTTCCAGCGCACCCTGGTGGTCCCCTACGGGCGGATGCAGTACGTGGACGTGGCAGTGGGACCCCTGGAACGGGCCTTCGGCCTCTGCACCCTGAAGCTCCACACCGCAGCCCCGGGAACCAATGCAGCCATCGCAGGGCTGCCCGCCGAAGAAGGCGCCCGCCTGCGCGAACACCTGTCGGCGCGCGGCGAAGCGCAGCTGGCCGGACTGTGAGCGGCACCGTCCCCGGGCCGGGCCGGGAGCCGGAACCTTCAACGGTGGATGACACCGTTGCCACGGCCAAACAGCAACCGGAGTGGCAGCGGGTGCACCCGGTCTCCCCGATGGTCAGGGGCTGGCTGGCACTGGCGGCACTGGCCTACTTCGTGGGACGTGACCAGCTTGAAGCGGTTTTCGCCGGTGACGGGACACGGCTGCCCGAAGGCCAGGCGCTGTTATGGTCACTGCTCGCAATCGGCGCGGTACTGCTGGTCATTGCCGTTTCCTTCTTCCTTTCCTGGTGGTTCACCCGGTACCAGCTCACCGGCGAACACATCCGCGTGCACTCGGGGGTCCTGTTCCGCCAGCAGCGGCAGGCACGGCTGGACCGGGTCCAGGCCATCGACATTGTCCAGCCTTTGCTGGCCCGCATTTTCGGGCTCGCAGAACTGCGTTTTGAAGTGGCCGACGCCGGGGAGTCCGCCGTGCGGCTGGCCTACCTGCGCCTGGCGGATGCCCAGCAGCTGCGCCAGCGGATCCTGGCCGGCGCGTCGGGTGCAGGCGATGCGCAGCCGGGCAGTACCGACCCCGCCAAGCCGGGCGCCTCCGACACCGTGCCTGGCGAACGGCAGATCCTGGCCCTGTCAGCCGGCCGTGTCATTGCCTCCGCGCTCCTCTCCGGCACCACGGTTTTCCTTGTCCTGGCCATTGCCGGGGTCATTGTGCTGACCGCCGTCACCGGAGAACCGGCGTCCTTCGCGGCCATGGTGCCGATTATTTTCGGGTTCGGCAGTGCGTACTGGCAGATGTTCAGCTCCTCCTTCAACTTCCGCGCCTCGGTTTCACGCGACGGCATCCGGATCCATTCCGGGCTGCTGGACACCCGGGCTCAGTCCGTGCCGCCGGGACGCATCCAGGCACTGGCCGTCCGGCAGTCCCCGCTGTGGCGGATCACCGGGTGGTACTCGGTATCCGTCAACGTGGCCGGCTACGGCGTGGCTGCGGGCGGGGACGGAGCGGCGCGCACCCGTGTGCTGCCCGTGGGTACTGCGCAGGAAGTGTTCCAGATGCTGGCCCTGATCCTGCCGGACCCGGGAACCGGGGATCCGGTCACGGTCTTCACCGCGGGCATGACCGGTAGCGGCACCGATGCAGGGTTCACCGTCTCACCCCGCCGCGCACGCTGGCGCTCACCATTCGCGTGGCGCCGGAACGGCTATCTGGTAACGGAGACGGCCCTGCTGTCCCGGCACGGTTTCTTCTGGCGGGCGCTGGACGTGGTTCCGCACAGCCGGACCCAGTCCCTGGCGCTGGAGCAGGGTCCGGTGCAGCGGTTGCAGCGGCTCGCGGACCTGGTGCTGCACTCCACGCCGGGGCCGGTTTCTCCCAAAGTGGTGGAAATGGATGCCGACGTCGCCGGCCGGCTGCTGGATGACCAGGCACTTCGCGCCCGCTCCGCCCGTCGGCGGGACCTGCCCGAACAATGGCTCCGCCCCGCAGCCTCTCCTCCTGAGCCCGCACCAGAACCCGTCCCGCAGCCCCTACCCGCCCCGCAGCCGGAACCCGCACCCGAACCCGTGCCCGCACCAGAACCCGTCCCGCAGCCGGAGCCCAGCCCCGCCCCCGTCCCACAGGAGAACCCGCCCCATGAACACCGCTGATTCCGCCGAAGAACGTCGCCGCCGCGGCCGCCTGGGGGTCGGCGTCATCGGCGCCGGCCGGGTCGGTGCTGTCCTGGGCGCTGCCCTGCGCGCAGCTGAACACGCGATCGTCGGTGTTTCCGCAGTTTCCGAGGCCAGCCGCGAGCGGGCGGAAAACCTCCTTCCCGGGGTCCCCGTCCTTGAGATCCCGGACATTGTTGAACGTTCCGAACTGGTGTTACTGGCCGTCCCGGACGATGCCCTGGGCCCGCTGGTCTCCGGGCTGGCGAAGACCGGTGCCTGGCAGGCCGGACAGCTTGTGGCACATACCTCCGGCCGGTTCGGGACCGAGATCCTCGCCCCGGCGCGTGCTGCCGGAGCCATTCCACTGGCCCTGCACCCGGCCATGACATTCACCGGCATGAGCCTGGACCTGACCCGTCTGACGGACGCCTCGTTCGGGGTCACCGCCCCTGCCGCGGTTTTGCCCATCGCCCAGGCGCTGGTGGTGGAGATGGGTGCCGAACCGGTGGTCATCAATGAAGCGGACCGGGTGCTCTATCACGCAGCACTGGCCCATGCCTCCAACCACCTGGTCACGCTCGCCTCGCAATCCACCCAGCTGCTGGCCGGCATCGGCGTCGAGCACCCGGACCGCCTGCTGGGACCGCTGATGCGCGCCTCCCTGGAAAACGCGCTGGCCTCCGGGGAAGGTGCCCTGACGGGGCCGGTGGCACGCGGCGACGTCGGGACCGTATCCGCCCACACGGACGCGCTGGCCGTCGCCGGCACCGAAGATCTCCGCTCCGCCTATCAGGCGCTCTCCGCCGCCACCGCGGTCCGGGCCGTGGCCCGCGGACTGCTCACCGCCGAACAGGGTGAGGCCATCCTCAAGGTGCTGCAGCCGGACCGGGACACCACTTCCACCAATGACACAGATACAGATACAGAAGGACAGCGTTGAACACCCCCCGCCTCGTCACCACAGCCGCCGAACTGCGTTCGGCCACCGAAGAACTGCTGCAGAAGGCGGCGGCCGCCGATCCCGCCCGGCAGCCTTCCCTCGCCCTGGTCCCCACCATGGGTGCACTGCATGAGGGGCACGCCGCCCTGATGGCCGCCGCCCGGGCGGAGAACGACGTCGTCACCGCCTCGGTGTTCGTGAACCCGCTGCAGTTTGATGACCCGGCGGATCTGGAGCGCTACCCCCGCACCCTGGATGCGGATCTGGAACTGCTCGGACGTGCCGGCGTGGACCTGGTCTTCGCCCCCGCCGAAGAAGAGGTGTACCCCGGCGGCGCTCCGCTGGTGCGTTTGAGCGCCGGCACCATGGGCACCCGGTGGGAAGGGGCCTCCCGGCCCGGGCACTTCGACGGGGTGCTGACGGTGGTCGGCAAGCTCTTCCACTATGCTGCCCCGCCCGTCCCGGCACGTTTCCGTGCCTACTTCGGGCAGAAGGACGCCCAGCAGGTGGCGCTGATCCGCCGGATGGTCGCGGACCTGAACTTCCCGGTGGAAATCACCGCGGTGCCGATAGTGCGCGCGGCGGACGGCCTGGCCGAATCCAGCCGCAACCGCTTCCTCGACGCCGGCCAGCGGCAGGCCGCCCTCGTCCTGTCAACGGCGCTGCGGCAGCTCAGGGAACGGGCCGATGCCGGGCAGCCGCTGGACGTGGCAGCCGCCGTCGAACTGGTCAGGTCACAGCCGGGCGTGGACCTGGACTACTTCGAGGTAGTGGACCCCCGGACCCTTGAACCGCTCGAGACCTCCGCACCGCTGGAGGGTGAAGCCCTCGCCCTGCTGGCTGCACGGGTTGGCCCGGTTCGGCTGATCGACAACGAGGTACTGCGCTAGTACTTCCCTTCCCCGGCCCGTGCCCGCCGCCGGGCACACCGCCGGGGACCGGGAGCGCCGCTATGCTCTGTAAACTTAATAACCGTGACCACATCTAACTCCGTTCCCGAAGCCGCAGACACCTCCGAACAGATGCGCATCCGCGCCGAGAAGAGGTCGCGGCTGCTCGACCGCGGAGACGAGGCCTACCCGGTAGGCGTGGAGCGCACCGCCTCCCTGAAGGAAGTACGCGACAAGTTCGGCCACCTCGAGGCGGACCAGGCCAGCGGCGAAATTGTGGGCGTTACCGGACGCGTCGTTTTTATCCGCAACACCGGAAAGCTCTGCTTCGCCACCCTGCAGGAAGGCGATGGCACCCGGCTCCAGGCCATGCTCAGCCTCGGCGTCGTGGGCGAGGAATCCCTGGCGGACTGGAAGTCCCTCGTGGACCTGGGCGACATTGTCTTTATCCGCGGCGAAGTCATCTCTTCGCGCCGCGGCGAACTTTCCGTGATGGCACAGTCCTGGTCCATGGCCTCCAAGGCGCTGCGCCCGCTGCCGGTCCTGCACGCCGGACTGAATGAGGAAACCCGGGTGCGCCAGCGCTACGTGGACCTGATGGTGCGCGAGGAAGCCCGGGACATGGTCTACAAGCGTGCAGCAGTGATCCGCGGCGTCCGCGACACCCTGCACAGCCACGGCTACGTGGAGGTGGAAACACCCATGCTGCAGCTGGTCCACGGCGGGGCAGCCGCCCGGCCGTTCGAAACGCACCTGAATGCCTTCGACCAGAAAATGACCCTGCGCATTGCCACCGAGCTCTACCTTAAGCGCGCCGTCGTCGGCGGAATCGAGCGGGTCTTCGAGATCGGCCGGATCTTCCGCAACGAGGGTGTGGACTCCACCCATTCCCCCGAGTTCACCACGCTGGAATGCTACGAGGCCTACGCCGACCAGTACGTGATGGCGGAGCGGATGAAGGAAATCATCCTGCACTGCGCCGATCTGCTGGGCAGCCGGCAGATTGAAACAGCCGCCGGAACCATCGACCTGGACGGCGAGTGGCGGTGGCTGAGTGTCTACCCGGGCCTCTCCGAAGCCGTCGGCACCGAGATCACCCCGGATACCGACGCGGATACCCTGCGCACCATTGCCGAACGGCACAACGTGAAGGTGGACCCGAAGTGGGATGCGGAAAAGCTGGTGATCGAACTCTTCGGCGAAATTGTGGAGCCGACCCTGCTGCAGCCCACCTTTGTCTACGACTACCCGCCCTCCGCCCAGCCGCTCGCTCGGCCGAACCGGAATGACCCGCGGCTCATCGAAGCCTGGGACCTGATTATCGGCGGCATGGAGCGCGGAACCGCGTTCTCCGAGCTGATTGACCCGGTGATCCAGCGCGAACGGCTCACTGCCCAGTCCCTTCTCGCGGCCGACGGCGACGACGAGGCCATGGCCCTCGATGAAGACTTCCTGCGGGCGCTGGAATACGGCGCACCCCCCATGGGCGGCATCGGTCTCGGAATAGACCGCCTTGTGATGCTTTTCACGAATGCAGGAATCAGGGAAACAATTTTGTTTCCGCTCCTAAAGCCGGAATTGGGTTAGACATGGAATATGTAGAAGTACTCTTGCCATCCGTATGTGTTGCGGCTCTCTTTTATTTCGTGATGAAGGCCCTGCTTAACTCGGATCGGTCGGAGCGCCAGGCCCTTGCCGAGGCCGAACGAGAAGCGGAACAGAGTGTACTCGAGAAAGATCGGGAAAAACCGGGAGAAGAACAAAATAAATAGCCGGGTACTTTGACGGGGCTTTACCAATTGCGTCATACTCTAAGTGGTCTCATAAAATCTTCCCGTTTATAGCTGCTTAGGAGCCTGTCATGGCGCAAAAGGTAAAAATTATTCTGGTTGACGACCTGGACGGCGGAAGTGCGGATGAGACCGTGCGGTTCGCCCTGGATGGGTCACAGTACGAGATTGATCTGTCAAAGGACAATGCGAAAAACCTGCGTGATGCCCTTAAGGCATACGTAGACGCCGGCCGGAAGGTTGGCGGCCGCACGGGCCGTCCGCGCAGCTCCGGCTCAAACCGCAGCAACGAAGCAGCGCAGATCCGTGAATGGGCCCGCAAGAACGGCTACACCGTCTCCGAACGGGGCCGCGTCAACAGCGAGATCATCGACGCCTACCGCGCCGCGCAAGGCTAGAACCGCCCGGGCTCTCACGCCGACGGCGAACAAGCCCCAAATGCACCCTTCAGGCACGTAGCATCGAATTACGCGTTAGCTAGGAGTGTGCCTCATGTTTGAAAGATTTACCGACCGTGCCCGTCGCGTTGTCGTGCTTGCCCAAGAAGAGGCCCGCATGCTCAACCACAACTACATCGGCACCGAGCACATTTTGCTTGGGCTCATTCATGAGGGTGAAGGTGTCGCAGCTAAGGCCCTTGAATCCCTGGGCATCTCGCTTGGTGCTGTCCGCGAGCAGGTGCAGGAGATCATCGGTCAGGGCCAGCAGGCCCCGACCGGTCATATCCCCTTCACCCCGCGGGCCAAGAAGGTGCTGGAGCTTTCACTCCGTGAAGCCCTGCAGCTCGGCCATAACTACATCGGCACCGAACACATTCTGCTCGGCCTGATCCGTGAAGGTGAAGGTGTGGCCGCACAGGTCCTGGTCAAGCTTGGTGCTGACCTGAACCGTGTGCGCCAGCAGGTCATCCAGCTGCTTTCGGGCTACCAGGGCAAGGAGCCCGTCTCCACCGGTGGCCAGCAGCAGGAAGGCCAGCCGGCCGGATCCGTGGTGCTGGACCAGTTTGGCCGCAACCTCACGCAGGCCGCGCGCGAAGCCAAGCTCGACCCCGTCATTGGGCGCGAGCATGAAATGGAACGCGTGATGCAGGTGCTGTCGCGGCGGACCAAGAACAACCCCGTCCTCATCGGCGAACCCGGCGTTGGCAAGACCGCAGTTGTCGAGGGCCTGGCCCAGGCGATCGTCCGCGGCGACGTCCCGGAGACGCTGAAGGACAAGCAGCTTTACACCCTTGACCTTGGGTCCCTCGTTGCCGGTTCCCGGTACCGCGGCGACTTCGAGGAGCGGCTGAAGAAGGTCCTCAAGGAAATCCGCACCCGCGGCGACATCATCCTGTTCATCGACGAAATCCACACTCTCGTTGGTGCAGGTGCCGCCGAAGGCGCCATTGATGCTGCCTCGATCCTGAAGCCGATGCTGGCCCGGGGCGAGCTGCAGACCATCGGTGCCACCACGCTGGATGAGTACCGGAAGCACATCGAGAAGGATGCTGCCCTGGAACGCCGCTTCCAGCCGATCCAGGTTGCCGAGCCGTCGGTGGCGCACGCCATTGAGATCCTCAAGGGCCTGCGTGACCGCTACGAAGCACACCACCGGGTGTCCATCACTGATGCCGCACTGGCCTCCGCCGCAACCCTCGCGGAGCGCTACATCAGCGACCGGTTCCTCCCGGACAAGGCTATTGACCTGATCGACGAAGCCGGCGCACGCCTGCGGATCCGCCGGATGACGGCCCCGCCGGAGCTGAAGGAAATCGACGAGCGGATCTCCGCACTGAAGATGGAGAAGGAGTCGGCCATCGACTCCCAGGACTTCGAAGGTGCGGCCTCCCTGCGCGATAAGGAGCAGAAGCTCCAGGATCAGCGTGCGGAGAAGGAACGCCAGTGGAAGTCCGGCGGCCTGGATGACATTGCCGAGGTGGATGAGGAACTCATCGCCGAAGTGCTCGCCAACTCCACCGGCATCCCCGTGGTGAAGCTGAACGAGGAAGAATCCACCCGCCTGCTGCGGATGGAAGACGAACTGCACAAGCGCGTGATCGGCCAGGATCAGGCCATCAAGTCCATCTCGCAGGCCATGCGCCGTACGCGTGCCGGACTGAAGGACCCGAAGCGTCCGGGCGGCTCGTTCATCTTCGCCGGCCCCACCGGCGTCGGCAAGACCGAACTGGCCAAGGCCCTCGCCGAGTTCCTGTTCGGCGACGAGGATGCCCTGATCACCCTGGACATGTCCGAGTACGCCGAGAAGCACACGGTCTCGCGCCTGTTCGGTGCTCCCCCCGGATACGTGGGCTACGAAGAGGGCGGCCAGCTGACCGAAAAGGTCCGCCGGAAGCCGTTCTCCGTGGTGCTGTTCGACGAGGTGGAGAAGGCCCACTCGGACCTCTTCAACTCGCTCCTGCAGATCCTCGAAGACGGACGCCTGACGGATGCGCAGGGCCGGATGGTGGACTTCAAGAACACCATCATCATCATGACGACCAACCTTGGTACCAAGGACATCTCCAAGGGTGTTATGACCGGCTTCCAGTCCGGCACGGACACCAAGACCGGCTACGACCGGATGCGGGCCCGGGTCACGGAGGAGCTGCGCCAGCACTTCCGCCCCGAGTTCCTCAACCGTGTTGATGACACCGTGGTCTTCCCGCAGCTGACCCAGGAAGAGATTGTCCAGATTGTGGACCTGTTCCTGGACCGCCTGGGCAAGCGCCTGGCAGACAAGGGCATGACCCTGGAGCTCACGCCGGCTGCCAAGGTGCTGCTGGCGACCCGCGGCTACGATCCCGCCATGGGTGCCCGGCCGCTGCGCCGGACCATCCAGCGCGAAATCGAGGACCAGCTCTCCGAGAAGATCCTCTTTGGAGAGATCAAGCCCGGCGAGCTCATCTCGGTGGATGTGGAAGGGGAGGGTGACGAAGCAAAGTTCACCTTCCACGGCCACGGCGTGCCGAAGGCCATCGAAGAGGCCAATCCGGCCATTGAAGCCGGAGTCGGCGAGTAAGCGCAGGCATCCCGCATAAAAGAAGGAGCCCCGGATTTTCCGGGGCTCCTTTTTGTCTGCCCGTCCGGAAGCTGTGCCGCGGGTCCGGGCCCGCCGTCGGGCTTTCCCCGTGTTACGGACTCCCTGAGCCGGGCAGGCGGGAAGGCCTAGACTGGACCGATGATGTCCGCGTCCCAGATCACCGTCCGCCGTGCCCGAACCGCCGATGTCCATGACATCCGCCGGCTGGTGGCCCCGCTGGCGCGGGAGCGGGTCCTGATTGCCAAGGAAGCGGTGGCCTACTACGAGGGGCTGCAGGAATTCCGGATTGCTGAAGACGGTGACGGCGCCGTGATTGGCTGCGGTGCCCTGCACGTGATGTGGGAAGACCTGGCGGAGGTACGCACGCTGGCCACCGACCCGTCCTGGCGGGGCCGCGGAGTGGGGCATGCCCTGCTGGAAACCCTCCTGGGTGATGCGCTGGACATAGGCGTGGCCCGGGTTTTCTGCCTCACCTTTGAAGTGGATTTCTTCGAACGGCATGGCTTCAAGATCATGGAGAACCAGAATGCAGTGGATCCGGTGGTGTACTCGGAGCTGTTGCGTTCCCATGATGAAGGTGTCGCGGAGTTCCTGGACCTGGCCCGGGTGAAGCCGAATACGCTCGGCAATACCCGGATGATCCGCTGGCTCTAGGGCCTTTAGCGGCTCCTCCGGACTCTTCGGCAAGTCCTCCCGCGGTCCGGCCCCGGCCACCCGGACGGCGCGCTCGTTCCGCCCCAGGTGGCGGGCCCCGTCGCGGCACGATAAGCTAAGGATACTTAGCATCAAACGATGCCGACGGAACGGCCGGGCGGATGTCCGGTAGGCAGCCCGGTGGGTTGCACGGTCCGGAAGCCGATCAGAAAGCGAGTTCAGTAATGGGCGCAGATGACAAGATGCAGAACAAGGCCGAAAACCTTGGCGGCAAGGTGAAGGAAGGCCTCGGCAAGGCCACCGGCAACGAGCAGATGGAAGCCGAAGGTCACGGCGACCAGGCGAAGTCCAGCGTCAAGGACGCCGGCGAGAACATCAAGGACGCTTTCAAGGGCAAGTGACCCTCAAAGAGTGTGACGCGCCGTATCGGCGCCGGAAAGCGGGAGGGGTCACCCTCCCGCTTTTTTGTTGCCCGGATACCGGGCCGTCGCTGGACTGCCTCCCCTGTTGCGCGGCGCACCGCGCAGGTAGTGTCGAGACGGGGGACACGGGATTGTTCTGTGCAACGAAGGAGTTCCAGCGCCATGAAAAAACTCATCAATAATCCCCGATCCGTGGTGGCGGAATCACTGCAGGGATTCGAAATTGCCCACCGCGACCTGGTGAAGGTGCATCTGGATCCGGATTACGTGATCCGCCGCGATGCCCCGGTGCGGGGGAAGGTGGCGCTGGTATCCGGCGGCGGCAGCGGACATGAGCCGCTGCACAGCGGGTATGTCGGCGCGGGCATGCTGACCGCAGCCGTTCCAGGCGCGGTTTTCACCTCGCCCACGCCGGACCAGATCCTTCCGGCGATTGTCGAAAGCGATTCAGGCTCCGGTGTCCTGCTCATCGTCAAGAACTACACGGGCGACATCCTCAACTTTGAGACGGCCGCCGAACTTGCCGGGGTTGAGGGCATCGATATCCGCACGGTGGTGGTCAACGACGACGTCGCCGTGGAGGACTCGACCTACACAGCCGGGCGCCGTGGCGTGGCGGGCACCGTGCTGGTGGAAAAGATCGCCGGAGGCTCCGCGGAACGTGGGGACGACTTGGCCAAGGTGACGGAGGTCGCCGAGCGGGTGAACGCGAATGTGCGGTCCATGGGCGTGGCTCTGGCCCCCTGCACCGTTCCCCATGCCGGTGAGCCGAGCTTTACCCTCGCCGACGATGAGATTGAAATGGGTGTTGGCATCCACGGCGAGCCCGGGCGGCACCGGGTTCCCATGACCAACGCGGACTCCATCACTGACCAGCTGATGGAACCGGTGCTCAGCGATCTGGGGATCACCTCCTCGGACAAGGTGCTGCTGTTCGTCAACGGCATGGGCGGGACCCCGCTGAGTGAGCTCTACATTGTCTACCGGCGTGCAGCCCAGATCCTGGCGGAACGTGGTGTGAGCGTGGAGCGGTCCCTGGTGGGGAACTACATCACCGCCCTGGAAATGGAAGGCGCGTCGGTCACTGTGCTGCGCCTTGACGATGAACTGGCACAACTGTGGGACTCGCCGGTGAAGACACCGGCGCTGCGGTGGGGGGAGTAGGCATGGAACTGGATGCAGCATGGGCTGACCGGTGGATGCACGACAGTGCCAGGGTCATCGCTGAAAACCGGCAGCGCCTGACCACATTGGACCGTGAAATCGGCGATGCCGACCACGGCGAGAACATGGAACGCGGCTTTAGCGCCATCGTGGAGAAACTGGACACGGACGGCACGCCGGACACGCCCGGGGCCGTGTTCAAAACTGCGGCAATGACCCTGATGTCCAAGGTGGGCGGCGCTGCGGGTCCCCTGTACGGGACCGCTTTCCTGCGTGCCGCGACGGCGGCGGGAGATTCCGGGGCCCTGGGACCCGCGGAGCTGGTTGCCGTGCTCACTGCCGCCCGTGACGGGATTGTGGCACGCGGCAAGGCGGAGGTGGGGGATAAAACCATGATTGACGCGTGGACTCCGGCTGTGGACGCCGCGGCCACCGCGCAGGCCGCCGACTCCACCCCTGCCGGGATCCTGATTGCCGCCGCCAACGCTGCCGAGGCCGGTCTGGCGGGAACGGAACCGCTGGTGGCCCGCAAGGGCAGGGCCAGCTATCTGGGTGAGCGGAGCGCCGGCCACCTGGACCCCGGAGCTGCCTCCACCGCGCTGATCCTGCAGTCGGCAGTCCGGGCCGCGGAGGCAGCAGCATGAGCGTGGGGCTGGTGATTGTCTCGCACAGCGCGAAACTCGCTGAGGGAGTTTGTGAGCTGGCGGCGCAAATGGCTGCCGACGTGCGGCTGGCTGCGGCCGGAGGGACCGACGACGGCGGCATCGGTACCAGTCTTGAGAAAATCCAGGCCGGAATAGCCGAAACGGATCAGGGCGACGGCGCGGTGCTCCTCACGGACCTCGGATCCGCGGTGATGACCGCGGAAATGGCCATGGAGTTCCTGGACCCGGAGCAGCAGGAGCGGGTGCGGATGGCTAATGCGCCCCTGGTGGAAGGTGCAGTGGCCGCTGCGGTCTCCGCACAGACGGGCAAAAGCCTGGCGGAGGTGCTCTCAGCTGCAGAATCCGCCGGTGCATCCTACGCCGGCGGAGGCGCCCCCACAGAGGACAGGAGCGCCGCCGCCGGCGGGGCCGACGCCGGGACTGCATCCGGTGCTGCGGCTGCGACGGAGGAAGTCTCGGGCGCCTGGACACTGGTAAATCCGATGGGCCTGCATGCACGTCCCGCCGCCGCCGTCGCCCAGCTCCTGGCGGATCTGGATGCGGAAATCACGGTAAACGGTGTGGACGGCAAGTCCGTGATGATGCTGATGACCCTGGGACTCAAGCCGGGTGAGACGCTCAGCGCCACCGCTTCCGGGCCGGACGCTGCGCGTGCCATTGACCTGCTGGGGACCGAGGTCCGGAACGGCTTCGGCGAGATCTAGGGAAGCGAGACCCCGCGGGCGTCCTCGGCCGCCAGCCGGTCTGCGATCAGCCCTGCCAGGGCACGTTCCATCTGCTCCTGCGGAGCAGCCAGGCGGTGCAGGGCGGCCAGCGGGTCGAGTTCGCCGGCCGCGGGGGAGGGGGCCAGATCCACCGGAGGGTGCAGCAGCAGGGCCCGCTGCACCGGGGCCTGAGCGTTCCGCAGCACAGCCATCATGGCGCCGCGCACCTGCCGGTCGGTGCCCGCCCACGCCTGGCCTTTGGGAACGTAGTGCGGGTCCGGCCTGCCCGCGGACACCCAGGCACACTGCTCCAGCACGGGGCACTGGCTGCACTTGGGGTTCCGGGCCGTGCAGATCAGGGCGCCCAGCTCCATCACGGCAGCATTCCAGGCCACCGATTCGGACACGCCGTCGGGCATCAGTTCACGCGCCAGACGCATCTCCGCGGCGGTCAGGGCCGGTGAGGGAAGGGCATTGCCGGTGACTGCCCGGGCGTGGACCCTGCGGATGTTCGTGTCCACCACCGTTTCCCGCCGCCCGAAGGCAAAGGCTGCCACCGCCGCGGCGGTGTAGTCCCCGACGCCGGGCAGGCTGAGCAGGGCGGCGTGGGTGGAGGGGACCTCGCCGCCGAAGTCCTCCGTGATCGCTGCGGCGGCTGCGTGCAGCCGGAGCGCACGGCGGGGATAACCCAGCCTTCCCCAGGCACGGACCGCCTCACCGCTCGATTCGGAGGCCAGTGCCGCCGGTGAAGGCCAGCGGTGCATCCATTCCTGCCAAACGGGCAGGACACGGACTACCGGGGTCTGCTGCAGCATGATTTCGCTGACCAGCACACCCCAGGCTGTACAGTCGGGTTCCCGCCAGGGCAACTTGCGCGCATGCACGGCGAACCAGCCGGTGATGCTGGTGTGCAGCTCCCGCACCTGTTGATTCATGGGCACTCCCTCGCTTATGACCAGCAATACTCTACTGACCGGCGTGGTGTGCCCAGTAATCGTACGGAGAATACCTAGCCTTGAAACATGGATGGCAAGGGAAGACAGCAGCCGGCAGGATCGCGTCCCGGTGGTGCTCCCCGCAGGCCCAGTCCGGCCGTCTACCGGCGCCGGCGGCTAGTTGCCGGCGTCCTGGCGCTCCTGATCCTGGTGGGACTGGGATTCGCCGTGGCAGCCGGAGTCCGGGCTTTCTCCGGCGGGAAACAGGCCGCTTCCGCGGAATCCACGGTCCCGGTACCCATGCTCACCACCCCGGCAGCAGCGCCGGCCGGTGAGGCTCCGGCGCCTGGCAAGGAACAAAAGACCGGCGCAGCCGCGGAGGAAACCCCCGGATCCCTGTGTCCGGCTGAAAGCGTCAGGGTTGCCGCGGCCACCGATGCGGAGGTGTACCCCGCCGGAGCCACGCCTGTTCTGACGCTGACGGTCACCAATGCGGGGGAAACGGCCTGCGAAATCAACGTCGGCACCTCGCAGATGGAGTTCCTGGTGACCAGCGGATCAGACCGCATCTTCTCATCGGTGGACTGCCAGGACGGTGCAAAGGACCTGGTGAAAAAGGTGGAGCCCGGCGCCTCCGAAACAGCGAACTTCCCGTGGAACCGGAACCGGTCCGCCCCGGGGTGCGCCGCAGTGGCCTCCAACCCCAATCCGGGCTACTACATCTTCACCGCCCGGCTGGGGGAGAGCAGCAGCGAAAAGGCCGTTTTCCAGCTCGAGTAGGCGGGCTACATAAACCGGTCGAGCAGGCTGGTTTCCGCGATCCGGGACAGTCCCTCACGCACGGTCCGGGCACGTTGTTCGCCGATGCCGTCAACGGTCATCAGGTCATCGATGTTCGCAGCCATCAGGTTCTGCAGACCGCCGAAGTGGTCCACCAGCCGGTTGGATACCGCCGGCGGAACGGATTTGATGTTGCTGAGCAGCCGGTAACCACGCGGCTGAACCACAGCCTCGAGGGAGTCCTGACCGGGCTGGAAGCCCACAACGGAGGCGATCTTGCCCAGGTCCACCATTTCCGAGGAGCTCATGTTCTGCAGCGTGGCGATCTGCTCCTCGAGGTTCCGCTGCCCGTCATTCAGGTCCGCGTAGTCCCGCAGGATCATTTCGCTGCCCGGGCCGAGCCCGGTGGTCAGTTCCTCAAGCTGCAGGGACAGCAGCCGGCCGTCGACGCCGAGTTCAAGGACGTACTGGGAGATTTCCTCCGAGATGCGGCGGACCATTTCCTGGCGCTGCAGGGTCACGGCAACATCGCGGACCGTCACCATGGCCTCGATTTCCAGGGCGGAGAGGGAGTTGGTGACCTGGTCCAGCCGGGCGCGGTAACGCTCAAGGGTGGCCAGTGCCTGGTTGGCGCGGGCCAGCACGGGTTCGGAACCCTCCAGCACGTGGCGCAGTCCGCCGATATACAGCTGGATGATCTGCATTGACTGGCTGACCGAAATCACCGGGAAGCCGGTCTGGATGGCGACGCGTTCGGCCGTCCGGTGGCGGGTGCCCGACTCATGGGTTTCGATGGTGTGGTCCGGGACCAGCTGCACGGCGGCGCGCAGGATGTTCCTGGCATCGCGGTCGCAGACAATGGCGCCGTCCATCTTCGCCAGCTCCCGCAGCCTGGTCGGGGAGAACTCAATGCCGATATCAAACCCGCCGGAACAGATGGAATCCACCGTCCGGTCGATACCAAGCACAATCAGGGCACCGGTGCGGCCGCGGAGGATGCGTTCGAGACCGTCGCGGAGTTCGGTTCCGGGAGCAACCCGGGCCAGAGTGGCCTTCAATGCGTCTTCCGGGCTGCGGGCCATGGTCACTTCCTTCCGGCCCGTGGGCCCTGAGCTTTCCGGGCAAGACTTGCCCGTCCCTATACTAGTGTGCGATTCCCGTACACTGCCCCCACGCCGGCCGCACCGGCACGTCCCTCCTGGCGGGGCGGGGCGTAAGAAGCAACCGCAGCAGCGCCGGAGGGGGCACGGTTAAAAGAGCAGCTCAAGCGCCTCTGCCAGGGTGGAGACCTCGCGGACCTTGAAACCGGACGGAATGTTCCCGGGCCCGCTGGGAGAGGCAGGCACCACTGCGTGCGTAAACCCGAGGCGTTCGGCCTCGTTGATGCGCCGCCCGATCCCCGGGACCGGGCGTACCTCGCCGGCCAGGCCTACCTCGCCGAAGGCAATCAGCTGTGCCGGGAGCGGTTTGTTCATTTTTGCCGAGGCTACGGCCAGCGCCACCGCCAGGTCCGTCGCCGGCTCACCCAGTTTTACGCCGCCCACCGTGGATACATAGCTGTCATCCTTGGCCAGGCTCATTGACGCCCGCTGTTGCAGGACAGCAAGCAGCATGGCCACCCGGGAGGAATCCACGCCGCTGGTGGCACGCCTTGCCTGGGCGTTGCCGGTCTCAGCGACCAGGGACTGCACCTCGGCGACCAGCGGACGCTTGCCCTCGAGCGTCACAGTGATGCAGGTGCCGGAAACCGGATCCTTGGTCCGGGAAACGAAGAGCCCGCTCGGGTCCGCGAGTCCTTCAATGCCGTCTTCGGTCAGGTCAAAACAGCCAACCTCATCCGTGGGTCCGTAACGGTTCTTGACCGCCCGCAGCAGGCGCAGCCGGGAATGCCGATCGCCGTCGAACTGGCAGACGACGTCCACCAGGTGCTCCAGCAGCCGGGGACCCGCAATGGAACCGTCCTTGGTCACATGCCCTACCAGCAGGGTGGTCATGTTCCGCGTTTTGGCAGCATTGATCAGGGATGCGGCTACCTCCCGGACCTGGCTGACGCCGCCGGCGCTGCCGTCCACTGCGGTGCTGCTCAGAGTCTGGACCGAGTCCACAATCAGCAGTCCCGGAGACACCTGCTCCACCTGGCCCAGCGCCTGCCCAAGGTCGGTTTCGGCACTTAGGTACAGGTGATCGGACACGGCACCGATGCGTTCAGCGCGCAGTTTCACCTGTGCGGTGGATTCCTCGCCGGTCACGTACAGGACATCACGGCCGGCACCAGCCACGCGTGCCGCAACGTCAAGGAGCAGGGTGGACTTACCCACGCCCGGCTCGCCGGCCAGCAGGATCACCGCCCCCGGGACCAGCCCGCCGCCGAGTACCCGGTCCAGTTCGCCCACACCGGTGGCCTGGTAGGCGGCCGTGGTGGCATCCACGTCACCGATCCGCAGGGCGGGCCGGGCAACCACCGTGGCGGCCGTAGTGCGGGCCAGGACCTCCCCGGCTTCCTCCACGGTTCCCCAGGCCTGGCACTCGCCGCAGCGGCCCACCCATTTAGCCGTGGTCCAGCCGCATTCCGAGCAGCGGTAATTGGCGGCCTTCGGCCGTGCAGTCTTTGTTGCCATATCTTCAGGCTATCCCGCGGCACCGACAGTCCCGCGGCGTACGAAGCCGCGCAGTTACGGAAATGGAGGACAGTACCGACGGGAATAGGAACCGGCTGCCGGATGCCCGTTCGGTGCTTCGGCCAGCCGGCGGCTAGATCTCCGAGAGGTACGTGACCGCCTCTTCATGGGTGAGTCCGGTGGATTCGAGCAGATCCACCACGAGGGGGCGGAAGAGCATGATCAGCGCATCACCCTGCAGGTCAGTGATGCCCAGCGCCTTGGGATGCAACCGGCTGCCCACGGCGGCCAGTTCGTTGCGTGCCTGGCGCAGATGGCGCAGCCTGGCGTCATTGCCTTCCCCGCCGCCGAGCGCCCGGGCCAGGATGTCGACGGCGTCGGCCGTGTCGTTGACGACCTCGGCGACGTTTTCGATCGCCTCGTCGTTGAGCGAGGCGTGGTTGATGACCGACGTCGTTCGGCGCGCAAAGACCCGGCTGTTGCGCACCGCCAGGTCCAGGAAGCCGATAGAGCCGCGCAAATCACCGAGCTCTGCCAGATACCGCCGGTAGGCAGGGGAAATGCGGGCAATTTCCCTGGCATCCCGGACGCTGCGGGCCAGGGTGTCCAACTGGGGCTGGGTATTGCGTGCCCGGACCAGTGCATGCCAGGCGACGGTGGAATCGCTCTTGGCGATCGCCTCGGAGCATTGGCGCAGGACCGCCGAGAGCTCGTGCAGCAGTTCCCGGATGTTGGATTTGGGCTCGCGCCGGGGATCCCGCGGGGCAAGCATGGTGACCACAAGGGCGAAGACGCCACCCACAATGGCATCCACGCTGCGGGTGAAAACGCCGCCGTCGGGGGCCGGCAGCAACACCACCAGCAGCGACTGCAGGGCCAGCTGCGTGGTGAAGATGACGCCGCGGTCCAGGAAGCGCGCGAGCATCACGGAGGTGAACAGCACCACGGCGGCCTGGATCAGCCCCACGCCGAGCAGCGTCAGCAGGATTTCACCGACGGTGATGCCCAGGGTGCAGCCGATTCCCACTTCCAGTACCCGGCGGGTACGCGGTTCGCGTGAGAAACCGAGCGAGATCAGGGCCGCGGTGGCTGCGAACAGCGGACCTTCGTGGCCAAGTACATACTCGGCAAAGGCATAGGCGCCCACGGCGCAGACGGTCATCTGCAGGGCGGGAAAGACCGAATGCCGGCTTCGCTGCAGGCCCACCCGGACACGGTTCCGCAGGAAACCCCGGCTTTTGGCGAAGGAGCTGCGTTGGGGCATGGACCCAGTCTAGGGCGAGGTACCGGAACCTGTGGGCGCGGTTACTTCCGGCTGTAACCGGGATGGAGGTGACCCTGATGTTCCACGGTTCCCCCGCCCCCGTTAACTTTCCGTTCACCTTGCTTAGCCACGCTTGGGAAGGAACGTGCAGCGACTTTCGCAACAGCGGAAGCGTCCGCGCGGCCAGCCTCCCGGCGCATCCGCGCCCCACCACCCTCGAAAGGGAAAAGCGTGTTGGTTCAGAATCTCGGCCGTACCACCTCTTTGCTGTCAGTATCCGCTGTTGCCGTGCTTGCCCTGGCAGCCTGCGGCACGGACAGTGCAGCGCCCGCCTCCACTCCCGCTGCGGCTTCGGAAAGCACGGTAGCGGGCACCCTCTCGGGCGCCGGCGCCAGTTCCCAGGACTCGGCCATGCAGGCCTGGATCGCCGGTTTCGGCGAAGCCAATCCGCAGGCTGCCGTTCAGTACTCCCCGGACGGCTCGGGTGCCGGACGCGAGGCGCTGCTGGCCGGCGGGGTGCAGTTTGCCGGTTCCGACGCCTACTTGGATGAGGAAGAAGCCGCAGCCGCGGAGGAAGTCTGCGGACCGGAGGGCGCCCTGCACATCCCCGCATATATCTCTCCGATTGCCGTGGCGTTCCAGCTGGAGGGCATCAGTGAACTGAATCTCGACGCCGACACCCTGGCAGCCATCTTCCGGGGTGACATCACGGTCTGGAATGATCCGGCCATCGCCTCGCAGAATGAGGGCGTCAGCCTGCCGGATACTCCCATCACCGCGGTGCACCGCGGTGACGAATCCGGAACCACCAAGAACTTCACCGAATACCTTGCCGCCGCCGCTCCGGAGATCTGGACGGAGAAGCCCTCCGGCGAATGGCCCGCCGGACTGCCAAACGGTGAAAACGCATCCGGCACGGGCGGCGTCATTTCAACCGTGACCGCTACGGAAGGCGGGATTACCTACGCGGATGCC
Organism: Arthrobacter sp. Y3225209; assembly: GCF_059090685.1. Lineage (NCBI taxonomy): Bacteria > Bacillati > Actinomycetota > Actinomycetes > Micrococcales > Micrococcaceae > Arthrobacter > Arthrobacter sp. Y3225209. Next base: position 284,543 of record NZ_JBNHFW010000002.1, read on the forward strand.
TCCGCCGCCGGGAATCTGGGGACCGTCCGGGTAGAGGTGGGCGGGAACTACGTGCCCGTCAGCGCCGAAGCAGCGGCACTCGCCGTCGAATCCTCCACGCCGGTCACCGGCGGGAACCGTCCGGCTGCCGACATGGCCATGCAGCTGGACCGGGACACCGCGGAATCCGGGGCCTACCCGGTGGTCCTGGTGAGCTATCACATATTCTGCACCGGCTACGAGGACCAGGAGACGGTGGATCTTGTCCGTGCCTTCGGGGACTACGTTGTCAGTGAGGAAGGACAGGCGGCAGCAGCGGAGGCAACCGGAAGCGCGCCGCTCTCCGCGGCTCTGCGTGAACGCGCTGTCGAAGCCTTGGAGACCATCAGCGTCCGGTCCTAAACGCCGCGTTTATCTCCGGTTCCCCCGTTCGCGGGCGGGGGAGCCGGTCCGCCCGGCCGGGCAAAGTACCTAAACTGATAGAAAAGCCCGCAACACCGTCGAAGGGTCTGAGCATTGTCGAGCAAGTCAATAACTGGTGAGGGCGGCGCCGGCCGTGCCGGAGACAAGATCTTCTCCGGCATCACGGTGGCAGCCGGGTGCCTGATCCTCTTTGTGCTCTTCTGCGTGGCCGTGTTCCTGATGTGGCAGGCGCTGCCGACCTTCCTGGCCGACCCGTCCGACATCTCCGGAGGCGGCGGCTTCGGCAAGTACATTCTGCCGCTGGTCATCGGCACCGTCATTGCCGCGGCGATAGCACTGCTGATCGCCACCCCGGTGGGGATCGGCGTCGCGCTGTTTATCTCCCATTACGCGCCCCGCCGCCTGGCGCAGGGGCTGGGCTACCTGGTGGACCTGCTCGCGGCCATCCCCTCGGTGGTCTACGGCGCCTGGGGTATGACAGTGCTGGCCCCCGCCCTGGTGGGACCGTACAACTGGCTCGCCGAGAACGCGGGCTGGATCCCGCTGTTCTCCGGGCCCGCAAGCCAGACAGGCAAGACCATGCTCACGGCAGGCATTGTGCTCTCCGTGATGGTCCTGCCCATCATTACGTCGCTGACCCGCGAGATCTTCCTGCAGACTCCCAAACTGCATGAAGAGGCAGCCCAGGCCATGGGCGCCACCCGCTGGGAAATGATCCGGATGGCCGTGTTCCCCTTCGCCCGCCCCGGCGTGATCAGCGCAGTGATGCTGGGCCTGGGCCGTGCCCTCGGTGAGACCATGGCAGTGGCACTGGTGCTTTCCTCCGGCGGCCTGATTGCCAGCCTGATCCGCCCCGGCAACCAGACCATTGCCGCGGAGATTGCCCTGAACTTCCCTGAGGCGTTCGGGCTGCGTCTCTCCGAACTGATCGCCGCCGGACTCGTGCTGTTCCTGATCACCCTGGCAGTGAACGTCATTGCCCGCTGGATTATCAGCCGCCACAAAGAATTCTCGGGAGCCAACTGATGCTCGAATCACCCTCCGTACTGAACCGGCCCGGAGCAATGCTGACCAAGAACCGGCTGCCGCGCTACATGCCATGGGTCATCCTGGCCGTAGCGGTTGTCCTGGGCGCGGCAATCTCCGCCCTTATCGGTTTTTCCGTGGCTGCCTTCACCATTTTCACGGCGCTCATTTTCGTTATCGGCGGCACCGCCGTGACCTGGATGGTGGAGGGCCGCCGCCACGCCGTGGACCGGCTCGCCACGAACCTGGTCTACGGGGCATTCCTGCTGGCGCTGCTGCCGCTGGTCTCGGTCATCTTCACCGTCCTGGTCCGGGGCCTGCCCGGCCTTAACCCGGATTTCCTCCTCACGTCCATGGGCGGAATGACCGGCGCAGTGGACAACGCCACGGTCCAGGACGGTTCCCCGGTCCTGGGCGGTGTCTACCACGGCATTGTGGGCACCCTGCTGATCACCTTCTGGGCCACCGTGATTTCCGTACCGGTGGGATTGCTGGCCGCCGTGTACCTCGTGGAATACAGCCGCGGCGGTGCCCTCTCGCGGGCCATCACCTTCTTCGTTGACGTGATGACCGGCATCCCCTCGATCGTGGCCGGCCTGTTCGCCGCTGCCTTCTTCGGACTCGTGTTTGGCCCGGGCACCCGCACCGGCTTCGTGGCCGCCGTCGCCCTGTCGGTACTGATGATCCCGGTGGTGGTCCGCTCCACCGAGGAAATGCTGAAGATTGTTCCGAATGAACTGCGCGAGGCCTCCTATGCCCTGGGTGTGCGGAAATGGCGGACCATCCTGAAAGTGGTGGTGCCAACGGCCATTTCAGGCATTGCCTCCGGCGTAACCCTGGCCATTGCCCGCGTCATCGGCGAAACCGCCCCGCTGCTGGTGACGGCCGGTTTTGTGAACACCATCAACTTCAATGCCTTTGCCGGCTGGATGAGCACCCTGCCCACGTTCATCTACCGGCAGCTGATGAGCCCCACCTCGCCCACGAACACGGATCCCAGCACCCAGCGGGCATGGGCTGCGGCGCTGATCCTGATCCTGATGGTGATGCTGCTGAACCTGGCCGCACGCCTGATCGCCCGGATCTTCGCCCCCCGGACCTCCCGCTAAGCCCTGCCGCGACTTACCCCAAAGGAACACATGTCCAAGCGCATCGACGTCAAAGACCTGAATGTCTACTACGGCAACTTCCTTGCCGTCCAGGACGTCAATATCAACATTGAACCCCGCTCCGTCACCGCGTTCATCGGCCCGTCCGGCTGCGGCAAGTCCACCTTCCTGCGCACCCTGAACCGGATGCATGAGGTCCTGCCCGGCGCCCGGGTTGAAGGCGAAGTGCTGCTCGACGGCGAAAACCTGTACGGTCCGGGAGTGGATCCCGTGACCGTGCGCAGCCACGTCGGAATGGTTTTCCAGCGGCCCAACCCGTTCCCCACCATGTCCATCCGGGACAACGTGCTGGCAGGCGTGAAGCTGAACAACAAGCGCATTTCCAAGGCGGACGCTGATGATCTGGTGGAACGTTCCCTGACCGGCGCCAACCTGTGGAAAGAGGTCCGCGACCGGCTGGATAAGCCCGGGTCGGGGCTATCGGGTGGCCAGCAGCAGCGCCTGTGCATTGCACGCGCGATTGCCGTCTCACCCGAGGTCATCCTGATGGATGAGCCCTGCTCGGCACTGGACCCCATCTCCACCCTCGCCATCGAGGACCTCATCGAGGAGCTCAAGAGCGATTACACGGTGGTGATCGTGACGCACAATATGCAGCAGGCTGCGCGGGTTTCGGACAAGACGGCGTTCTTCAACATTGCGGGCACCGGCCAGCCCGGCCGGCTGATTGAGTACGCCGACACCCCGGTTATCTTCAGCAACCCGGCAGAGAAGGCCACCGAGGACTACGTCTCCGGCCGCTTCGGATAACCCCTACAGCAGGGGGCTCAGCGCCAGGAACAGAATCCCGCCCAGGACCGCGGTCACCGGTGCAGTGGTCAGCCAGGTGACCAGGATTTCCCGCAGCGGAATGAACCGCACGGTGGCGAACCGCTGGTTGGCTCCGGCGCCCACAATGGCGGAGGCCATGGTCTGGGTGCTGGACAGCGGGATATGCAGCCAGAAGGCGCCCAGGAACAGCATGGAGGAACTCACCGCCTGGGCGCTCATGCCGCGCAGCGGATCCATTCGCACCAGGCGGTGGCCCAGGGTGTGGGTAATCCGCCAGCCGCCGCAGAGTGTGCCGGCCGCCAACGCCAGGGCAGCGGAAACCTGGACCCATGTCGGTATGCCCGCATCGGTGGTTTCACCCGCCGCCAGCAGGGCGAGCACCACCACGGCCATGGTCCGCTGTCCGTCCTGGATCCCGTGGCCCAGGGAGAAGACGGAGGTGAAGACGGACTGCGCAATCCGGTTCCCGGCGTCACCGCGGCGGGGCGAGCTGTACCGCATCAGCCATGTGGCGGGGAAAACCAATAGGTAGGCCAGGGCGAAGGCGATCACCGGGGACAGCAGCAGAGGCAGCGCAAGCTGTTCCCAGATCACGCGGGAAGACCCGGCAATGTTTTGCCCGCCCACCAGGGTTGAGGCCGCCCCTGAGCCCACCACTCCGCCCACGAGCGCGTGGGTGGAGGAGGAAGGCATTCGCCGCCACCAGGTCCAGATACCCCAGCCGCAGGCGGCCGTAAGCCCCGCGATCAGGATGCCCAGCCCCTGCGGACCCTCGGGCAGTTCCACAAAACGGACCGTCAGGGCCACGGCCAGGGCGGTACTGACCAGCGCCCCCAGGAAGTTGAAGGCGGACGCCAGGGCGATGGCCACCGTGGGGGTCAGTGCGCGGGTGCGCACTGACGTCGCCACGGAATTGGAGGCATCATGAAAGCCGTTGAGGAAGGCGTAGGCGCCGGCCAGCAGTACAACGGCGCACAGGAGGAAGAACGCCACCCTAGGATTCCCGCACGAGGACGCCGCCCACGAACGTGGCAGCTCGGCGAAGCTGGGTGGCGGTGCCGGAAAGACGGTCAGCGAGGTCCCGGTGCCGGGCATAGGGCATGGGTTTGTGCTCACGCATCAGTTCCGCAACCCAGATCCGGCGGGTGCGTTCGGCCCGCCGGGCAAGCCGCAGCATCTCGATCCAGTACTCTTCCAGGTCCTCGAGCGAAGCCAGCCTGCGCATGGCCGAGGCCGTCAGCTCCGCCTGCCGGCCGATCACTTCCAACTGTTCGGAGGCGCGGCCGGAAACCCCGGTGAGTTTATAGAGGGAGACCGTCTCGGCTGATGCGTCCAGGCATTCCATGGCCGACATCAGAATCAGGGAAAGCTCGTAGAGGTCTTCCCGGGGGAGGGGGTTGATGAAGCTGGTCCGCATCTGGGTGAGCAAAGCGAAGTGCAGGTCCGTGGTCTCAGCATCGATCTGGTGCAGCTGCTCGGTGAGGCGGTCGAAGTCTTCCGGGTCGGCGCCCAGGATTTCGGCCATCACGCCCGTGCCGCGCAGCAGCTGGGAGGCCATGCGCGAAAGCAGCTCCAGGCCCGCGTTTTCCTGCGGGAAAAGTCGAAGTTTCACGCCGGACGCAATTCGTCCGCGGAAGGAGGATCCTGCACGAAGGTTCTCACTGCCTCAGAATATCCGATGGGAGGCCGTGGATCGGGCTAAAGGTGCGGCAGAGGCGCGCTGATCCCCGATGAGGAAATGTAACGGTGCCGGACCGGGAGCGCCTCTCGGCGGAAGGCCGCTCGAAGCGGCTCAGAGTTGAAGCCCGGGGGTTCCGCAGTCCGACACCAATTTCAGTTTTCTACGCCTGCCCGGCGATGTCAACACGGGCCCTGGTGCAGCCGCTGAGGTGTGACGAGCGCCATGGCAAGGGGCTCCTGCAGTCGGCTCAGTCCAGTTCGCCCCGCCGCCAGGCAGCGGCTGAGTGCTCCAGATCCTCTGCGGTGCGCACCAGCTGCCGGGCATTACGGGTGAGCATGGTGGCGCGGTTGCCGTTGGAGGCCTCGGAGGAGTCGGCGTGGTTCGTCTGCCCCAGGGCAACCACCCGGCAGAAGGCAGCGAAACGCTCCAGTGCGACGTCGAATTCGCCTTCGAAGGCGCCGGAGAGGATGGTGTCTGCCATGGCCCGCACCTCGTCTGCGCCGAGAGGTTCGGCGACGCCGGCAACCACCTTGGATACCTGGGCAACGTCTTTGCCGGCGGAGTAAAACGCGGCCACCCGTTCCGGATTCTGCTGGATGGCCGCCCGCAGGGCGTAGAGCCGCCAGAGCGCGCCGGGCAGCGAACGGGCCGGACTTTCGGCCCACATCTCGGCGACGGCTTCGACGCCCTGCTGGTCTGCGAGTTCAACCAATCGGCGGGTGACTTCCGGATCGGTGCTCTCGCGGCCGTGGTGGACCAGTGCCTGGGCGGCCAGATGGGCGGCCTCCGAGACGCGGGCCGGATCGGCTCCACCGGGGAAGTTGGCGAAGTCCACGGGTGCAAGGGGCTTTGGCTTGTGATGGCGCGGCATTGAATTGGACTCACTCATAATTTGAGAATACTCCCGCCAATCCGCAGAATCGAGGCGTCTTCCGGTGCACCCGGCGGCCGCGCTGCGGGACTGTCTCCGACGTCCGCCGGTCCCGGGTCCGGCAACGGCAATCCATCCGGAGCCAGGTTTTCCGCGATCTGTGCCGTGTGCGATAAAGTGGGACAGTCGGTCCGCGGCATTCGCCTCCGGACCGGTGGGAGCGCCTATAGCTCAGTTGGTAGAGCAACGTCCTTTTAAGTCGTGGGTCGCAGGTTCGAGCCCTGCTGGGCGCACTCCCGATACGAAAAAGAACGGCCCGTGAAAACGGGCCGTTCTTTTTTATGCTCCTGTTTATAAACTCTCGCGCGGCAACGGGGAGCCCGGGTACGTCCGGTCTCAGTCTTCCGCCGGTGCAGCGGCGTCCTCTGCAGCCTTCCGGGCCGGTTTGGGCACGGGCCGGCGGCGGGTGGTGTCGAACTTCATCAGTTTGTGCGTACCGTCGCAGTACGGCTTGATGGCTGACCCGCCGCAGCGGCACAGGGCCACGGTTTCGCGGTCCCGCGGCAGTGGAACGCCGTCGGGAGTGACAATTTCAAAGTCGCCCCGGACCAGCAGCGGTCCGTTCGGATAGGCAACTATGGACGCCGGGGCGGCAGGTCCCTTGGAAGCGGGGAGGTCCTGAGGTGCGGGAAGGTCCTGGTCCCCGCGGACCGGCTCCCGGGGTTCAGCAGCGGTCACGGGGTCACACCGCCGGCCATGGCCGCCGCGGCCAGCGCGGCGGAGGCGGCGGTGTCCGGAGCATTGTCCTGCGTTCCCTGCAGCGGCCGCAGCAGAGCTGATTCCCCGGCCTTCCACGCAGTGAGCTGCTCCTCACCCAGCAGGGCATCGATGGCCAGGACGCTGGCGGCACCGAAGATGATGTCACCCAGCAGTTCGGGTTCCGCTTCGGCGAGTCCGCCCGCCAGGTCCCGGGCGGCTATCTGCTCGTGGACGGCGTCGGCCTCCACATGCTCGTCAAAGTAGTAGGTGACGTTGTCGTCGAATCCGTGCCGGCGGAAACCGCGGGCATAAAACGAGTTGGGAATCGAGGAAGTCATTTCAAACGCCGCGAGGTGTCCGGCGATGGCGCCGCGCAGCCGCCGGTTCAGGCCAAAGAGGGACATGGCATTGGAGGAAGCCAGCGTGAGCGCGGGCACCTCGTCAATGTAGTAGCCGTACCCGGCGTTGAGGCCAAGGCCCTCCATGGTGGTGGCGAAAAGCTTCGAATGCATCCGTTCGGGGCGGCCGCCGCCGTACTCGTCGGCCTGGATTTCAATTAGCGCGGCCTTTGCCCGGCCGGCCGGCAGGCGGGGGATGACCCAGCTGTGCGGGTCCGCTTCCTTGAGCTGGTAGATGGAGCGCAGGATCAGGAACTCCCTCAGCTGCTCCACGCTTGCCTTGCCGGCAACGTAGCGGGACACGTCGGGTCCGCTGTCCTCTGCGGCAAGGCTGAAGAGCGTAGCCGCCACGTCCTCGCTCCTGGGAGCCGGGAGCTCGGGAACCGGCACGATATCCCGCAGTACTGCTTCAAACGCGGCTTCCAGCCGGGACCGGATGGCGATCAGCTGCGGATCCCACTCAGCCGCATCCTCCACGCCCTCCAGTCCGCTGTAGTGCAGTTCGTACAGGCAGAAGAGGGTCAGCTGCAGGTCCTCGTCGCGCAGGAGGTCCGTGCCGGCGGCCAGTGACTCCTCAACGGCAGCAACCAGGGACGGATACCCCTCGTTCCGGGTGGTACTGGTGAGCAGGTCGAGCAGGGTGGCGCTGACGCGCCCTCGGGGGGCGGGAATCTTCATTGCTTTCCTTACGTCTCCGGCACTTTTGGCGCGGGTGGTGGTCCTTGGACATGGAAAAGAATCCAGCTGTCAGCATACTTGGTATCCCGGTTCCGGCGCTTCGGGACGGACGGGTCCGCCATTGACCTTTGCCTCCGGGTTAGGTGCAATGGAGGCAGGAAACGCAAGGAAAGGAGCCGACATGCCCGAGGCTGGCCCGACCCTCGTCCTGCCGCTGCTGCTGCTCGCCGGTGTGCTGGCAGCCGGCGCTGCCGGTCTGGACCGGGCGCTGCGCAAACGGGACGGTGAGAGCCTGTTCTGGACCGGCTTTATTGCCTTTCTTGGCGTTCTCCTGACTGCTGCCTGGGGTGTCAGCACCGGGCCCGGCGGCACCGCAGCCATCGGTATGCTGCTGGTGGCCGGCAGTACCGCGGCCGCCGCGTGGCTGGCCGGCCGGCAC